>JANMEV010000377.1:0-71696 GCA_031377305.1 Planctomycetota bacterium | reverse complement strand
CTTTGTTGCCGTGGTCGAACCCGCTCGATGTCCCGTCACGGGTGACTGCATCGATCCGGAAATGTCCGGGAACACATACACCTGCCCATTGATCTTCGGAACATTCCGGATCGCGATTTCCATCGCATCCTGTAACGCGTCTTTGATCGGCCGAGGCATCTCATCGTTAACGCTCATCCAAGCTGTCAGCAATTGATACGGGAAGACCTTCGCCTTCTCAATCAAGCTCGCATTCTTCAGGCGATTCGCCACAACACCGATCAAATCCTTGTCCTCGAACACGCCCTGACGCACAAATGTGTTCAAGTTCATTCGAGTCATCGTCCATGACGTGTTGCGAGCGATCTGCTGCCAATCCTTCTTCGTCAACGGCAACGCCGTCAGCATCTGGAATGGTACATCAGGTGTTGCCACCTTGCCTGGGTTCGTGTTTCGCTTGAACGCTTCGTACTGCTTCACGATCTCAGGCAACGCGTCTTCATTGAAGTTGCGTCCGATCAGATGAGCGTACAGAGCTTTTCGCGAAGTCGACTTCGGCTTTGGGTGAACCATCTTGATCACGTCCCCCAGTGACGGATCGTTACCAACAGAACCGGAGAACAATTGTTCGTCCGTGCGGGCTTGCAGCCACTGCAGAATCAACCGCTTTGGCAGAGTTCCCAGGCTCTTTCGTCCGACAACTCCTGATCGTACGATCTGCACGAAGTTGCGCAACATCTTCGGTGAATCGATCACTCGATCAAAGATCTCGGCCAGTAATCCTGGAGATCGAACAGAAAGTGCAGCGCACAGCAACGCAGGCATGTCCTTCATGTAGCCCTTTGACCGAGCGAACAACGCAACCTGAGCGATGAACTCCGGCTCATTCTTCGCACATAGTTCCAGAACCGTTGCCAGTTGCTCATCAGCTGAGACATAGAACGTGTTGTTCAGGCATCCCGTTGCTGCGTTCTGAGCCAGCGCGTGCTGTGCGCTGAATTCGTAAGCGGTTCCACCAGCTTCGTAGATGGCATCCGCTTTTGGTGCCAGCATTCCGACCAATGACTTGAAGAGTGACTTGTTTGCCATGATGACTTTCGCCTTTCCGCATTGAGAGCGTTTCTTTTGTTGATGGAAACAGGACAATGCAGGCTGCGTGCCGATTCAGGAGAATTCTGCACACAGGAATCACAAGTCGTTTCTATAAAACACGTTACGGATTTACCTTGCTCGTGTACAAGCCCTACAGGAACCGCGAATCGAATCTTTTAATCGCATCGTTTATCTTTTGAGATATACTTTTCCCAGACCACCGCAGATGCACGCAACTGGGCGACGAAAATCAGCCACGCTTTCTTGGCGCGAGATTTTTACCACCGAGGCATCATGACCAAACCCGTTCATCTGATTGGACTACTCGGCAGCAAGCTCGATGCCGGCCGTTCGGAGACTCGCTGGTCAAACTGGCGACCGTCGGTCGCGGCGTGCCAGCATGAGGATCTGTTGATTGCCCGGTTCGACCTGCTGTTCGAAACTCGTCAACAGGATCTGGCTGATTTTGTCGCGGCGGACATTGCCAGCGTGAGCCCCGAAACGGATGTGCAACTGCACGCCATTTCGCTTATGGATCCATGGGACTTCGAAGAAGTCTACTCGCGCCTGCACGAATTCGCTCGATCATAACCATTTGATACAGATCAATATGACTACATGATCCACATTACGACAGGGTCTCACGTTCAACAGATCTGTCAGTTTCTTTTGTCCGAATCCCGACACCTTCCCGGGCAACTGCTGCAAACTGCGCCGCCAAAGCGCAACGATACCAGCCCCGGGACATTTCGCATCATCGATCTTGATTTGTCCAGGTATGATGCGCTTGCAACTCGTTTTGCGGAAGAGAAGCAGGAAGGTTTGACGTTTCTGAAGTCAGGCATCGAGACTCGGAACGCAGCGTTCAATAGGTTGATTGAGCAGATCGAACGTGTCGCCATCGCCAGCAAGTCACCGATGTTGATCGCCGGCCCGACAGGCGCGGGAAAGACGAAACTCGCGAGACGTGTCTATGAACTCAAGCGACGTCGTGAGCAGCTCAGCGGGGCTTTTGTCGAAGTCAACTGCGCGACACTGCGAGGCGATCAGGCGATGTCGACGCTGTTCGGGCACTTGAAAGGCGCGTTTACGGGAGCTGCGTCTAATCGACCGGGCTTACTGATGTCGGCCGATCAGGGACTGTTGTTCCTTGATGAGATTGGCGAGCTGGGGCTCGACGAACAGGCGATGCTGCTGCGAGCCATCGAAGAGCGACGATTTCTGCCGGTCGGATCGGACAAGGAATCGGCAAGCGACTTTCAGTTGATCGCAGGTACGAACCGTGATCTGCGGGAATCGGTTCGAGCTGGCAGATTTCGCGAGGATTTGCTGGCTCGAATCAACCTTTGGACATTTCGATTGCCCGGTTTGGCCGAGCGGCGCGAAGATATTGAGCCGAACCTGGACTTCGAACTCCAACAGTTCAGCGACGCCACAGGCCATCGAGTCAGCATGAGCCGTGAAGCTCGGGCAGCGTTTTTGAAGTGGTCTCAGTCATCGGACGCAAAATGGCTTGCGAACTTTCGCGATTTGAATGCCGCGGTCGTTCGCATGGCGACTCTGGCGAATGCCGGACGGATCGGCGAAGTCGAGGTGTCGGCAGAACTGGACCGATTACAGATCAGCGGTCAGGCTGAGAACGACTCAACAGTCGATGTTCTGAGGACCGTATTATCGACCGAGAAGATTTCTGAGCTGGATTTGTTCGATCAGATGCAACTGTCGTCGGTGATCAGTATTTGTAAGGAATGTCGAACGCTTTCGGATGCCGGTCGCCGGTTGTTTTCGGTCTCACGCCTGTCAAAGAATTCCAGCAACGATGCCGATCGACTGCGAAAATATCTCGCACGGTTTGGGCTGTCGTGGAACGATGTCGCAACAACGTCGTTACAGTAGTGGCCGATGCGCAACAGATGTCGACGCTGATTTCGGTCTGAACTACTTTGTCGTTTCGCGGATGCTGTAGCTGTCGCTGCTGCGGCTGGTGTAGGCGACGATGAGTTCGGCAAGCAGGCCCAGTGAAAGAGCCTGACCACCGAGCAGGGACGCGGCGACGGAATACGCCAGCAGCGGTCGATTTCCGATCGGCTGAGCGGTCACAATGCCAATTCGCATGGCGATCCAAAGCAGACTTAGATATCCGAGGCCCAGCATTCCCAGCAGGAAAAAACCGAGTCCCACGGTACCCAGCGCATGCTGTGGGCGACGGCCAAAGCTGGTGAGAAAAGTGACGGTCATCAGGTCCAACAGGCCGCGAAGAAATCGCCGCATGCCATACTTTGAATGACCATGCTGGCGCGAGCGGTGGTTGACGGCAACTTCGGTCACTCGAAATCCTCGAGCATACGCCAGCACAGGTATGAACCGATGCAGCTCGCCGTAGATCTGTACTTCCTGAGCCACATCGGACCGAAACAACTTCAGCCCACAGTTGTGATCATGCAGCATCAAGCCGCTCATGCGACCAACCATCCAATTGAACACTCTGCTGGGATAGACCTTGTGCCACGGATCGAGCCTTCGCTGCTTCCATCCGTTCACAACATCGAAGCCCACATGAATCTTGTCCAACAGGGCAGGGAACTCCGCGGGGTCATCCTGCAGATCGGCATCCAGCATAAGTATGAGCTCTCCGGTCGCGGCTTTCATGCCTGCTGTTAGCGCGGCTGCCTTTCCAAAATTGCGTCGCAGGCGAATCCCGGACACCATCGATTCGCGCGATGACAACTGCTGAATGACGCTCCATGAGTCGTCGGAAGACCCATCATCGACAAGAATGATCTGATAGCTTTCAACCGATCCTTTCACGCCCGCCTTAAGCTCGTCAATCAATTGGACAAGACTGTCTCGCTCGTTGAACACCGGCACGATGACAGACAGCGTCATAGGCGTATTGCTGGGAGAATCGGAAGCCGTCATGCGGGCACTTTCAAACAGGATCACGATCCAAAACATGGGGGATTTGAACTGCCAGCCGGCGCTGTCTTCCAGCGCAAGCCCGAGTCATCGAATCAGGTTACTGAACGGATCACGGTTCGGCAAACGCTACTTCTCAGCAACTGACTTCCGTGGTCGAGCCGGAGGAGCAGTCTCCGTTGGACCGGAAGCGATGACGGCGCGTTCACGGAGAGCTTCGGCAGAAATCAGATGGACGAGCTCCTGGCCAAGTCGATCCATTTCCATAACGATAGAATCGAGGCGTCCAGCCAAATAAAGATAGGCCGCCATCGCAGGGATTGCGATAAACAGGCCGACAGCCGTGGTCAGTAGTGCGACCGCGATACCCGTCGCCAGAGTCTGTGTTTGCCCCATCGCGCCGGCGGTGGCGATATCGTTGAACGACTGAATCATTCCCACGACGGTTCCCAAAAGGCCGATGAGCGGACTGAGTGTTGAAACGCCATTGAGAACTCGCATCCCCTTCTTGAGCTGCGTTAATTGTCGCTCGCCACCGTCAATCACAGCCTGTTCGACTTCCACGCTGGGGCGTCCCCATTTACGAACTCCATGCATAAACACGTCGGCGACAGGACTTTCGTTCTGCTGGCAAACAGAAATTGCTTCGTTCCGGTCCATACGTCCCGCCCGCAAGTGCATCAGGAAGCGTTCGACAAAGGCTTTAGGGATCACACGACGACGACGCAGGATTACCAGTCGTTCAATGACTGACCAAACGCCGATCACGGAAGCGATAATGAAGGCGACAGTGAAAGGCATTCCCATCGCCTTGGCGATGCCAACAGGATTCGTCGGAATTCCGACAGCTCGACCATCGGACGTTGCAGATTCTGTCGTTTCCTGAGCTGACGAAGCGCCGGAAGATGCATCGGCCGGTTGGCTACCAGCAGCAGGCTCCTGAGCAATCGATTGACATGCCACAAGCAGCCCGAAAAGTACGGCGGTCATCACGCCGATTCGAACGATCACACTCGACCTTCGTCGTTGGTTGGCGATGAATGCTGGATGTAGATTCACGGTGATTTGCTGACTTCGTTTTGAGAGTTTTCAGGCAGACCTACCGGGACTGCCTGAGTTTTAATACAGGTTTAGTTGTGCGACAGCGGATGCCTGTCCGAGTTACCGTCGCCCGAAGACTAGTCCAAAGCGACGCCCAGCTTTTTCAACTCTTCTCTTGCCATTGCTGAAAATTCAGACTTTGGAAACACAGCAATGACTTCTTTGAAGTCTCGAACCGCAGCTTCCGTTTTCTGAAGCTGAGCCTCACATGCCGCCGCCTGAAATAGTCCTCTAACTCGAAGATCGTCGTATTTGTAATTGATATAAACTTTGAAGTATTCTCTGGTCGCATCATCCAGCCGAGACTCGGTTCGCAGCGTTTCTGCAATCAGGAACTGGGACTGAGCAGCCGTTTCTGTTCCCTGGCCCAGTGCATCTGCGGTGACAGAACTGAGGTACTTTCGGGACTTTTCGAAATCCGGTGGAGCTTGCGTTTTCCAACGTCGCCCCTGAACGAACGACATTTGAAAGCCGAACCGCGATTCCTTGCTGCGTTCAAGCAACTCCGTTTCCAGAATATCGATCTGATTATACTTTTTCGCCGCGAGTGACGCTTCAGCGAGAACCACCCAGACTCGGTCTACCCAATCTTCGTTTCGAACTTTTCCGCCCACAATTTCCTGCCGGAGTTCGTCCAGCGCTTTGGCAGCGTCCTCTGACTTTCCAAGCTGCACAAGCGCATCACCTGCAAACAACCGAACCTGGGGCGACAGTGTACTGCTGGCATAACTGGCAAGAAACTGCTCCGTTGCCGCTGAGGCTGCTGGCCATTTTCTCGCAGCCGACTGAATCTCGATCACATGGAACAGGGCTCGTTCTTTTTCGGCTGCCCCATAGCGAGTGTCGGCGACGATGGCTTCCATCTCCTGCAAGGCTGCGTCGATTCGACCAGCTTCAAGATCACTTTCCGCGAGAGACAAGCGGGCCTGCCCGGCGAACGGACTGTCGGGAAACTGATCCATCAGCTTGCGATAAATCAAATCCGACCTTTCGAATCGCTCGGCCGAGACATTCATCCATGCCCATTCGTCGAGCAGACGATCCAAATCCTTCGCATTCGAAAACTGAGTCACCAGTGTTTCATAAAACGTATCAGCGTCGTCGAATCGTTTGAGTTTCTCCAGGCCTCGCGCAACCTGCCGTCCGGAATCAAAGGCAAACTTGAGTGGTTCTGTCGATTCTGCACCAACTGGGGCGGGCGTCTGCAGTCCCTTCGTCAATTTCTCGAAGACCATTTTGTAAGCCGACATTGTTGGCTCGGCATCTCCCAGTTCCTCCGCACATCGTGCTTGCATGAAGAGCGTTTGGCTAAGATCTTCTGATGCGGGATAGTCGACCTCCAACTTTGCAAACGCCTTCATTGCGTCGGCGAACTTCTTCGCCTTGAATTGGCTCCACGCGATCCCTGCGAATCCGGCCTCCTTGACAGCCGGATCTTTGTCATAGCCCGACGCGAGTTTAAACAAAGCCTCTGCATCTTCGGGCGATTCCAGCTCCAAAGCGGCTTCGGCAGACTTCAGAATTGCGGTCCAGGTTTGAGCATCATCGGGATTCGAAACGGCAAGCAATTTAAGACTGTCAATCGCTTCCGGAAATCGCTTCAGGTGACTCAGCGCGACACTTCGAGCGGCCGTGACGTCGGCAGACTGCTTCGCATCCTTTGAGTCCGGTAGAAACTCATCCGCAAACTTAATCGCGTCGTCGTACTCTTTGAGTTCCAAACTGCTGATCGCCGCCATCGCAAGGGCTCCCCGCATTTCGCCAAGGGAGTCATCCTTTAGAGAATCCGCCATCAGAGACGCTTGCTCGACCACCTGATCGTGCTTCTTGCTTTCGAACAGCGATCGGACAAGATAGTAACGCCCCACCGTTGTGCTTCGGGTCGTGGCGGAATTGGGATCCTTGATGGCTGCCTGAATTGTTTCGATTGCCTTATCATGTTCACCACGAGCCGCAAAGATTCGGCCCAGAAGGATTTGCTCACGCGGTTTAGCGGCATTTTCAGGAAACTCTGTTTTCAGACGACGCCACAGACGTTCCGCCTGCTCGCGATTTCCAAGGTCAAGTCGCAACTCTGCGGCATTAAAAAGGCTGTCCGGCATCCGCGGCGAATTAGGCCATCGGTCGCTGAGATCTTCAAACAGTTTCGCAGCCGTTTCTCTGGCATCCGCGGTCCGTTCCATCTGAGCCTGTTCAAAGACGATTTCTGCCGCCAGGGGAGTCGTCCCGGCCGATCTTATTGCGTCGGCAAAGAAACGCCGCGACTCTTCAACTTTGCCGAGTTGCTTCAGCGACACTGCCGTCATCAGAATGGACTGCACGCTATTGGGAGATTCTTTGGGAACACTTTTGAATCGAGCAATTGCTTTGTCGAACTCGCCAAGCTCAAACAACGCTCGGCCAGCACCAAAAGCCGCAGTGACAGAAAGAGAACTTTTGGGATAGCTTGTAATCAGCTCTTCATAGGTTGCCGCGGCATCCTTGTATTGCTGAGCACCCATTTGAATGATGGCGATGCGATAAAGACCCCGCGGGGCGAGTGCAGAATCCGGCAACGCTGCGACGGCCCGATACTGGTCGATCGCTTCTGGAGTTCGCTTTAGTCCATGCAGAGCTTTACCAAGACTCAAACGAGCATCCCCAACGATGGATGGGTTTGTTTGTCCCTGAACCAGAGGAGCAAGGTACTGTTCGGCTTTGGCAAATTGCTCTGTTGCGGTGTACGAGTCGCCAAGGAACAGTTTAGCCCAGTCGGCCAGCTGATGTTCGGTATGCCTTTCCAGGAAGCCCGACAACTGTTCAATCGCTGCAGGGTAGTCACGGAGGTAGTAACTGCATTCACCAAGCCGATACCGGGCGTCGGAAGCGTTCTTGCCTTCGGGTTCAGCCGCGATGAACGCTGTAAACTCTTCTCGTGCGGGTGCGTATTTTTCCAGTGAACTCAGAGACAATGCGTAATAGAGCCGCGCGAGATTAGATCGAGGATGCTCTGGAAACTCTTTGAGGAACAGTTTGAAGGTTTCAGAAGCTTGCTCCCATCGCTGACTGCGATAGAACCCAACACCAAGGTTGAAGTCGTCGCTGGCTTTATCACCTAACGCGATCCCGGAAGCCATCACCAGCGCAATGAGACACCAGACGATGCTGGTCGCCGCAGAACATCGGTGAGTTCTTTCACGCTGGCAAAGAACGTGGTCCTGAATGTGCAAGGTCGACAGGAGAAAGTAATTTGACATAAGTTTGAGTGAGCTATTGGTTCCAGGCTGATCTACCCGCCAATCCGTAGCCAAGCATCTGAATCCTGCTATTCGCAAAATCATCATTTCCGTACGCCCTACATACTACGAAGGTTCGGCGCATTTCCGAAGTGAGCAGCTTCTCATTTTGAAGCAGACTGGCAGTAACTGACGGCCATGATCGATTGCCCCATGCCTCCAAAACTACGCAATTTCACGTGATCCATGTCGATTAGCGATGGATCGCCCCCCAACGCTTAGTCCAAGTACTCACCTATCGAAATCCTGAGGAAAATTGACTTATGACAGATTCGCACGGTATCCTTGACTTCTCCTCCCTCAGTTCACACCGTCAAGCTTGACGTTTCGGCCATTCCGCAACGTCAGCAGGCCCGCCCCAAATTTCCTTCTCGGAAACCAACCATGCTTCGAGTCCATTCAGGTCGTTCGGCAGCGTATTGTGATGGGCAGTCGCGGCGAAGCTTTGTTCAGGCGGGCGTCGCCGGAATGGCAACCATTGGCCTTTCTGAAATCCTGGCGGCAAAAGAAAAGGCAGCAGAGCAGGGCAGGGCGACGAAAAACACGTCGGTCATCCTGCTGTGGCTCGACGGCGGACCAGGCCACATGGACACTTACGATATGAAGCCGGAGGCACCGGCCGAATATCGAGGCATCTGGAAGCCGATTCCCACAAACGTACCCGGGATGGAAATAACCGAACTGTTTCCAATGCAGGCAAAGATTGCGGATAAATTCTCGATCATCCGATCCATCCATCACGACAACGGCGACCACTTTACGGGCGGTCACTGGATGCTGACGGGCCGCGGCGAAGGCGTCAACGGAGCCAATACAAAAGGTAAGTACCCATTTTTCGGTTCTGTCGCAACAAAAGTCACTGGCGCTCGTCAGCCGGGCATGCCTGCGAATGTGGCGGTTCCCTATGGCATGAGCATCGGGTTGCGTCCGGGATACTTTGGGGCAAATTATTTGGGTGTGCACAACAATCCGTTTGAGACCGAAGGCGATCCCAATGCTGACGGCTTTCAAGTTCGCAATATCGGGTTGGCTCAGGACCTGTCCCTTAGTCGCCTGAATGATCGTCGAGCCTTGCTGACGTCAGTCGACAGCCTTCGACGCGAGGCAGATGCCAGCGGAGTTTTCGAAGCAATGGACAGATTCGACCGTATTGCATTCGATATGGTCACCGGGGACCGAACTCGGGATGCCTTTGATCTCACGAAGGAAGATTCGAAGACTCGAGACCTTTACGGACGCCACTCATGGGGGCAGAGCACGCTGCTTGCCCGCCGACTTGTAGAATCCGGCACGACGTTTGTGTCGTGTCACTTTGGCGGCTGGGACCATCACTGGGACCTCAAGTCCGGAATGGAGAATTATCTGCCAAAGATCGATCAGCTCGTCTACGCCCTTTTGACCGATCTGTCCAATCGAGGCATGCTGGAAAACGTGATGGTGGCCCTCTGCGGTGAGTTTAGTCGCACACCTCGGATGAATGACGGCGGCAATGGTGGGCCACCTCTGAGCAAAGGAACGCCAGGCCGCGATCACTGGGGGAACGCGATGTCCTGCTTTGTCGCAGGAGGTGGAATTCGGGGCGGGCGATTGATCGGCTCCACAGACCGTCTTGGCGAAAGTCCAAAAGAACAGCCGCTTCGGCCCGGCGACCTTCACCACACGATCTTCCATGTTCTCGGGGTCGATCCGTCGCAGCACTTTCTGGATCACTCAGGACGACCGGTTGCGGCGATCGACCACGGAGCGGTTATCGACAACCTGTTTTAACTCTCCCGAAATCGCAACAAGGCAGGGCTCAGGAATTATGGGCCTTCCTGTCGCAGCACTTCCGCAATCCGAACAACCGGAGATCCGCGACAACCTGCCAGATTCAGACTTTTCGGACCATACCGACGATTGTCATCAATCAGCAGACGCGAATACTGAAATGAGTCGCCAAATTTGCCGATAGCAAATCAGACATGCATTGTTCTGCATGCTGCCGGAAAACGCTCGAAGCTGACAACCAAGAATCGGAGTCAGCGGCGAAGGGAGCAAACTCATATGCGATCATGGTTGCTGATTTGTGGTGTTTTGATCACAGCGATGAACTCTTCGTGCACAGCGCAGCAGGTCGGATGGCAGTCAGGTTACGGCGAAGCAAAGGCACGGGCCACCAAAGAAAGCCTGCCGATCCTGCTTCATTTTGGTGCCTGGTATTGTGGACCATGCCAGAGGATGGAACGCGATGTGTTTCCCGACGCTCAGGTACAGCAGACTCTGGGCGGCGAAATCGCCTCCGTAAAAATCGACGTCAGCCATGAACCAGATCTGGCTTCTCAGTATGGCGCATCAACGGTACCGCGGGATGTTGTTGTGTTTCCTGACGGAACCGTCGAGACACTCAACGTCGGCTACATGAGCAAAACATCCTACATTTCAATGTTGCGAAACGTGATCTCTCGGTCGCAGCAGATGGGAGTACCTAAACCCGTTGAGCCAGGAAGTAGGATTAATCCGCAGGTTGCAGCAAACCCAACGTCCGAGGCCTCAGAAAAGACTGGCGGCGTCCCCGTTGCGACGGTTTCGGAACCAACCGTCGAATCGCCAATGATTGGGCTGGAGGGTTACTGTCCTGTTCGGTTGCATGCAAAACGAGAGTGGACTCCGGGATTTGACACCATTACCTCGGACTATCGAAGTATTCGCTACCAGTTTGCCACAGAATCGGATCGCGAAATCTTCTTGCAAAATCCGGCTGAGTATGCACCTCAGGATTTGGGCTGCGACCCAGTTTTGCTAACGGCGGACCTGAAAGCGGTTTCGGGAAACATCCGTTTCGGAGCATTCTTTGACCGGCGACTGTACTTGTTTCGATCCATCGAAAATCGGGATGAGTTCAAGCAGAATCCTTTGAAGTACACTCATATTCGAAGTGCTCTTCGAGTCGATCAAATTGAGGGCTCGCAGATTGAATAGTGATGAAAGCCCCAAATTCGTTGAGAAGTGCTGCTCACCAGCAATGAACGGAACCCAGCGTTTAGAATGACCGCTGCCGGAGTGGGGTGGGAAAATCAGCGGGAAATGTCTGGCTTCCGACGAGTTCAACCTGGTCCGCCAGTCGCAGTACGGGGCAGTTTTTGAGTTCGGCTTGAAAATGTTTTGTTTTGAACTGAAGAGTTCAATTGACACGGAATTGAGATCCGTTAATACTAGCGAAAGGTCAGCCTGCCTTTGGCACTGACGTGTGTTGCCCTTCGCGGCGACATCTAGTTTTGTGTGATGCTCAGTGGAACTCCCTTGGTAGCTTCCATTTGCTTGCTGAGCTTTCCGGTTGGTGGTCTTGGATCGACAGACCCCAGCAGACCTTAGTGTTCCCCGGATTGTTTTTGGCATTTGAAGGTTGGCTCCTTCTTCGGCAGCGCTCGGAATATTGATATCCTGAATTCTTAGTATGCGTTCAGGAGCCCTGATACACGTTCCGGTAGATCCGGAGTAACATCGTTTGGGGTAGAATTGCTGCATTTTTGGGCGTTATGGGGATTGAGCTTTTCTGTCGTTGCGGCAGACGGCTAAGATTTTTCTACCATTGTGATCGCAATCAATGGCTCGTCGTGTGTGCGTTTCAGGACGCTTCACTCTATCCAGTTTGTGGCTTTCTCGGTTGCTCCGCAGCATGCAAGGTGCTTGCTGCCAAACCTCTTTTTGCGGCATCTTGCCCGAAACTGTAGAGTTTGTTGATGCCGTGAGAGTCCGTTTTTGAGGCCAATGACGAACGTCGTCCGCTGCCTCCCTCAATTCAAGGCCCAATCAGGTTACAATTTTATGCCGACAAGCAGTTCCGACCCAGAAGGAACCAGCGAAAGTCCGCGTCGACGACCATCGACCCGAAGCACAACCGCCCGACCTCGTGCCGCTTCAACTCGAACTCGCCGGACCGCTTCTGCGGAACCCGAAGCCGCCGCACCAGTGTCCGATGATGATTTCGGATCAGGCGTAGAAGACCGTGCTGCCCGAACTTCACGAGCAAAACGTTCTGAAACTAAGGCCGAAGTCGCTCCAGCGCCAGAAGAATCTACCAGTGCGGAGAAGGCTCCAGCCGCAGCCCGGGAGCGAAAGCCTCGCCGACCCCGCGTTGCACGTGACGGCGTGGGTGCGGAACCCGGCCCGCGAGCGGAAGAGACAGAGCGATCCGAACGCACTTCAAGCCGGTTTGAACGCAGTATTGCGGATGTTGAACCGCAAACCGGCATGCGATACTTCAGTACCGACGAACTGGACTTTGGAGACGACGACGATGCGCCTCCACGAGGTCGTTCAAGCCGTCACGCTGTAGACATTGATGCCGGTCAACCACCCGCTGTTGACCAAGGACCTGGCTCCGACCGCGGAACTCGGTTTGATCGCGGCGCTTCTGCTGATCGTGGCCAATCATCCTCCGGACGCGGATATCCTTCGCGACGTGGTCCTGCTCCTCGGCGAGATTCCCCAGCTGACCAGCCCGCGTCGTCTTCAGACGATCGCGGCGAATATTTTGACGATCTGGACGGCCCATCGGGCGATGGAGATCTAGAGGGCGGTGGACCACCGCAGCAGGGTGATTTGTTCGATGATCGTCGCCCACGTCGTCGTCGTCGTCGTCGTCGTCGAGGTCCGGACGATGGGCCAATCCGAAATGACGGTCCACCTCGAAATGACGGCCCACCTCGTGGCGAAGGAATCGTTCGCAACGAAAGCCCTGGTCGTGTGGACGGCGGAATTCGCAATGACGGCCCGGGTCGCAGCGACTCAAGTCGATTCCAGGGAAGCGGTCGGCCTGAAGCGAATCGTCGTGATGGCGGGCGCGGAGACAGTGGCCGAAACGATGGAGGGCGCGGGCGTCGTGGCGGAAGCAATGGTGGCCGAGATAACAGCGGCGGGCGAGACAATAGTGGTGGCCGAGGCCGTCGCAATGACAGCAGTCCACCCCGCGGCGGGCGAGATTCAGGACGTGGCCGTGATCAGGGAATGCCTCGTCGAGGCCGAACGATTCAGCCTTCCGGCGAAGTTGTTGAAGGAACCTTCGACGGCGTTCTGGAACTTCACACACGTGGCTACGGTTTCCTGCGCGACCCAAAACGAAACTATGCGGCGGAAGATTCCAATCCGTTCGTTTCCAGCTCGCTGGTCGAAAAATACAAGCTTCGCCAGGGAGTTCTTATCCGAGGTGACGTAGGGCAGGGCACTCGCAATCAGGGGCCACGTCTGCGTGAAGTCGAGCTGATCGATGGGTTCACTCCTGAAGAGTACCTCAACGTCAAGCATTTCGACAACCTGACGGCAATCAATCCGTTTGAGCAGATCAAACTTGAAGTCGGTCCGAAGCCATTGACCATGCGAGTCATGGATCTGCTTTGCCCGATCGGAAAGGGACAGCGAGCTCTGCTGGTTGCTCCTCCGCGAACCGGCAAGACGATGTTGCTTCAGGATATCGCAAATTCGGTCAGCATTAACCATCCGGAGATTCATCTGATGGTTCTGCTGATTGACGAGCGTCCTGAGGAAGTGACCGAAATGCGTCGAATGGTGAAGGGTGAAGTGATTTCATCGTCACTGGACAGCGATGTGGAAAGTCATATTCGGCTTAGCGAATTGATCATCGAACGAGCAAAGCGACTTGCCGAAGAGGGCAAAGACGTCTTCATTCTGCTTGACAGTATCACCCGACTTGCTCGAGCCTTCAACAAGGCCAGCAGCACCGGCCGCACCGGAACAGGCGGCTTGGACATTCGAGCTTTGGACGTCCCCAAAAAACTGTTCGGCCAGGCTCGTCGCTTTGACGAAGGTGGATCACTGACGGTTTGCGGCACGGCTCTGATTGATACCGGCGGGCGAATGGATGAAGCGATCTTTCAGGAGTTCAAAGGTACGGGCAACATGGAAATGGTGCTTAGTCGTGAACTTGCCGATCGCCGAATTTGGCCATCAATTGACATCAGCAAATCCGGCACTCGTCGCGAGGAAAAAATTCTCGCGCCAGATCTTCTGGAGGGCATTACCATGCTTCGCCGCAGCCTGATAAGCCTTAGCCCTGTTGAGGCCATGGAACAGCTGACAAAGACGATGGACCGATTCCCAACGAATCGAGAGTTCCTTTCAAGGATCAAAGCGATTCTCTAACGGAATTTCAGGCGTTCTGACCAACCCTCCCAGGAAAGCCCGACATAGCAAATGTGTCGGGTTTTTCTTTTGGTGGAGGCAACCACAGAGCAGGGTGCGACAGAAATCTCAAATGGGATTCGAACAACGGCCACCGTTGCTAAGGACTTTCGACTCGATCCATGGATCGCAGGAAGTCGACTTCCAGTCGAGCGATATCACCAAACACCGACTGAAAATCCTTCAGGCGATCTTCGGCCGAATAGGCCTGCATCGGGTCCCGTTCGCCAAGAAGCTTGAGATACCGAACATACTTTCTGGCTCGCGCGGGATTCTCCGTCATGAAGTAAGTGAATGCCCATGCGGCGCTGTAGGCATCCAAAGCCTGACTGCGGAAGAAGTCGTCGGAAGCAATCATCTTGGCAATGTCGCCCGGTTTACGACGACTTTCATATTCGCCCCGGAACCATTCCAGACGCTGGGGATTCACCTTCTCGCCGCCGGACTTTCCACTCGCCTTACCCCGCGATCGGAGCCCTGGAGCCTCGAGGACAGTTGCTAAACCTTCGACAACCCAGCTCGGAGTCTCACCGAGTCGCGAGTGGATTCCAATGTTGTAGCCGACCTGGTGAGTGGTTTCATGAACGACAGTGTCCGCTGTTTCGCCGCTAACAGAATTGATCAGAGCTTTGAACTGGTCATTCGGCAAGGTGGACGTCGGCTGAACCGACGTCACCGAGTTTAAGAGAGAGGGGTCGTCATAAAGAGCAACACGGTTTGATTTCAGCGAGTAGTAGCCGCGCAGGTCCTTAGACCACAGCACTTCATCCCGGCCGCAGTACTCCTTGAACTCTTCCTGAGTCCCCAACACGATCGCAACGAGAAGGACTTCGGGGGAATTCGTTTCAAAGCCACGGATCTTGTAGAACGCGTCGACCTGATGATAGATCTCCTCGAATAGCGACGCAAAGGCAGTCGCTCGCCCTTTCTTTGCAACAACTATGTAATGGGCTGAATTCCTGATCTCGTAGCCCGACGGAAACTCCGCCAGCAGCTGTTGACGAAACTCCATGAAGGTCGAAGAACGGTAGCCTTCGCCAACAACTTTGAACGACTCCAAACGTGAGATCGGCAGATAAGCCATCCCTCCGAAGCGATCCATCAAATAGCAATTCTGTGGACACTTCGCCACAACTTTGCCGACATACGTCTTTTCAGCGTCCTTGATTTCCACAAGTCGCGATTTGGGCCCTGCGGCGTCAAGGGGCGCGGGGCACGACATCGTTGCGAGAAGTATCGCAGCAAGCGGCACGAATGCTCGACAGATGAATGAGGTTTCGAGTCTCTGTCGCTGGTTTTCAACAAACTGCAGCATGAGCTTCATGATTCCAGTGGAGGTTTCGGGTTGACTCGTTCGAAGCTTGGCTCCCAAGTTCTGACGGTTAAGGGAAAAAGATTTCGATTTGACGCACGTGTTGCGAAATGCCGCAGGTGAAACCGGGCTGCAACTCGATTGAAACAACTGTTGGCATCATGGCAACATCGCCCTTCGACATCTGCTGCCCTTTCGCGACACCCGATGATGCAAAGTAAACACGCAGCGTGGCGTTTTGGAAACATTACGACTGAATGAGGCCTTTCGGAAACACTCGAAGGCTAAGTCGAAGATCGCTCAACGAGTACCGAATGGCCTCCCATCCCCGCCCGCAAATTCGGCACAATGGCAAAAACAGGTGTCGTGGCCAGCAAACCCGTAGAAGGAGCCGAAAGCTCGGAGTTGCGATTCAGTGCAGGTTTCTGAAGGTTCGAAAAGAAATGATGAACCCGTAACAGGAGGCCTCACGGATGTGACGCCACGGCGGGATGCACTTCAGAAACAGGATGTTCGGCATGCCACGGAAGCGATGGTTGTCTCTGGCGATCGCGTTATTTCTTTCAATGTCCGCAGGCACGGCCAAGGCTCAGGATTCACTTTACGTCCCGACGGAACCCTATACGGTGTTAACTGCGGGCACGGAATACCTTATTACGACTCGCGACCAGAGATTTGATAGCCCAAGACCTTTCATTGGCGGGCCGGACTCAAGTCTGGTGAACATCAACAATCTGAACTTCGACTACCAGTCCGGGGTTCGCGGATTTCTTGCCCTGAGCAGTGGTGGCGTCCGAGTTGAAGGGATCTATTCGCATTACGGCACGTGGAATTCCGGGTCGTCAGGCAGCCTGACTCAGGGACTTTCCTTCGACGAAGGAATCACCGGAGCCTGGGCGGGTTCCGATTTCATCAACATGACGACTGGCTTCAAGGGGCTCCATGCCGCATCAGCCGCTGGCATGGGCGGCGACGCGGACGAGTTTGAGGGCCTTGGACCAGCGGCTGGTTTTGCGGGCGATGCCCTGCCAACCTATGAAGTTTACTACAAGAGTGTTCTTCAGACGTTCGAACTCAATGTGGTGACTGAAGACCCAGAGGCCCATTTTCAGTTCGGTGCGGGCTATCGCAATCTGCAGCTTGATGAGGCTGCTGAAGTCGCAATCACCGGAACCTTGCGAGCCGTCGACAACCTTGCTGCGAATGGCGGCATCTCGCACAATTCGCTCACCACTTTTGGCCGCCTCGACTTTCTGGGTGGAACGGCCAACGGCTTCGAAGATGAGACTCGCAATCCTACAGGAGTTGCCGATGTTCTTCAGATGTATCAGTCAGCAAAGGTCGCAAACAACCTCAACGGTGTGCAGTTGATCTTTCAGGAAGAGATCATGTACTGGCGAGGCTGGACCATCGACGGTGTTGTGAAGACAGGCATGTATCATAACCGCGTGACCGGATCCGTGTCAGAAACATACATAGGAACGGACCCGGTGAGCGGCGATTCGTCCACGTATGGCCGCACGTTTAACAGCGTTAAGGACACGCTGGCGTTTGCCGGCACTGTGGGTATTAAATCCAACTTCCCACTCAGCGACCACTGGAGTCTGACAAGTGGCTATGAAATGATGTTCCTCCACGGTGTTGCCATTTCGCCTGATCAGTACAACGCGGTGAGAGGCACGACACTGAATAATCGAGTTTACGGAGTCGACACTCACGGCCAGGTACTTGCCCATGGAGCGAATGTGGGACTTCAGTTCTGCTATTGATCGTACCTGATGCCAACTGCGAACATCATGATCAAGGTTGTCATCTTCGATCTCGACAATACGCTGTTCGACACGCGTTCCATTCCCGACTCCGTTACTGGCAATCTCTTCGCTGCCCTGCGTGGGGCAAACATGGGCCGCGACTGTGTACCAGCCGAGGTGCTGGATCAGGCCATCGAAGATTCGTGGTTCGTCCCTTTTCCTATTGTGGCTGCAAAACACGGTTTACCCCAAAGACTTCTGGAAGTCTGGGCGAATGCACAACAAACACTTCGATTGCCCGAGCGGCTGCTCCCGTTTTCGGATGTCATCGAAACCCTGAAGGCGATCCATGCTTTCAAGTGTCTGCTGACCTCTGGCTACCAGCGAGTTCAATGGCAGAAGATTGAAGCACTCGGCATCACCCAGTTGTTCAACTTAATTGTGATTGACGCCGTCGATGCGCAAGTTCATCTCGGCAAGGAAAAGATCCTTTCAGACCTGATGCAATCACGCAATTGGAAGCCTCACGAGATGCTCATCGTAGGCGACAGTGCCTCAAGCGAAATCGCTGCGGGAATTCAGCTTGGAATTCCGACCGTGCAGATCCTGCGGCCCGGCGTCCAGCGCACTGAAACTGCTGACCGGCACATCCATTCACTGACAGAATTGCTGTAGACGCAACAGGAATCCGGACGGTCGACCAGATATCAAAGCTCGGACGGCTTGTATTCCATCAGGACGCGGAATGCGCCACGAGTTGGCAGCATCAAATCTGTTCGAAACCGCGCACTGCAGCGTGCCTCGTCGTCGGAACTGTAAAATCCTCCACCTCGAACCGATCCCTGTCCAGAATAGGCCGACAGCTGAACGGTCGGTTCAAGGCACCACTCAGATTCGTTGCCGTGCATGTCGAAGAGCCCCCAGGCATTGGGCAACAATTGACGAACCGGGTGAATTTCGAGCTTCGAGTTGCTTCGAACCCACGCATACTGATCCAGCAACACGGCGTCATCGCCGAATGACCATTCGCCGCGGCGGCCGCATCGGCAGGCGTACTCCCACTCCTCTTCACGAGGTAGCCGAACGATCTGCTTCGTGACGGACGACATCCAATCGCAAAACGCCATTGCATCGGGATAGGAAATGCTGGTCGCTGGTGTACTGTCGCCAACAAAGTTCTCGCCCAAATTTCTCCAACAGTAGCCCGGTCCCTGAACCCATTGCCCCGCAACCAACCCCCAGCCATTGCCATTGCGTTCCGCGAGAGTCTGATAGTTGTCCGATGCCTCCACGAACGCTCTAAACTGTTCAACAGTGACTTCGACTTCTGTTAGGTATAACGGTTGCGGGAGCTCGGTCTCGACGGAAGTCTCTCCTTCGCCAAAAAGGAATCGACCCGGTGGCAGGAGCAGAAAAGTAACGCCGTTCAAAGTCTGCTCAGTATCCAATCCCAGCGACGAAGCCCATTTCGAACGATACGAAGACGCTTCTTCCTCTGATTGATCCGTCAACGATTCCACATTCGGTCGACCAGACGCGGTATCCCGCAATTCATCTTTCGCGCCATTCCAGGTCGGACCAAAGTACCAAAACAGTAGCGCCACGGCCGCAAATCCCGGTACGATGATCCACGGCAAAATCGAGGCCTGCGACGAAACGGAAGATCTCCTTCTGGAGGAAGCGTTAGTTGTATTCGGCTCCGAGTCCGCGACTTGCAACAGTGTGGTCGCGTCTACATCTGTCTCGTCCAATGAACCGGCAGTCATGCCAATCGCTGTGGCCGGAAGCGACGAAGCGGATGGCATCTCCTTCGACGTAGACAACTCCGGAATCGCCTCAGTTGGTTCATATTCCGCTTCATCAGTTGCGTCTGCCATGACGTCGTTGCCAGCGGTGCTGCAAGGAAGCGTCACGTCCGGTAAATCGGACGCCCTCATTGCTTCCAGCCGCTCTACGAGTTTGTTCATTGATTCGATCCGTTGCGACGGATCTTTCGCCAGCATTGAAGACAGAAGTTCGTCCAGCTCTGACGGAAAC
This sequence comes from Planctomycetota bacterium, assembly GCA_031377305.1. GTDB lineage: Bacteria > Planctomycetota > Planctomycetia > Planctomycetales > Planctomycetaceae > SXXK01. The sequence goes on along the minus strand of JANMEV010000377.1, from coordinate 52,056 downwards.
AATGTCGATAGTGACACCAACATAGGAATCGGCTGCTCACGGTGCGCCAGCAAACGCTCCATTGCCGTACCCGATGCAAACGGCGCGCGGCCTGTCATCAGGAAATACAACGTGCAGCCAAGGCTGTAAACATCCGATCGTTCATCTGCAAGGCGTGTGTTCAAGGCCTGCTCCGGAGACATGTAGTCCACCGTTCCCATAATCATGCCGGTGGTTGTAAGATCCGAGACAGCATCCGGATCAGACAACTCCGACGGACTGATGCGCGCAAGCCCAACGTCCAAAAGCTTCACGTTGCCCGAATCATCCAGCAACAGATTCGAGGGCTTGATGTCTCGATGAATCACTCCCTCGCCATGAGCATACTGCAAAGCACGAGCGGTCTGCTGAACAACATCCACCGCCAGCGGCAGCGACAACGGTCCGTACTGACGAACAAGGTCACCAAGATTCTGACCCTCGATAAATTCCGAAACCAGAAAGCTGACGCCGTTTTGTTCACCAGCATCGTAAGCCATAACGATATTGGGATGACACAGCCTGGCCGCGACTTCAACTTCGCGGAGAAAACGTTTTGAGAGAAAGTCGGCATCCGGAATGTCGCGCCGCAACACCTTGATCGCGACCGTTCGCTTCATTCGCCGATGGATGGCCCGATAAACCGTGCCCATGCCTCCACGACCAACCTGATCCTGAACGATGTATTCGCCCAGTATCAAAGGATCGCCGAGATCTTCCAGAAGCGACTTCACTTGAAACAACGTTAACTTTCCTGCATCGACGAGTTCCTTTGCGATCGCTGCCAGCGAACCATCAACCTCTGTTCTGTCGCCGAGAGAATCAACCTCTGCATCAGGCAGCAGTCGACTCTTCCGAAGGCGCGAAATGAATTGATCAATTGAACACGGCATGCCGCTGCCTCCTTCGATTTGCGGCTGCATCAGCCGCGATACGCTGGAGTTTTCGCTCAGTGGCAGAGCGAACACAACGAATACTTGTCTCGATTTTCCATGTTCATGAGCCTTCCAAAAGTAGAATCACAGACACTCGCGTTGAGACAGCTCTGTGTAAGCTGTCGTAGGGGCGGCAATGTAGCTTCGAATCACAGTGCTTTGATGACTGGAGTTGCACGAAATCGCGGGTCCCTTGACGTTCCATCGTCCGCAGCGACACTTGTCCAAATGCGCCGTGAGAAATTTATTTTGAAACTGTCGTTCCGGAGTCAGGAAATGTTGCGAGCCAATTTTGCATGGATGTGTTGTGCCGTTCTATTCGTTCAATCCGGGGCTGCTGAAGACTGGACTCAATGGCGCGGCCCGAGTCACAAGAACATTGCAAGCGGCGACAATCCGGTTCCGGCTAAATGGGATGAATCAACAAACGTCCTCTGGAAAACCGACGTCCCCGGACGAGGCCACGCATCTCCCATAGTCGCGGGAAATACGGTCATACTCTGCACGGCAGACGAAGCAACTCAGACTCAGGCGGTAGTCGCGTTTGACTGCAAATCAGGAAAGCAGTTGTGGATCACGCCAATCAGCCAGGGCGGGTTTCCTCCAATCCATCCAAAGAACACTCACGCATCATCAACAGCGGCGACGAATGGAACTCGAATCTTTGCGACCTTTTGTCATCACGAGCAGGTCGAAGCTGTCGCGCTGGACATGAGCGGCAAAGTTGTGTGGCGAAAAGTCGTGGGTGGATTCCTGCCGAGAGCGTACGAATATGGCTACGCCTCGTCGCCAACGATTTACAAAAACACGCTGATCGTTTCAGGCGACTGCGATACCGTGGCCTGGGTGAAAGCGTTGAAGCTTTCCAATGGGGAAGCTGTTTGGGAACAGAAACGTCCCCAATTTCTGAATTGGTCGTCGCCGATCGTCGCTACGATTTCAGGAAAAGACCAATTGCTACTGAGTGGTCTTCACATGATCGCGTCATATGATCCAGCCACAGGAATATCGAACTGGGAAACAAAATGCCTGACTATGGCCACCTGCGGCACCTGCGTTTGGGAAGGCGATTTGATCTTTGCAAGTGGTGGCTATCCGGACGCGCAAACAGTGGCAGTGAAGGCAGATGGCTCCGGAGTTGCATGGTCCAACAAAGTTAAGTGTTACGAGCAATCAATGCTGGTTCACAACGGTTATCTCTATGCGTTTTCAGACAGCGGAGTTACCTTCTGCTGGGACGCAAAGACCGGTAAGGAAATGTGGAAGCAGCGCATGAAAGGCCCCGTTTCAACATCGCCACTGCTTGTCGGGGAAACAATCTTTGCGACAAACGAAGCGGGCACAACCTGGGTCTTCAAAGCGAATCCGAAGAAGTACGAGGAAGTGGCTCAGAACCAACTCGGTGAGTCTGGCTTCGCTTCCATGGCGGCCATTGATGGCCAGCTCTTCATTCGAACCGCCACAGGTGACGGCACCGGTCGAAAAGAATCGCTTTACTGTATCGGCACCAAATGACGTCCCGTTGGTCGCATCGTCACACTTGAGTCCTCGCAAGCCTGGACCACGGTCTCTCTTCTGATTCTTCTGCCATGCCCATGACCCAACCCGACGTCGTTTTAATCGGCGGAGGCGTGATCGGATTGACCACAGCGCTGAAGCTGGCCGAACGCGGCGTCTCTGTCACAATCCTCGAACGCAGAGCCACCGGACGCGAAGCGTCCTGGGCCGGCGCGGGAATGCTTCCGCCGGGCAATCTGTCCCGCGCGCAGACGCCGGAGGCTCGGCTGCGATCCTATAGTCACGCCATGTGGAAGGCATTTTCGGCTGAGTTGCGGGAACAAACAGGAATCGACAACGGCTACCACGTCTGCGGCGCAATTGATGTCTTTACGCCAGATTCGCGACACGAGTTCGATGTACAGTTCCGAACGTGGACGAACGAAGGTCTTCGAGTCGAGCTGCTGTCCCCCGGCGATGCAGAACGACACGTCACGGATCTGAATTCTGACTTTGCCAATGTCTGCTACCTCCCCGATTTCGGACAGGTGCGAAATCCTCGTCATCTTCAAGCTGTTCGAGCGGCCTGTCTTCGGCGAGGCGTTGAAATCGTCGAGCACGCTGAAGATCTCCACATTACGACCAGTGGCGATCGAGTCACCGAGATCCGAGCCGCCAATCGTTCATTCCAGTTCGACAAAGTCTGCATCACGGCCGGCGCGTGGTCGGCAACGCTGCTTCAGTCGCGCGGCGTGAAGATTCCAGTGAAGCCAGTGCGAGGCCAGATTGTTCAATTGCAGTTGCCCGCTCAGCCGTTTCGCTGCGTGATCGAACATGGTCGCCGCTATCTTGTGCCGCGAAAGGACGGTTTAATCCTGATTGGTTCGACAGAGGAAGATGCGGGGTTCGTCAAGCAAAACACCACGGAGGGGGTCTCCGAGCTGCTGAAGTTTGCAACCTCGCTTGTTCCTTCACTTGCTCAAGCCGAAGTGGTCCAATCGTGGGCCGGACTTCGTCCAGCGTCTCCTGACGAATTGCCGTTGCTCGGCCTCGTGCCGGGTTACTCAAATCTTCTTGTCGGAACCGGCCACTTCCGTTCCGGGTTGCAGACGTCTCCCGGGACTGCCACGATTCTGGCTGATCTGCTGCTGGAATCAACTCCTGGGATTTCGATGGAAGGATTGACAGCCGATCGGTTCGAAATCGCAGCAGACCCGGATGCGAATCGCGATCGAGTTGGCCTGATGTAGCCTGATCTGTTTCCTGCCGATTGCTTTTTACTTCAACAGCGACGAAAGCACTTGTCTCGTGAGAGCCGTCATTCAGCGAGTTTCCGAAGCGTCCGTTACGGTCGATGGCCAGGTCGTTGGAAGCATTGGTCAAGGATTCCTCGTGCTGCTCGGTGTCGCGACCGACGATAAACAGGAGGATGCCAGTTGGATCGCATCCAAGATCGCCAGCCTTCGAGTTTTTGAAGGCTCCGATGGCAAGATGAACCTCGACCTCGCTGAAGTTGGTGGCGCCGTGCTGCTGGTGAGCCAGTTCACTTTACACGGCGACTGTCGCAAAGGTCGACGACCGAGCTTTGTCGAAGCCGCGCGACCGGAAAACGCTAACGCTCTTTATCAAAGCGTCGCCGCAGAACTCCGCAGCCTAAACCTGCCCGTTGAAACCGGAACGTTCCAGGCTCATATGGACGTCCGACTGCTCAACGATGGCCCGGTGACACTACTGCTGGATAGCCGCAAAACATTTTGAGGACTGATTGACCGTAACAACAGGGATGGAATCCGGCAAAAACTGCTGGAATACTCATCGCCCGGATCGATGAGCTTCGTTCAAGAACCGGTCTTTTCCTCAAAACCGCAGTCCCCCTATACTTCTTCATGCGAATCCAGCGCCCGCAAAGCGCGATGCGATCAGCTCTGCCGTTGACTGCCGGCTCATTCATAGTCGAGTCACGGTAGACGCGGTTGCGCGATTCAAGGAAGAATTCAGTGAGTCAGGGAAGTCGGAAATGAACCCACATCAGATCGTCGATTTGATCGTCCTGGCAGTGCTGCTCTACTGCGCGGTGAAGGGCGCGTCGCGAGGATTGCTTTCTCAACTTGCGTGGGTTGTCGCGCTGCTGTTGTGCTTCAAATTCTCCGGAACGTTGGCGCCCAAGATTGAGCCAATGATTGGTGTCGATCCGCCTTTAAAACAGTGGATTGCCATGCTGGCGGTGTACGTCGGGCTTTGCGGTCTCTCGTTTGTCGCCGCCGGCATGCTCAGCAGCTGGATGGAAAAAGCCAAAGTCATCGATTTCGATAAGCACCTTGGCGGAGTTCTGGGTGTGGTCAAGGGGATCGTGATCTGCATGACCGCTATGTTTTTCGCGATCACAATGTCCGAACCCATGCGGCAGATTGTCAGCAAAACGTATTCAGGCTACGCAGCGGCGGTCATCCTGCACAATTCTCAATACATCATTCCACTGCTGCCTGAGAACACGGTTGCCAGAGTCCAGAACGTCATCGACGAATTCAATCGTCGTTTGCAACCCGGGGTCGACGATTTCAAAGGCGCAACCCCGGCAAGCCCTGACGAGTTCGGCACGGATTCCATCGCTGGCGCGGATGGATCGAATTCCGCCAGTGGCGAGGACGCCTTTGATCTGCTCGACCTGATTCCTGGACGAAAAAACGGCTCCGCGACGCCTGCGAATTCGAATACACCGGCAACATCGCTCTCAGATCTGCTTAGCCAAATGCCTTCCGACCTGCGCGATCAGCTGACGCAGCGGGCATACGATCGCCTGCAAAACTCGACGCCGGAAGAAAAGCAGCAATTGATGGAGCAGCTCAGCAGCTCCGTTCCTAAAAGCGCGGGAGCGATCCTGACCGACTTTTTCCGCGGGACAACGACGCCAACTGGGCAGGGCAGTGGAACGTTGAATTCGTCTCCCTCAACGCCGCCAATTCCAAATACTCAACTTGGCCAAAGGGAGTCTGCCCTGCTGAATGAAATCGCAGGTATCTACGGCCGACGGAATGAAATCGTCGCAAACACCAAAACCTATCTGTCTGGCGTACCCAGCCAGGTTCAACAGAAAGTCCTTGCCGACTGGCATGCCGATGTGATGGGACTAAACGCAGACCCTGACCCTACGACGGACGGAGACACTCCACTCGATGTCCGGATCGTGCGACAACTCAACAAGGCCGGAATTTCGCTGGATCGACTGGACCGAGTACTCCGGACGCGACTCAGCGACATCACCGGAAGCTACCGCTGAGACCTTTGATCGGTGATTCAACAGCGAGCCTTCGGACTCTGCCAGATTTGAACTGTAATTTTGCCCATCGCCAACGGGGTAAAATTTGGCCCCGCAAAAACAGGCATTTTTTGCCATTAACCTAACATAACGTACATTATCGGACGTTGCGGCTCCGGATTTTGACTGGGAAAAATTCCCGATCAGATCCACTTCAAGCCGACTGCTGCACCATTCCTCAATCAGATCCGCAAGCCAATCAAACCAACCCACAGTCGCATCCGCAAACGATAGCCGTACTGCCGGGGGCGAATCCTGATGACCGATCGCCAGCGAAACCACCCTGCCCAGCCGACCACTTTCGCCCCAAAACAATCAGCGACGCGCGGCCCGATGGCACCCTGAAACGACCTCAACAATCCGCCGCGACACTAGGAAGCAAAACGGTGATCTGAGCCCAGGGGAAAAAGTCGCTCTCGCCGTTCCGGAATTCCGCCAACAGAAGATCGTTCAAGCGAAGGCCAACAACTACGTCGCCGCCGAAGGTCCATTTTCGTGAAAGACGCCCATCCGGCGATATCGCTGATAACGTCGCTCCAGCAGATCGGGCACGGAAAAAGCGTCCAGACTCTGCAAAGCTTCCACAAGGCGACTTTTGAGAGTCGTCGCCATCTTGAAGTGATCGCGATGAGCTCCGCCGAGTGGCTCCGGAATCACCTCGTCGACAACCCCCAGCCGCACCAGATCCTTGCTCGTGAACTTCAGAGCTTTTGCGGCCTTGTCAGCGTGCTTGGAGCTTTTCCACAAAATTCCCGCACAGCCCTCAGGACTGATCACCGAATAGTAAGCGTTTTCAAGGACGGCCACATGGTCGCCAATCCCAATCCCCAAAGCGCCGCCAGAACCGCCTTCACCAATCACCACACAGATGACTGGAACCTCGAGCGTCGACATATCGCGAAGATTGACCGCAATGTTGTAGGCCTGCCCGCGTTCCTCAGCCCCGATTCCCGGATAAGCACCAGGCGTGTCAATCAGACAAACAATCGGCAATCCAAAACGACTGGCCATTTCCATTTTCTGCATGGCCTTGCGATAGCCCTCCGGATGAGCACAACCGTAGCAGCATTCGTTTCGCTCCTTCAGGTTACGCCCTTTCTGGTGGCCCACAAACATGACTTTCCGGCCAGCCAAACGAGCAAATCCCGTGACCAGCGCCCTGTCATCACCGAACGCCTTGTCACCGTGCAACTCGACAAATTCGTCGAAGACCAACTCCAGATAGTCGGGAGTCTGGGGGCGATCAGGATGCCGAGAAACCTGAACGATCTGCCAGGGATCCAGATTTGAATACCGCTCGCGAGTCATCTGAGTCAGTTCGACTCGCATCCGCCGCATGCTTTCCTTCTCCGCCGGCGTGGGATCGGCCTGAGCTTCAAGCTTCAGCAGACGATCTTCCAATTCGTAGAGTGGTTTTTCGAACGGCAATTGATGCAAAGCAGCCATGAATCAACCCAAAGAACGGTTCACAAAACAAGCGGCGGACACTGCAGGAACCCGCGCCAATTCGTCCAGCCGAGTAGTCCCAACGGCTCAAGCTGTTCACTTCAAGGAACCCGACCGCGTCTTCTCACGGTGCACTTTAAGGGATTTGCGGATTTGTGAAAATGCCGACGGCTTTTTTGGCTACGAAAGCTCGGCAAATTAGTCTCTGAATCCGGATTCTGCCCGTCGGGCAGACTTACATGATGTCAGGAAGGTCCGTCATAAAGTCAAGATCCTCAGAAGTTTGCGGCTGTGAAGGCGCTGCTTTTGGCACGTGCACAGGTGGAGCGGCAGGTTGCGGGGCAACGGCCGGCTTCGCCTGCGGAGGCGCGGCCGCTGCCGGAACCGGCAGCTGAGGGGCGGCGGCACTGGGGTTTACGGGCTGACTGAGAGGCATGGGATGGCTGGGATGTCCGGGAGCGAGCCCTGGCCTGGGAGGAACCATAGGCTGCCCCGGCATCATTTGAGGAGGCATCATCGGCTGGGGCATCATTCCCGGATACATCATGCCGGGCATTTGCGCCACCGGCATTCCGTAGGGCATTTGCGGCATCATTTGCGGCATCATTTGCATGACAGGCATCTGGGACGCGGCTGGCTGCGGAGCAACCGGTGCCACTGGTTTTTGGCCGTGTTTCTTGACGGCTTCCATTTCGCCGATCGGCGCTGTCATTCGCTTACTCTTTGTGGGCTTCAAAGGCGCCGCAATACCGCGGGCCACCCGATCGGCATCGGCTCGGCTGTCGAGTCGTTTTTCCACACTCTGACTCTCGACCTCCTTCGCGTCCTTAACTTTGCGAGCCATAAGCTCAGTAGGATCCTCAACAAAACAACGTACATTTCTAAACAACGACATAACTTCGCGCATATCTGCTGGCCGATCCTCGGGCTTTTTTGAGAGCAGCTTAAGTACAGCCGCATCCAACTCAGGGGTGACATTTTTATTCATAAGAGAAGGAGGTGCCGGTGCTTCACCAATATGCTTCATCAGCAAATCGCTCGGGTTCAAGCCCGCAAAAGGCGGCATTCCCGTTGCCACTTCATAGATTGTAATGCCCAAACTATAAATGTCTGACCGAATCGAAGGCGGCTTCTTAAGAATCGTTTCCGGCGAGATATACGTCCGAGTTCCCTGAATCGTTTTCTGCTTCCCTGCCATCAATTTCATTACACCGGTCAGAATTTTTGTCGCCAGAGAAAAGTCGATAAGCCTGACTTCTCCTGTCTTATTAACAAGAATATTATCAGGCTTAATATCGCGATGCAGCCAGCCTTTTTCATTCAGGTGAACCAGACCCTGGCAGACCGCCTCGATAATTTTTTTCAGCTTCGACTGAGTCTCCGACAGATTTGCTGAAATCTGAGCCTTTAGACTGGGAGCCCTGAAGTAGTCCATAATGAAAAAGCCATGATCGCGATTCATCTCCATCTGGTGAAAACGGACAATATTCGGGTGCTCAAGAGTGCTGCCAATCTTGTATTCGTGCTTCAGCACGGCCTTCTTTTCGGCGTCTTTTATCGCATCCGGCAACAGCAACTTCATTGCAAAGGGGACGGTGGAGCCTTGTTGAACAACTTCCCAGATTTGTGTGGACGCACCACTGGCAACGCAATTGCGCAGTTCATATCCGCCGATCAGAGTCTGGTTTTCGCTCACGGGTTTCTCCTGAAAGTCTGCTTTTCGCCCGGAATGTATCCTGGCGGACGCCTTTAAAATCACGTTGAATAATACGCAATCAAGCGTTTGTAGGCGACGCCAGCTCTAAAAAGTGCTGTCCAAAGCGATTCCGAGCCTGAAGTCTGCACTCATCAACGACCTCAGAATATCCGGCACCAAGTGGGACAATGGAAGCCGAAACTTACAACATGTCCTGGTGTTCGTCGAACCAGATGTCAGCCGTGTTTCTTTGCCTGTATCAGGGATTTCGCATCCGGAATTGTGGTTCCCGAGGCGATCTGACATATTTCGGCCGCCAAATTTCTTTCATGAATTTTGAGTGCGTCAAATCGCTTGCACCAGCAGGTTGCCATTTGGCCACAAAGTTTGGCACCGCCACGTGACCGTTGACCCAGCGTTTACAATCACAAGCGATTCCTTTCACCGCCCCTGAATCGAGCTGACTCCATGACACCGAATAAACCGTTCTTTGCAGCTCGACTTCTGATCCTCACGGTTCTGGCAATTCAAAGTGCGACAAACGCGCATCTGGCAGTTGCTGATGACGCTGCCGCTCACTTTTCCACCTATGCAGGCTCACTAATTCAGCCGGGCGAAGGAGACGGAGAAATTTTGCGACGGTTTGAAGTGAGGCTGCTCAGTCGCGGTTCAGAGAGCTTTTTTCATGTGATTGATGATCTGCGAACCGGCTGCCCGTGGCCGGAAAGCTTTGGGGATGCCGGTCCAGCGATTCCGCCCGAGAAGGTTCAGCCGCATCTCGTCTACTCTTACGACAGCAATGTTTACGTGCTTGGCCTTCCGCCGCTGCTTGTTAACCTTCCACAGGGAATTGAGCCTGAATCCACATGGGAACAGGCGGGCTGGCAGATGACAGCGATCGAAAAGCGAAGCGTCAACAAGACAGACGCGTGGCTTATTGAGGCCCGCGAACGCCGAGGCCGTCGACAAACTTTGACAGTTGAAGCATCGACTGGGCAAATTCTTCGAGCGGAAGCCGATATTTTCATGGGGCAGGGTGATCAATTTCAGCTCACGATGGCCCGATCTTCGGTCAAGCCATTGGATGCAGACACGACAACTCGCCTTGCCGACTTGCAAAAAGAGCTGATCTCACTCCAGTCCGTGCTGAAGCGTCGCCCGGACGCACATCTGGCCGAATTGTCCGACCGACAGGTCAAGGACGTAAGCAGCGTTGTTGAACAGCTAACAAAGTTGTCGACGAATACGCCTCTGGAAGATCTTGTTAACCAGATTCGCACGAATAGCGAACAGCAGCAGAAGCGTTTGGCGGCAGTTGCAAGTCGGGCGACGGAGATGGCAAATGCAGCGGCGCCTCAGTTTTCACTATCACTTGTTACGGGCGGAAAACTGGACTCCGCCACTCTGCATGGGAAAACGGTTGTCCTTCATTTTTGGGACTACCGTGACGCACCGCTTTCCGAGCCCTATGGTCAGACCGGCTACCTTGAGTTTCTGTTCAACCAGAAGAAAAAGATGAACGTGGAAGTCGTCGGGATCAGCACCAATCCAGACTTTCAGACCACCGAAAATGCAGGTCGAGGTCGGCGATCGGCAAGGAAGCTGTCTGAGTTCATGAACCTGAGCTACCCGATTGGCCATGATGACGGATCGCTGCTGGAGTCACTTGGCGATCCGCGTGATGTGAAAGGTCAGCTTCCTCTGTGGATAGTGCTCAGTGTCGATGGCAAAGTCGTGCACTATCACGCTGGCTTTTATGAAGTCGATGCGGCGCAGGGATTGAAAGAACTCGAAGCCGTGCTGACGGAACAGATTCGTCGAAAGTAGGTCGTCGCAGGACTCTGGCTCGTAAGTTCTGGGGCAGTGCAAAGGCGCATCGCCCTGCCCTGCCCCAACGCATCGCCTCCAAAAATCGCGGAGTATCGATCAGCCTTGTTTGGGCAAACCCTTAAACAGTTTGCGATCATTTCGAGGATTGAACGGCGTCCATGCTGAGTCTGCATTCAGATCATCAGCAATGGCTCGCGTAAACTCGTGTAGCTTGGCGTCGAGATTGTCGATGTGATGCAACGCGATGGCTTCCGGAGTCATTGGGATCGTTGGGCTGCCGAACTCGCGAGTTCCATGATGACTCAGAATCATGTGCTTCAGCCGAAGGATGTCTTCTGCTTCGACTGGACGTCCCAGACGAATCTCAACAATCTTCAGCTTTTCATTCAGCATCTCGATTGCGATATTGATGTGACCAAGGAGTTGTCCTTCATCGGTGTAAGCGAGCGTTGGGTCCCAGGAAAGCTCTCGCACTTTGCCGAGATCATGCAACAGCACTCCCAGCAACAACAAGTCACGATTCAATGCTGGATAAAGGGTACAGATGCGATCGGCAACCTCGGACATCCCTACAACATGCTCGATCAACCCGCCCATGTACGCATGATGCGCCTTGACGCCAGCAGGAGCTGAACACAGGCCATTCACGAGCGATTCATCCTCCATGAATGCGCTGGCAAGCGTCAGCAATTCGGTACTTCGCAGTGAGAACAACAATTCCTTCAGGCGAGCCAGCAGCGGAGCAACGTTGGCCTGGGCCTGCATGTGAAAATCATCGGGATTGCAGGACGATTCCGGAGCCGGATCGATGTGGGTGACGATCATCTGCAGACCGCCCTGATACAACTGAACCTTCCCGCGAACTCGGACATAGTCGCCCGCAGAAATGTGTTGCACGTTCTCTTCAACAACGTTCCACATCAGTCCGCTGACCACTCCGCTGCGATCTCGCAGCGTCGCAAGCAGGTAAAGATTGGCGTTGCGGTTAGCCCGCATTTGCTTATCGGCCAGCAGGAAAATCTCATTGACGGAATCGCCGTCCTTCAGGTCCTTCACGAACACCCGGGGCATTTCGAGGCTTTCAAAGTGATGACCCCGCCCGCCACCAACACCAGTTTTCGCGCGTTCGGAAATCAGTTTCACGGTAATTCTAGCAGCTTCACCCAAAACATGTAGGCACGCAACCACATCGAGATCAAACACAACTCTTCATTTGAAACATGCCTTTCAACAATCGCCTGACGGTCCGAGTACGGCGGTTTTCCGAGTGTTTGAACCGAGGTTTGCCGTTTTGAAGACTCTGCTAGAATCCCGCCCTGCTCTGCCCCGGCAAGAGCGAAAAACGGTTTCGGCCCGACGAGGACATTCTGCATCCTGTCGGGGGCTGCAGCTGTGTTCGATGCCGGTTGTTTTTTGTACGAGCTCTTCACCAACAGTCCTCAATCGTTCAAGGTTTCCCAATGCGCTGGACTCAGACGTTTATCCCAACCATGAAGGAAGTTCCTGCGGAAGCCGAAGTGCCGAGTCATCAGTTGATGCTGCGAGCCGGGCTGATTCGCCAGTTGATGGCGGGATCGTACACGTATCTTCCGCTTGGTTATCGATCGGTCCGCAAAGTGTCTGAAATTGTCCGACAGGAAATGGACAAAGCCGGCGCGGTGGAACTCTTCATGCCAGCCCTGCAGCCGATTGAGATCTTTGAACGCACCGGACGACGAGAAGCGTTTGGCAACGTGCTGTTCAACTTTGAAGCCAAGCGAGGCGATCGCAAGCTGCACTTTGCACTCGGCCCGACCCATGAAGAAGTCATCACAGACCTCATGGCCAAACACATCAGCAGCTATCGCCAGTTGCCAATTACGCTGTACCAGATTCAGACCAAGTTCCGAAACGAAGAGCGACCTCGATTCGGCGTTCTGCGAACCAGCGAATTCCTGATGAAGGATGCGTACAGCTTCGGCTCGTCACTTGAACAGCTCAACGTGGCGTACGATGCAATGTATGCAGCGTACTGCAAAATCTTTGAACGCTGCGGATTGAAGTATCTGCCTGTCGAAGCCGAAAGCGGTCCGATCGGTGGCGATGCATCGCATGAATTCATGGTTCCGGCCAGCAACGGCGAAGACTTCGTCATCCACTGCCCGGACTGCAGCTATGCGGCCAATCAGGAACGAGCCGAAACCGGTCGCAACTCAAAGCTTCCCGCGAAGGTCGAAGGTGCGGCCGCTGCTGTGAAACTGGACACACCCAACGCAGGGAGCATCGACCAGGTCAGCAAGATGCTGAAGTCAGATGCGACTTCGTTCATCAAGACGCTGATCTACATGGCCGACGGCAAGCCCGTAGCAATTCTTCTGCGAGGCGATCATACGGCGAACGAAGGTAAGATTCGACGAGCCACCAAGGCTACATCCGTTGAACTGGCCGACGAAGCGACGATTCTGAAAGTGACCGGAGCACCGGTTGGTTTTGCAGGACCAATTGGCATTCAATGCCCGTACTTCGTCGACCACGATGCGGCATTGATCAAGTCGGCAATCATCGGTGCAAACGCAAAGGACGCGCACCTGACTGGCGTGATTCCTGGAACGCACTTCGATGTGACTGAAACCTTCGACCTGCGAAACGGTGAGTCCGGCGATCCGTGCCCCAAGTGTGCGGGAACTCTTAGCATGGTTCATGGCATCGAAGTCGGGCACGTCTTCAAGCTCGGCACAAAATACAGCGTGTCGATGGATGCAAAGTTCGTTGATGACAAGGAAGTGTCTCACCCGATCATCATGGGCTGCTACGGCATCGGGGTCACTCGAGTTGTCGCGTCAATCGTCGAAACCTGTCACGACGAAAACGGGATCATCTGGCCGATCAACGTGGCTCCGTACACGGTTCAGATCATCCCGCTGAATGTGAGCGACGCGGAAGTTATGAAGATTACGAACAAGATCTACGGGGATCTCACAGCGGCAGGAATTGACGTCCTGATGGACGATCGCGACCAGCGTCCCGGCTTCAAGTTCAAAGATGCCGACCTGATCGGGATTCCGCTGCGAATAACAATCGGCGGCAAGGGACTGGCCGAAGGCATCGCTGAAGTTAAATTGCGCACCGACGCGGATGCAAAGAAGGTGCCTCTCGCGGATACCGTTGGTTTCGTGAAGGATCTGATCGCCGAGAAGCAAATGATGTAATGCACGTGGTCTTTATCCGCTTCTGTGGCTGGACTTTTCTTTGCAGTTGCATCAACGCTGCCACTCCTGGGTGGCAGCGTTCGGGCTTGAAATGACCATGAACTGTAGCCTCGAAATTCACCACCGGAATTCAGGACTGCCCACATTGCCTTGCGCATGTCATCATTTTGTCCGACCGACTCTGTCCTCGGTGTGAGGTGATGCTCGAGACACTTCGCGGATTGACCCAAACAAGACATCAGTTTGGCTTTCCACCCACCACCAGATTCCCGGCAACTGCCTACGTTGCGGGAACCTGACGGATCGACGAATAGAAGTCGAACATACGGAAGCATGGCAGTCGCCAGCCAACGATTCTGGCTCGCCCGCTGAATTCAACCTCGGTGCCTACGTCTTCGGACTGCTGGGATTTGTCGTTCTCCGACCACTGTTGCGCCGGATTGCTCGAATCTTCTTTGGAGTCAAACAGCAGAACGAAAGGCGATTTGAACGGATTGCGAATTCCGTCCCGGAGGGTTCCGAATGCTCCATCGGCGCCGTGTTTCCAGTCGCGGCTTCCATGGCAGATTCAGCAATGAAAGTTGCCACGCATCGGATGTTTGCAGATGAACACATGAGCACAGACGCCAGAGCGATCGCTAGAAAAATCTCAGCGGCAATGGGTCAAGTTCTCGCGAAAGGCGTACCACGGCTCATAAAAACGCCCGCACCCCGAGCAACGTCAGCCCACCATTTCCGAATGAACGCTCTCGACGACGAGTAACTTCACATCGGTGATGGGGACGCAGTCTGAGTTTCGAACCAGAGAATGGCCATAGGTGCTGTTGAATCGGCCGTCTGACAGGTTCCATGAAGACTCTGTATCGGTTGCCGCGACGCCACAAGCCAAAAGAGCGGCATGGCCACGATGCCTGGCTGCTCCACCGTTTGAATTTTTGTACACGTTCTGAAGACAAATCCGCATCGCAAATGTTTCATCGGCCATCGGCCGAACGCGGTTCGGTCTCAGACCGCTTGAACGAGGTTCTGACAACAGTTCAGTTTAATCAATGCATTGTTGATTAAGTTTGAAATAGTCAATTTCCGAGATGCAGATAGACTTCCGCGTGTGCGATTTTCGCAGACCACAATTCCGATCGACGTGTTCAAAAGAAGGGCTCAACAATGGACGTTCAAATTCTGGATCGAAACGTAGGCATCACTGCTGATCAACGGGATTATGTCGATCGAAGTTTGCAGCATGCATTCGATCGATTTTTTTCCCACATAAGAACCATTGACGTGTCAATCAGCGACGTGAACGGACCGAAGGGTGGTGACGATCTTCAGTGTCGAATGAAGATTGTGCTTGATGGAAAGGGAGAACTGCTTGTGGAAAGCAAGGGTGTTTCGGTGGAAGCCATCATTGCCGAGACTGCAGATCGAGCGGCACTTGCTGTATCGAGACGAATCGATCGGCTTCGCGATTCTCAGGGCACCTCGATGTCAGGGCAATAGGACGGCAACGTTGACTTGAAACGGATTGAGATTCTGGCCATGATCGCGAAGAAAATTGGTGTCCTGGGATGTGGTATGATCGCCGAACTTGGCCACATGCCGGCACTCAAGCATGTTGCGGGTATCAGTCTGCACGCTGTCTACGACGTCAGCTGGAACAGAGCTCTGGCGCTGCAGACGAAGTTCCAGATTCCGCATGCCTTCCCAACCGAACAGGCGTTCTGGGAATCGGACATTGATGCGGTCGTCATCTGCACCCCGGCTCCGTTTCATCTCGCCAATGTTCTGCAGGCTGCGAAGTACAGGAAGCATGTGCTGTGCGAGAAGCCATTGGCCATGAATGAGGCCGACATCGCTCGCATGATCAAGACGATGGAGGAAGCCGGGTTAATGTTGTTCACGGGATTTACTTACCGCTTCAGTGGTTCAGCGAAGGAGATTCATCGGCTGGTTCGAAGTGGTGCCATCGGCGAAGTTCGTGCACTGCGGCTCAGCTACCTCTGGAATCTGCATGGCAAATGGAGCTGGAGCGAAAAGGGCGAACGCATTGCCAGTCCACTGCGTGTCGGTCGAATGCTGGAAGGAGGACCGATGGTGGACTGCGGAGTTCACCAGATTGATCTGGCTCGCTGGTGGCTTGGTTCCGAAGTGGAATGGCAGCGAGGCATCGGCGTCTGGGTAGAAGATTATCAGGCTCCCGATCATTTGTATGTGCACATGGGTCATGCCTGCGGGGCGCACACGATGGTGGAGATCAGTTTTTCTTACAACGCGACATCTCGTGATCCACGAACACATTTCCAGTATGAGTTGATCGGGTCTGACGGTGTCATTCGCTACAACCGCGAGGAGCATTCCTTTGAGCTGCGAAACTCGCATGGAACGCACTGGCTGGCATGGCATCCGGAGAAGAACTTCGCCGGCATGCACGCGGAATTCACTCATGCACTTTCGACCGGCCAGTTGCGAGACATGCCGACAGCGATGGACGGACTGCTGGCGACTCGCATCGCGCGGTTAGCAACTGAAGAAGCGATCCGAGATCGAGAACGGACAAGCAAGGAGCATCCATCCACAATGATCCGCGCTGCCAACACTGTCACACCCGACGTCACAAGTCCGCTTGATCTGGAAGAACCAGACGACGTGCCGCCTTCTACACTTTCGACTCTTTTTGAACGAACAAAGCAGTAAAACAATGCTGGATTTCTTTTCGACGGAGACACTCATCGCGTTGTTCACACTGACTTCCCTTGAGGTCGTACTGGGAATCGACAACGTGATTTTCATAGCGATTCTGGCAGGGAAGCTCCCGGAGTCTCAGCGTGACTACGCGAGGAAGATGGGGCTGACTCTGGCGGTTGTGTCTCGCGCGATTCTGGTTGTGGCGATCGGTGGTGTGATGCAGTTGAACCAGCCGCTGTTCTTGGTTTACGGCACTGGCTTCTCGGGCAAGGACATCATTCTTGTTGTGGGAGGACTCTTCCTTTTGGGCAAGGCGACTTACGAGATCCATCGCAAGATTGAGCATGCCAGCGATCCCGAATCGGCCGCGTTGGGTGTGACAACGTTGAAGGCTGTGTTGACTCAGGTGCTCATTGTGGATGTTGTGTTTTCACTGGACTCTGTGATCACGGCTGTCGGATTGACGGAAGGTCTGAAGCGTCCGATTCCTGTCATGATCACGGCGATTGTCATCTCGGTAGTGGTGATGCTGGTGTTCTCGAAGGCGATCGTCAGCTTCATAGAGCGGCATCCGGCACTCAAGATTCTGGCTCTCTCGTTTCTGCTCCTGATCGGAACTCTGTTGGTGGCCGAAGGCTTTCATCAGACGATTCCAAAAGGGTACGTCTACTTCGCGATGGCATTTTGCCTCGGCGTTGAGTTGCTGCAGATGAAAGCTGCGAAACCAGTTGCTCGTGATGTGACGAAGGCGTCGTGACGCCGAGCCAAGCCGAATAAATTCCCGTCGGCGGAGCGACGGGCCAACAGTACCCCGACCCTTCGCCGACGGGATTTCCGCTGCGATAGCTCAGGAAGTCAATTCCGGCCTCCTGCGAAGAGATTCACAATCTGCAAAGGAATTCACGATGGTCATTCTGATGTTAGTGCTTGGACTTGTTGTATTGACTATTGGAGCCGAGTTACTGGTGCGCGGTTCATCGCGACTTGCGATAGCGATGGGTGTTTCGCCGTTGGTTGTGGGGCTTACTGTCGTGGCGTACGGCACCAGTGCGCCGGAGATGGTCGTCAGCGTGCAGTCGTCCCTCGCCGGGCAGCCCGACCTTGCACTCGGAAATGTTGTGGGCAGCAATATTTTCAATGTGCTGTTCATCCTTGGTCTGGCGGCCATGATCGTTCCGTTACGAGTCTCGCAGCAGTTGATTCGTATCGACGTCCCGCTGATGATCGCGGCTTCAGCCCTTGTCCTTGTGATGGCCCTCGACGGAGGTATAGGACAGTTGGACGGACTGTTGCTCGTTGGAGGTCTGATTGCATACACCGTCATGGCGATTGTGACGAGCCGCAAGGAGCAGGCCGGAATCAAAGCTGAGTACGAAGCAGAGTTCGGGCTCGCGAAGGAGGTTCAAGGCCGCGGGAAAGTCGTTGTGAACGTTCTGCTGGTGGCCGCGGGACTTGGACTGCTGGTCCTGGGCTCTCAATGGTTTGTCGATTCCGCCATGGTCATCGCCAGGCAACTGGGAGTGTCTGAGCTGGTTATCGGGCTGACGATTGTCGCTGCGGGAACCTCAATGCCCGAGCTTGCAACATCAATCATGGCTGCCATTCGGGGAGAACGCGACATCGCCGTGGGCAATGTTGTGGGCAGCAACATCTTTAACATTCTCGGTGTGCTGGGGATCTCAAGCGTTGTCTCGGCGGATGGGGTAAGAGTCTCCGAAACTGCGTTTCAACTGGACATCCCGGTGATGATCGCGGTTGCGGTTGCCTGTCTGCCAGTCTTCTTTGTCGGGCACATCATTTCCCGCTGGAACAGTGTGATGTTTCTCGCGTACTACTGTGCCTATACCGCGTCGTTTGTGATCGCGGAAACAGCTCCAGGCTTCCAACGCACGTTCTCTTTCGTGATGCTCGGCATCGTCTTGCCGCTGACTGCGGTTACCCTGCTGACGGGTGTCGTGCGATCGTTGCGGCAGGGAAGAACTCCTGAATCGCTTGGCGAAGAGCTTTCCGTTTCGGCGTGATACTGGCGATCATTACGAGTGCTGTCGACAAACCGTTACGGTTCGCCACTTCGTGGCTCACGTTTAAGCTCGGTTTGTAACATAGTGCTGCTTCAAAATTTCGAAAGGGCGCCAGCATGCGCAGCCCCAGGGAAATGGCAAGCCCAAGGACCTCAAGCCCAGAAGGAACCACAAGAATGGAATTTCTACCATCCACTCGTTCTTAGAGAAACTGATCAGACCTTGCCGTCCGAGCGATCGCAAGGACCGCTGGATGCTTGATCTTTCGTTCGGCGGAGATGGCAAAGAAATGCTCTCGGACACCCTGCATTTCACCGACGAGTTCGACTTCGTATTGCCGATTGATTTCATCCTGAATCGCGAGGCTGCCGGGGAAGATTCCTTCGCCCGTCTGACCGAACGCCTTTAAAAGTGCCGTGTCATCAAATTCCGCGCGAATCAGTGGTCGCAGATCTTTGCTTTCCAGCCAGGAATCTATGGATCGTCGTAGAGCCGAACTGCGGGTCGGAAGAAGAAAAGAGGCTCCATTCAGAGAATCCGGAAATCCTTTGCGATATCGGCGAGCCAGCTCCTTTGTGGCAAAAAGCCCAACCGCAGACTCTCCGAGAGCATGATTGTAGGCGCGAACTTTGAACGCAGCGGAGACCGGCGTGTCCGACAGCACGATATCCACATTGTGCAGGATCAGCTCGCTCAGCAATTTTTCGAGAGTGTCTTCCACGCAGATCATACGCAGGTCATCCGACAGTCGTAACGCCGGCTCCAGCAGTCGACGAGCCATGAGTTTGGGCATCACATCAACAATGCCAACGATGAATCGCACCGGCTTGCCGACAGGATGCCCTTTCAGCGTGTCGACCATTTCGCGACCGAGCGAAAAAATCTCGTCGGCATATCGAAACACAGTCTTGCCTGTTTCGGTCAACTCCAGCGTTCGCCCGGACTTCTGGAACAGCTTCTGTCCCAGCGACTCTTCCAGGCTGCGCAGCTGGGTGCTGATCGCAGGCTGCCCAATGTGCAACTTTTCTGCCGCTCGCAAAATCGTGCCTTCGCGAGCGACCATCCAGAAGTACAACAGGTGGTGGTAGTTAAGCCAGTCCATACTACGAACAATACTTCAATTTAATCAATGAATCAATAAACAGATTTGAATTAGTCAATTGTCCGGAAACACGTATACTTTTGCCGATGGATGTTCTGCTTGATTGGATTATGAGCAACACGTTTTAAGGAACAGACCACCATGGATGCATCAGTAAGCAAACACTCTCTGGCGACACGGAAATCTTTGAAGTGCGACGATGGGTGGTTACAGGCAGAGGTCGTGGCGCGTCATTCCAATCGACGTCGTCGAGACGTTTTGGAAATGGATGAGTCTATTTGCATCACTCGCCGGTCCCATCGCCGTCAGATGATTTTCATGTTTCAGCTTCCGGCCGGGAGCCGCTCCGTGATCCTGTCAGGTTCTATGGCGAAGCAAGACAAACTGAGGAGAGTGGGAGAGCCGTGGATTGGGATTAAATTGCACACAGAGAACACTGATCAGCCGAATGCAAGTGAACTGCCGTTAATCCCAAAATCATTGAAACCATGGCTGCCGTTCTTCCAGACCAATGGTGTCGTGACGTCGTTGACATGGCCCGGTCTTTTCCAGGCCTCTGAATGAGCGCTTTTGTTGATTGTGGAAAACCCGCGGCATGTTTGGCTCAAATCAGTCGCTTCATCGCACAGAAAGTGAAATTATGGAGATTCAGATCAACAGCCGCAATGTTCCGCTGACTGAAAGTCAACTCGAGTCAATCGAGCAAAGACTTCAGTTCGCGTTTGGCCGATACGGCTCCAGAATTCAGACGGCAAAGATCACGCTGACCGACGTGGATGGGCCACGGAGGGGTACCGATGTACTTTGTCGGCTGAAGCTGACGCTGGAGGATGGTCGTGAAATCCTTTTGGGTGATACCGAGCTTTCCGTAGAAGCTGCCGTGGCCAACGTTGCCGACCGAGCAACAAAATTAATTGCGCGAACGCTGGATCTTCATCGAGACAACACAAACACTCGGATGGCCGACACTCCGTAGAATTCTCCACGGCGTGACTGGGCTGCGCACGTTGGAGAAACACTTCGAGCTGATTATCCCGGAAACCAGTTTCCCCTACGCTCGCTGTAAAGAAAAGATCAAGGCTGAAGCGGAGATCGGTGGCTTGTGCGTGATTTGTTCAAGCGTTCCGAAAGAGACGATGACGGCCGAACAACTTGTGGCGACTGACAAAAGTCTCGCTCAGGTGGAACAGCGTTTCGCAGCCTGAAGTCAGTCGATCTGCATGTGCGTCCGATCTCAAGACTGCTCAGCAGTCGCGACGTTCGGTGGCGGCTACCGCGGCGCTATCAAAGTCTGTACTCACGACGGATGCGACTCTTCGCACGGCATCCGGTTTACCCGGCCCAGAGCTTTCAGGATCTGGTGCAGGATCTCTGCCCACACTGGATCGCAATACGGTGTGTATCGAATCAAGCGGTGCTGAAATTCAGCGAGCTGACAGTGGCGACGCCTCCGCAACGCCGCGACTTCGAACTCCTCGCAACGCCGTCGTAAACCCCGCGTATTCAGACTGCTACACTTGCGAGCGCGGCGCTACGTCACGCGCGTCCCACAAACGACAGCCAAAAACCGCCAACTAACTGCCGTTCAAGTTCGGGCGAAACCTGCGGCCCGCCAGCCATACCCATGAAAGGATCGCGGTCTCGTTGGAGAGCGGGATCTGATTTTTGTCAGTGAACTCCGACGCAGGTTAGTAGTTGTAGCTCGGATTATTTGTGTCGAAATCGCGATCTGACAGCCGAATTTCGGGCTTGATATTGGTGAAGGAGTAATCCTCCACAATCGGCGGCTTCTGGTCTTTCTTGGTCGGGAAACCAAACTGCTGAACTCGAACCGCGAGGCCCGACTTTTCTTCGATCCACAGGCGAGTCATGTGGAGTGGAAACTGTTTGCGAGGCTGTGGATGACTACTTTCGATCACTCGGCACTTGTAATCGCCGACTTTGGCATCTTCAAAATACTGCACGTTTGTTTCGCCAAACTTGGTTTCCTCTTCCCACTGAGCAATCACGCTCTCAAGAAGCTTGGAGATACCGGCCTTTGTAATCGGATGTCGGTTTTCCGCCATTACTCGCGGATCATCCGGAGACAACGACAACGTGCCGATCAGCGATGCAAAGCCCGTTTCGTGAACCTGCAGTTTGTTGTCGTTCTTGCCCTCGACGAAAATAACTTCGCGACCCTTGGTTGGTTCAAGGAAATACATGTAGACGCTAAACGGCTCTTGACGAACCTTCATCTTCATCGTCTGAGAAATCATTTCTTTGCCAACAACTTCCTTTTTGGCAAATACGCATTCGTAGCCCTTCATCGCCTGAGTCTTTTCCAAACATGCTTTTGCATGTCTCAGAGCGGGAGCGAGGGGATGCTCAGTGGCATTCGAACCAGTCTTTTCGTCCGCACGCACGAAGCGAGAGGCAGAGAAGCCAGCCGCGGCGATCGCGGCGGAAAAACTGCGGCGAGAAATGCGATTTGAAGTTTGATGAGTGCCTGACATTTTTTCCTCTTGTTCTCGTTTCACCCGGCTGGCGAAAGGACCCTTAAAGTTTCCGTCACCATCAACAAACCGGCCGTTTTTGCTGGTGACTAAGCGCTACAGCATTCGAAATGAAGCTGGCAATCAATAGCAACCTGGTTTTTAGTCAATCGCGGTTTGATCGGCATCGGCATCAGTAAAAGTTGCCGCAAGAATGATACGCAACAGAGTTCGAGAGGTGGAGACTGAACAAATTCATTCAACGTTTCAATTCGAGAATTGATTATCACCAGAATGAACCCTCAAATCGCCCTTGCCCCCTGAACTCTTGAGGAATACCTGATATCTGCCTTTCGAAACTGCAATTGTGGCGTTTGGCAATCTGTCGTAAACTCCGGCAGAATTTGCCCAATGGAGTGGCTGACTTCCTTTCGAAAATGGGAATGCGGGAATGGATTCCTCTCGCAGCGGTTTACTATCAACGCTGTTAATGACGTTGCCACTGATTGTGGTACCCGCCATTGCGTTGTTGCGCCCGCCCGGGCAGTTGCCGGGAGTCTCCACCACCTCGCTTGATGCGTCTGATGGCGCTGATGCTCCTGATCCCGACGACGATCTTCTGAGCGATTTCAGCGATCTCGAAACAGGACTTCACGACCGTCCGAAGTCGCGAGAAAAGTCAGTCGGAATCGATCCGGAATTCGACGACATTTTCGCTGAAGAAACCAAGAAACCGAACGGCAGCACAAGACACCAGAAGCCACAGGAAAAACAAAGCTCCGGCAAGTCGAAACGTCGCGAGGAAGTTGATCCATTCATGACGCCGGATTCGCTTTCCACTGAGATCGATCCTGCCGATGAAGCTCCGCCTGAAATTACGGGGCGTTCTGCAGAACAAATAGTAGAACAACTAAATGCCCAAGGGGCCTTGCGAACGATGTGGTTTGAGGCTGGCCCGAAGTCGCCTGTCGGATTTGCCGTTTTCTTTCGTGGCTCGACAGAACTGATGCGGTACCGATTCGAAGCTGTCGGTCAGACGCGAGACGAATGTGCTCGCAGCGTTCTGGAGCAGGTTTCCCGCTGGCAGTCAGAGCAGGCGGAGCGCGGACAGTAAGATTTGCTGCAACCCGCACGCTTGTCCATTCCCTGTCTAAAGAGAACCGCCAATACTGCCATGTCGGAATTGAAAGCCAGCACGAGCTACGGATATCAACGGAACGGCGACCGCAGCCTCAATCCAGCGCCGATTCCTGATCGAGAACGCCTGCGTTGGATCGTCGGAGATGCTCGGAACCAGCGAACAGTTCCACGTTCATTTCAGGTGCTACCTGACGGCGGACTCGTGCGATCAACTCGACTCGCTCGCCTGGAAGCAGCACTATTAATTGCCGACGGAGCCGTTCCCGCTCGCAAGTTGGCTCAGATTGCCCGCTTGATCGATGCTAAAGAAGTTCAGCAACTGTCGCAGGTCCTGAACGACAGCTACGATCGAACTCGGTCGGCGTTTCGCATTGAACAAACGGCAGCCGGCTACATTCTGATGACCCGAGCATCGCTATCGACCTGGCTGGATCGGCTTCATAATCGTCAAGCCGAGATGAAGCTGTCGTCACCCATGATGGAAACGCTGACAATCATTGCGTACCAACAACCGGTCACGCGAGCGGACGTTGAGGCGATTCGCGGAGTTCAATCGGCCGAAATGATCCGCCAACTTATGGATCGCAGCCTTGTCCGCATTGGCGGCGAGGACGATTCACTCGGCCGCCCATTTCTGTACGAAACCACTCGCCAGTTTCTTTCCATGTTCGGCCTTCGACGACTCGAAGACCTGCCGAACTATGCCACGCTTCGCCGTCAGCGAACATTTCCCGCCATTGCAGAGACCGGGGATGATACCGACGATGAAGCAGACATTGCCGCCTGACGAGGCCTGAAAGCCCAAATGGCAAGGGAGGTCGTTGGCTCGTTGCCAAAGGCCGCACACTTTGCAAGCTTTCTTAAGGATGCAAGCTCCGTGTTCACGTGCTGCTGAAAATGAGTCTAACGCGTTATCGCCATCAGCCTTCGGCCACATCGACGTAGACCTTCAGCGCGTCCCGGTCTTCTACCAGCAGACGCATCATTTCCTTGTAGTTGTCCAGACCCTTGACGGCGTTCGTCAGGATCTTTTGAATGACTCCGGGATAGGTCACTTCTCCCAGTGCAAGGTCGGCGATTCCGGACTCAAAATGGCGGAAGTTGGCATTCACGGAACCGACCAGCAGTTTGTTGCCAAGCACCCAATTCAGGTTAATATTGTCGCCGGGGACTTCAACCTTACGCTGGCCACCCGTAATGCTCGTCCAAACCATGCAGCCGTTGTGACCAAGGATTTGCATGGCTTCAAACGCAATCGCACTGCTTCCGGTTGCTTCGATGATCAGGTCCGGCTTGCCATGTTTGGCAGCCAGTTCCGACATCGTCATGTCAGACGTGCTGATGTAGTGAGAGCCAAGACCTTCCGCGATCTCGGCCTTCAGGTTCGGCTTTCGGCCGCGAGCCAAAGTGAAAACTTCCATACCTCGCAATCGAAGAATCAGAGTGGAAAGCAGTCCAATCTGCCCTGCCCCGGTGACCCATGCACGCTTTGGTTCCCAAACTTGAAGTCTCTTCTGAGCCAGAAAAGCCTGTTCGACAGCCTTTGCAGCGCAGCTCATTGGTTCGGCGAGCACATGCAGATGCTTCAATCCAACCGGCATTCGCACGATGAACTCTTCGTCATCGACGAAGTACTCGGTCAGATAACCATGTCGCAGGTTGATTCCTCGCTCGTAGTACTGCTCTTCGCTGGTGATATCAGATCGTCCGATCTGATCGTAGATGGAACCGCCTGGCCGACGAACAGTGCACGTGACGTAATCGCCAGGCTTCACCTTCCGCACGTTCGGTCCGACTTCTGTCACCATCCCGAAGCATTCGTGGCCAATCACCAGAAAGTCAAACCCTGCAGGAGCGTTTCCGTAGAGTGAATCGTTGATTTCGCGGTCCGTGGCATCCACGCCGACCTTCAGGACTCGCACCATTACCCCTCGACCGTTTGGGACATCGCCCAACGTCGGCTTCGCCAGTTCGGCAAGATGAACACTGTTCGGGGTGCCAGGGCGGACGGCAATGGCTTTCATTATTGAGCTGCTCCAGAGGAATTTGAACGTAAATCAGCCGCAGACGGCCAAGTTTCAAAACATTGGAAATTGGTCAGGCTGGCTAATGACAGCATCGCGGCGGTGCGGATTCTAGAATGCCACGTTTGGTAGTCAAAGGAGGTCGTTTGCGACGCAAGTTTTCGAATCAAAACGTCGTCCGTTCTTTATGCTGTGCTGTAGCTGGCCGGATCCCTCAAAAACGCCTCAAACAATGGATCGACAAGTGGAGCAAAACAAATTCCAAAACAACGGAAGCAACCACATCCGATCTTCCCTAAAGTCGCCTGTTTAGCATGATCCTCTGGGATTGTTGATTTTATCTGCAACAGCGAGCGGCCGCATTTGGACATTTGCCGGGAAAAACAGGAAACTACTTGCGAGGCCAGACGGTGACAAGTAATACGCTTCAATGCAGTTCGTTTCA
Organism: Planctomycetota bacterium; assembly: GCA_031377305.1. Lineage (GTDB taxonomy): Bacteria > Planctomycetota > Planctomycetia > Planctomycetales > Planctomycetaceae > SXXK01. Next base: position 26,242 of record JANMEV010000377.1, on the reverse strand, counting down.
GCGAAAATGAATGGCACGATGGGTACTTCTACGCATTTCGTGCCGTTTCGCTGTGAGACAACATTTTTGCCAGCAAAAGAAAACGCTGGAGTCGAGCAGAAAGTCAGTGATGAAGGCTACGTCCAAGAATTCTTCGCAGTCTGATCGTGTCAGTCAGGTCGTTTTTGCAGACTCGATGCAGTCCCAGCCATCACTGCAGCTCTCGGAGATTCTCCGCCGTCAACGGTGGGTGATCCTGGCCATTATGAGTCTCGGCCTGGCACTATCGATGCTGTATTGGACAAAGGCAAAGATTTGGTACGAATCGAAAGCCAAAGTCCTTGTTAGCCAAAGAGATCCGCGACTGGCTTCTGCCGGACCGGCAACCACCAACTCTGAAGACATGGTGGACGAAGATGTTCTTGCCAACCACATGGAAGTTCTTCGCAGCCGACGAATCGTCGAAGGAGCTTTGAGTCGCCACAACCTGGATAAGCTTAAGTCAATTTTGGAGAACGTGACCGAGGACAAGGGCGACGCGACAGATTACGTGATTGAACACATGAAGCTCACTCGAGGGGGTGAAGGCACTGCAAAGGACGCTCGCAGTCTTTCCATTTCTTTTGAGCACACGAACCCCGATGATTGTCGGCTGATTCTCGAAGCCATCGTAGTTGAGTACCAATTGTTTTTGGGCGACCAGCTAACAAAGGCGATGTCGGAAGCAAACGGCATCGTCGAAGAGGGCCGCAATAAACTTGAGCAGGAACTCGAAAAGGTCCAGCAGGAGTACATTACTTCGCGCCAAAATGCCCCGGTGTTGTTTCAGGGAGACGGCAGCAGCAATGTCTATCTTGAACAGTATCGTCGCCTGCACGAAGAACTGCTGACGCTGGATATTCAGGAGTCCTCAAGTAAATCTCGACTCGAAAAAGCGATGACTGTCTATGAAGCGAGGAAAGACGGCGATGGAATCAATATTGATGACCTTGGCGTGATAGACACCGACAGTCTCGCAAGACTGGGCGTGTTTGCCGGCCTTCAGGCAAACTCCGCGAAAACAGCGGGCTTCCTCGCTGATCAGCCGGAACGACTTGAAGAGGCTCGCACAAGTTACTCCCATATGCTGCGGCTCATGTCGGATAAGCGTCGATTAGAAGCTGATTTCGGCCCCGGCCATCCAGACGTGAAAAAGCTGGACGAAGAAATCAAGGGAGTTAAGGAGTTTGTCAACGAGCGAAGTTCCGACCTTGTGCTCGGGGAAGACGACTCTCAGCTAACCGCAGAAGACTTGCTTAGAGCCTATATCGCATTTCTGAAGAATGACATAAGTGCCATCAGTGAACGGCGAAGAGAACTCGGCATTCTGATTGCCGATGCTGACAAGCAGGCTCGAATGCTGGTGGATTTTGAACTAAGGGAGGGCATCCTCAAATCTCGAGTCGATCGCACTCAGACATTGTTCGACGGATTGGTCGAGCAGCTTCGTGAGCTGAATCTGGCGTCTGGAATGCACGGCTACATTCATGAACTTCTGGAGTCGCCTCGAAAAGGCGAACAGGTTTGGCCAAGCCTTCCACTTTGCGGAGTTGGCGGACTCATGATTGGACTCATCGGCGGACTCTTTGCGGCACTGGTGATCGACCAACTGGATACAAGATTTCGTTCGACTTCCGAAATTGACAGTGCCATTGGCCTTCCAATTTTGACTCGCGTCGGACGCATCAAGACAGACGGAAGCCTTCCGATTGTGATGGACAATTCTCCGGAAGGCGAGTCATTTCGAATGCTTCGTACCCTGTTGCTTAACGATGTCCGATCGGGCAAGCTGAAAATCATTTCTGCAACAAGTCCTTTGCCCGGAGACGGAAAGACAACGATCCTGGCAAACATTGCCGGGGCATTCGCCAAGTTGAATATGACCGTCGTGTTGGTCGAAGCCGATATGAGACGACCAACATTTCACAAACGGTTTAACGTACCTGATGAAATCGGCCTTTCAGATGTGCTGAAAGGAAAGGCAACCATCGACGACGCACTCGTTCCGTCGGGCGTCAAGAACCTGACCTTGATGACAGCGGGTTCCGGCGCTGTGAACCCTTCGGAGTTACTGCAAAATGAGATCTTCGATCAGTTCCTGAAGTCGCTGTCGGAAAAGTTTGAGCTGGTTGTCGTCGACGTTGGTCCCGTGCTTGCCGTTTCCGATCCAGTTATTGTGGCTCAAAAATCAGATGGCATGATTTTGGTGGTAAGGTCGTCCAACGATACAAAGCAGCAAGTCATCGACTCTGTTGAGTCGCTGCGTGCAGCGGGAGCCAAGATGCTTGGCTGTGTCGTGAATACCTATGGAAGCGGGTCCGAATTCGAGCGACGTGGTTACTACGGGTACTACTATTCCGAACGAAACGGCAAATCAGCCGAAGTCAACGGCAACGAAAACCCGGCCTCAGGATCGCGGCTGCTCGGGGCGTCCAGTATGGAAGTCGTAGACAACTAAACGTTGCGCCAGGTCGCGACACTGGGCACCCAACCGGCAGCGATGCTTATCGATTTCCTTCACTGAGAAGGTCAACGGAGTTCTCAGCGGCGTGTTACTTCATGTCGCTGAGGCTTGGAAGCCGTGAGTTGTCCAGTCAGTCGCGACTGTGAATGTCCCTACCTCCCCCGAAGCCAATTGTCCGGCATCGACGCAATTCAGCATCGCATGGCATTTGTTGACTCGTCCGGTCAGCGAGCATCAATGTGCTACGCTGCTTCCTCAACAGCCAGTGCACGCGATTCCAGTTCGCCGTAAATCAGTGCGCCGCGGATAACGGCGGTGCATGGATCCTGAGCACATCGAATGGAAAGAATTCGCTCAGCGATTTCCTGATCGATAAATCGCTCGGTCAGCAAACCCGCAAAGCCTTCGACCATTGTGGCACCGCCAGACAACATCACCGCCAGCCGCTGTTTCTGTAATGCATTTCGAACGGCTGTTGAATTCAACATTTGCGCAACCGTGCGAGTGACTCGATCAAGCACGACGGAATATAGCCGCGACATCATGCGTTCGCGATCACCGATCGCACTTCGAAGATGCACACTCCCCTGCTCTTTCCATTGCCGAACGCTCTCAAGATCAAGATAGGCGTTTCCGCTCTCATCCCAAACCTGAATCCTGAAGTGGCGGGCGATCTCGGAATCGATCCAGTTGGAACCAATGGCAATCGTCTCGGAAGCGAGTGGCATGCCATAACGAGCGATGCAAATCGCTGTCGTTTCAGCCCCCATAACAACACTGATTCCGGTGAAGTACGCATCGCTGCAACTGGCTAGCAACGCAGCTTCCGCGGGGTCCACAATCAACGATGTGTATCCCCGCATTTGAATCAGGCGGGTCAAAAACTCCTCGCTGCGTTTCGATTTCGAGGAGTTATCGCAAACACCCGGTATTGTCAGAACACAAAGATTCCGGCTGTCATCCAATGGTGGCAGAATCGCGTCGGCCAGAACACTTAGGATCTGTCTGGCCGGCGCGTCGTCCGTTGGCACCGTTCCGTCGACCAGAAGTGGTGTGCAGGGAACGCGGCTAAGCCATTGAGCCTTCGCTGCGTTGTTACCCACAACCACCAGCGATCCTTCGCATTCGGCAAATGGGATCTGCTGTTCCTGCAGTGTCCGTCGATGCTGTTCGCTGTTAGCAACCAACGCGTATTCTGCTTTCTCTGCGTACATCGAAAGCCGTTCAGGAGCTTGCGGATTCCGAAACACGGAACGAATCCAACAACTGCCAAAATCGATCGCGCAAATCATGAGTCTGTCCGTTCCTGCAGAGAGTGAAGTGCTCGATCCAAACTGCCAGCGGTATCGACCGTCTTTTTCTCGTCCCGTTTTCGTTCGGCCGACATGTTGGTGTGTGGGCCTGAAAGAACCGAATGAGCAGCGTCGATTCGCAAACGGCGTGGGCCTGCTGGCCGACCAAAGAGTGAAATTCGCAGTGGGAGTTTGGTTTCACAAAGATCAATCGGCAGGCGATTCTGAAGAAGGTCTTCCAGCTCAGCAAGATCCGATTGACTGGTGACAGTTTCAACTTCCGAAGCAACTTGTCCGATTGGAGAAACAGCAAATTTAACAAAAGCAGTTGCTTCGTTCTCCATCATGCGACCCGCAACAGTCGCGTCAGCGACGGTTGCCCGATCAGAATTCACCGTTCCATTCTTTGACTGCCAGTCGCCTCCGAACCATTCGCTCGTTGCAACCAAATTGACCGGAGTCACGCTGGCAACAACAGCTTCGGCATCGGCCTCAAAAGTAACTTCGCGTACCACGTACTCAACGGCCGTTTCTTCCGAGGCGATGTTCTTCCGCAACTGAATTGGCCGAAGATCTTTTCGAAGCAACGAATCGGCTTCGGGAGAATTCGTCGCAAATTCGGTGACCACCGCTGACTGAATCTCTGAGACTTTCACTGACGAGGCACTGTTGAAACCAGCGTCTTCCGACTTCAACGATCCCGCCAAAATCAGGAGCCCCGCAGCCAGAAGGCCACCGATGAAAACCAGATTCCACGGACTCAAAGCGTTTGATGTAGCCTTGGCGCCATCCGTGTTCATAATCGGCTGTTCGATCGGAGCATCCGGAGCACTGACAACGTCTGAGAAAGGACTGGCCTGCGACACCGACTGTACGGCAACCGGTGACTCAGAATTAGACACTGAATCCCCGACAACCGGCGATTCAACAGGCTCGGCGGGTTCCATCATGGGAAAAGCAAACGCATCAGTCATCTGCAACGGCGGCCCGTCCATCTGGTCGAACGACATTGTGGGCGAAGCTTCATTTTGAAGGTGTGTCGGATCGACAGATGTGGAACGCGGAATCGCCACAGGTGCAGGTTCCGTCCATTCTGAGAATGCTGGGACGATACTGCCAAATCCTTTCATCAGTGTTCGACTGCCCCGCGACACTGTAATCACGTCGCCGTGAGCAACTCGTTCGCTGAGATTGGCTTTGGCCACAGGTGATCGTCCCTGAAAGCGACAGGTAATGTTGACGAGGTGTTCCGGGGACGGGAGACCCACCGTTTGCTGCATCACGTCACCGACAGCAATCACATCACTTTTCAGTTCGATGATGTGTACACCACCTTCAGTGCGCAACGCGGCATTTTTCATGTACGGCACTGCAACCGGCGACATTGACTGAACGACTAACACGTCGTCATTCATCACCAGCTCACCCGAATCCTGGCCGGTCGCAGAAATCATCTGAGTCCAGACAGCTCGATCCTGAGTCCCTCGTAAAATCGAAACGCTGACGGAATCGCTCAACAACACGGCACTCATCACTGCTTCTCGCACGGTGGTTCGAGAGGCTGACAGAGGAAAGTGATCCGGCGTTTGCACGTCGCCAACAACGACGAATCCCGGCTGCCCAGCGGGCTGACGTGATGCCTCCGAGTATTGTTGCTGAGCAGGTGAGGTCTGTGCAGTCGCAACAAAAGCTGCGATAAAAAGCACGATTTTTAGCCGTCCCATGGCTCAACCTCGCTATGGCAAAATGCGTCAAAACTGCTGGCCTGTTACCTGTAAACAACGGTCAGCGGCAGAATCTGCGCATTCCATCCGTGGAGGCAGATTCAGTGCCATCTTGAGAATCGGCATTCAATCAGCGTGGCATCATTGTTTTCGCGCAGCTGACACAGTCCACCCAGCCTGCCCGGTCTCAATCGATGTTGCGCGGCGATGCTCTTTCCACGAAGTTTTGACAGCAGCGATTTAATTCACGCGGCAAATGATCACTTTCAGGTACTCGGTTTCAGGGCATGTGACGCTCACCGGATGGTCGGCTGGCTGGCCACGATTTTCGAGGATCTGAATGTCCCGACCCGTCGCGCGGGCCACTTCACCCAGCATCTCCTGAAACTCTGCTCGACTAACCAGACCAGAACAACTGCAGGTGATTAGCGTTCCGCCCGGCTTCAATACCTGAACGGCCAGTTGGTTGAGCCTAGAGTAGCCAGTCACGGCTCGATCGGAACCGCCCCGAGTCCGCGCCATGCGAGGCGGGTCGAGTATGACGGCATCAAACAGAGTGCCCTGCCCGACCATGCCTTCCAAAGCGGGCCGCACGTCGTCACGTTTCCACTGGCATCGATCAGACACGCCATTCAGTTCTGCATTGGCTCGGGCAAGAACCAAAGCCGACTCGGACGAGTCGATGCCAAAAACAGACGCTGCTCCTCCAAGCTTTAAAGCGGTTATTCCAAAACCGCCGGAGAAGCAAAACGCATCCAAAACCCGAGCACCCTTCAGATAGCTACTCGCGGCGAGACGATTGTCTCGCTGATCGAGATAGCAGCCCGTCTTCTGCCCCTGCTGCACATCAACGCCGTAGGTAACGCCATGCTCATCGATGAACAACGGACGAGGCGGCTCCTGTCCAGAAAGAAGTCCGTCGACAACTTCCAGGCCCTCGGCTTCGCGCATCCCCTTTTCGGTTCGAAGCCAAACACCTTTTGGATTTAACTCGCTCTGCAACGCAGCGAGAATCGGCTCACGATGTTGAAACAATGCCAGACTGGTGAACTGAACCAGAAGGTAGCCGCCGTACAAGTCGACTGTTAGTCCAGACAGGCCATCCGATTCGCTGAAGATCAATCGACAGCCCGTATTGGCCGACTTCAGATCAAACAACTGCTGGCGAGAAGCGATGGCCTGCTGAATCAGACCCAGCCAGAACGAATCATCCAGAACCAGATCCTGCCGCCACGAATACAGTCGCACGACGATCCGGCTGATGGAATTATAAAGACCCCAGGCGATGAATCGTCCTTCGGAACTCATCAGACGCACTGTTGTTCCCGCGGTAATCTTGTCCGGTTCAGCGCCTTTGATGTGGTCAACCGCGCCGGCAAAGACCCATGGATGACGCCCAAAAAATGGCTGAGCTCGGCGGTTTCGAATGACCACATCAATCGTCGCCGGTGCATTGCCTGGTTCGGGGGCCAGTACCGTAGGCTGAACACCGGGAAGGGACTGGGGAATCTCAGGTTCAGACATCGAAGTGGGATACTTTCAAAGACAACCAACTGGCGACAACGGGAGCACAAGTGCCCGCATTCGGCAACATGCATTAAACCGGCAGTAACGAGAGCATTATAAGGCCATTAGCAAAAAAGAGTTTACCAACGCGATCGATATTGCCAACGAGCGGCGACGTCCAGGGACTGGGAAAAATCAAATGCTCCCCGACGATTCTGCCACGTGAGTCGCAAACGTGCGACGACAGGCAACTCCAAATCCCAATGATCACGGTCGAGTTGATTCCTTCCCATCTCCGGCGGGGACTCGCACATACGCGTATGACACTTTCGATCAGGTCACAGCAGCCACAGGTGCGAATCAAACGACGGAGGCTTATCAGTACGATAAGAATGGCAACCGAACGGGTTCCGGAGTCGTCACGTTAGCACACAATCGAGTCACGAACGACCTCACAGGCCAAGACAAGCCGAGCAGTAGCAGCTTTTGCAGTTCCCCCATTAAGACTCAATCATCTTCAACTCGCAATCGCAGCGAGCGATGGATGCCGCTTCACTGAAACGCAGGAGTCTTGACATACCCACGCTGAAATCGTTGACTTCACCGGTCTCGTTGATGCTCAGACGCTCGCTTCCACCTCCGAACAAGTAGTCGCCGGTTCCCACAAGAACTCCGTCAACGATTCGCCATTCGTACATTTGCAACTCGAGGAGGCAACAGGATTTCAGTTCTTCCAGACTTAGCCACGGCCCCGGCTTGATGACAACGATGTTCAGCGTTGCCGGGTGATAGAATTGCCAGCCCGGTTGCATGCTCCGCCGACGACATGCACTCCTTTTTCATAGAATTCGATGCGTCCGCATTCGTCTTGGCATAACCACTGTGGATCAACAAACCACCAAGAAGTAGTAATGCCAGTCCGAGCCCAAAACCAACTCTGCCGCCCTGCGCTTCCACCAGAACTGCAGATTGCAGCATGTTGAAACAGCCAATCACAAGCGAATCGCCAAACAGAGCAGAAACAGCCCCGACTCCCTAGAGTAGCCAATATTGTGTCCCGTGTGTCCGCCCACGTCCGATGAATTCGCCAAGGTCTGCTTTCAGAGAAGCCTCATTGCCAGATAGCCACAACGACCGTGCAAGTAAATCACATCAGTATTCTTCATGGTATTGACAAACTCATGTCTGAACGAAAAGCTTTCGGCGACTCAGGTAATTCACTGGCCGGGGCGCAATGCGATATTTATCGACTTTTTCAGCCGAGCTAGTCGGCTTTGCGCTGAGGTGGATTTCCGGTTTCGATATGTCCCAGCGAGTTCCAGATCTTCTTGTAGACCTTGAAAGCCAGCTTCTTGACGATTCCGAAGCTGTGCGGATACTGGCGAAACATACTCGGCATCTGCTGAACTTGCGACGGGCGTATTTGCAGCTTATGCCAAAGCAGATTCTGACTTCCCTGCAGAATCACTCGTCCACCGAAGCCGGAGAAGATCCAGGTAACAATGGAGACATCTGTTCGCAAAGTTTCAGGGCGATTGTTGGCGATTCCAAACGCTGGGTAGTACTCACTACGAACAAAGATGGCGTTGTGTTCCAGAGGCCATGTGGCGGACTTAGTCATCGCTAACCTTCCGTGGTGACAGCAATGTCGTGTGTTTCAAAAGCAGGGGATTTTGGCCGACAGTTTGTTTCGTTTTCTATCAAAATGGACAATGTCAGTTTGACGGCATCCCTGGCTTCCGCCCTGCCCCGTATTTTCTTGTGTTTTCTGCTTCTGTTCGTGTACGGATGCGAGTTTCTGCGAACAACAAAGGCCATCCGAACTCGCCCTGATCATTCGGGGTCCTCTTAAGCGTTGGCGTTTGATATTGGCCGTAAGTGCGGTCGCGTCCTTTGACTGTTCACCAATTATTCCGGCCAACGAATCATGACATTGTATTAGAGATCCCAATGACAACTCACCTTATCACAATCGATGGTTCTCAGGGCGAAGGCGGTGGGCAGATTTTGCGATCGGCGGTGGGATTGGCCATCGTTGTGGGAAAACCCGTGCGGATTGAGAAGATTCGCTCTGGGCGAAGTAAGCCGGGGTTGATGAGACAGCATCTGACAGCCATGAACGCGGCGGCCAGGATTTGCGGCGGAGTCCTGACTGGAGCTGAACTGGGCTCGACGTCGTTAACTTTCGAGCCGCGGCCCGTTGTCGCAGGCAAGTATCAGTTCAGCATCGGAACCGCGGGCAGTGCAACTCTGGTTCTTCAGACAATTCTCCCTGCGTTGCTGACGGCGGATGGGCCGTCGGAAGTTGTGCTGGAAGGAGGGACTCACAATCAATGGGCTCCGCCGTTTGATTTTCTGCAGCGAAGTTATCTGCCTCTCATCAATCTCATGGGACCGCGAGTGGAGGCGACTCTGGAACGCCACGGATTCTTTCCGGCCGGCGGAGGTCGGATGGTGGTTCACATCAGGCCGTCCGAGTCGCTGAAGGGTTTCGACTTGCTGGAACGAGGGCCCACGATTGCAAAGCGAGGGAAGGTGCTTATCAGCAACCTGTCGCTGAATATCGCGGAACGAGAAGCGAAGACGCTGGTTCGGAAGTTGTCGTTGAACCCCGAAGATGTGACAATCGACCCTGTTGAATCCGCTGGACCGGGGAACATCGTCTTCGCAGAAGTTAAGTCGCAAAACGTGACTGAACTGGCTGCGGGATTTGGTCGCGTTGGGGCATCGGCCGAACATGTCGCGGACGAAGTCGTGAAGGAGATTCGCCGGTACCTCAAATCGCCAGCTCCGGTCGGCGAATATCTGGCCGACCAGATCCTACTGCCACTGGGGCTGAGTGCGGCTCAACCGGGAGCATCGGGCAATAAGCGAGGCGGTAGCTTTCGCACTCTGCGACTGTCACGTCACTCGATCACTCATATCGACATCCTGCAAACGATGTTGCCCATGCAAATCGAAACGCAGCCAATTGCAGATGACTGCGTTGTTATCGTTCGACCTCGTGACTGATTCGCAAGCGTTAAAACAGCAAGTCCAGGTTGTCGTTTGGTCCACGTGGCGGAATTGATGGTCTATTCTCGTGACAGAATGACTCGATCGTCCCGGACCTCGACTTTGCTGAAGTGCTGGCCGAAAATCCTTGGGAAGAACTTTGTCCCCGGCAGTGGTTCTGCGATGGTGTCAAGCCGGACAACTTCGAGAAGTAAACGTTTGGTTTCTGCGGAGTCTGCATCCGCCACATCAATCGGCACCTTGTTTGTACGGAAGTAGTTGACTAGTTCCCCGAGCGTGGCTCGTTCGGCCTTCAGTTGGTAGTTGGTCGAACGGATCGACTTGACCGGTGCCTTAACCGTGGAGCCAGTGCCGGCGTCCGCATGCTGAAGGTCCGACAGGATTCCGTTCAACAGAGCATGCTGCTGCAGGGTTGTCGTCACAATGGCATTGGATCCGACCCATTTCACTGAAACGTCCGGTGCCCTGCTCTGCCATGCCGCCGTGATGGCGGATTTCAGCGAGCTGCCCACAACGTAGCGATGTTCAATAGATTCGAGTGGGTCAATCGCGACGATGGTAACCTCAGGTTTATCCGTAGCAAACTTGAGAGTCAGGTCGAACTGATTGAGGATCATGGTTGAGGCTTCGACGAACGTCATTTCGGGAAGTCGGCGTTCGGCCCAGACGTCGTGCGGAATAGCTTCCACGTTCGTGATCGTCAATCCTGCTAACTTAGCCAATCGTTGAAGGATCTGTCGCGGCTCGTCCAGAAACTCCCATGAAGGGTCCAGGCTGACGGCCAGAGAGCGAGACACGGTCGCGTTCGTTTTCTTCCGGAGCGAGTTTGCAAGGTCGTTGTTTCTCGCAATCAGGATGGGAAGCCGATGCGCGGCATCCCCGCGGCCGACAAAGGCGAAATGTTCTGTAACGCAAAATGCTCCCTCAGAAATTGTGCCCGAAATTCTTTTGAGCACTTGAACTCGCGGGGCCGATTCCGTTTGCACAGTGATGAGCTGCGCCGGGTCAATTCGGCGATCAAGCAAAATCGCGACTTCAGCCTGCTGCTGAAGGTTGCGAAGCTGATCGCCAAGCGGTGCCTGGACACTGTCCCATTCGATGTTGGCCGACAAGTTTTTTTCGAGAGCCTTGCCGGTTTTCAGGCGAGATTCATCGCTAAGGCCTGGTTTGGTCAGAAAAACGCAGCACAGAAGAAACAAAGCGGCATGACGGAAGATTGTTGTTGCTCCACGCGATGAGTCGTGAGACTGGGTCGATTTGGAATGAGGATAAGCGATGAAATTCATCGAGCTGGATCGATGTCTAAGGCAGAAAATGGATGATATCGGTGAGTGCATTTTCGCATTCTGCCACGAATCGGTCTCAGACTGAATCGAAGATTGGCAAAACTGAGCTGTGTTGGCTGGGAACAGTCCGGTTTCTGTAGTGATCCGGGGGCATGGTAAGTACGATGACCGGCCTGCAGAAATGGCGTTCGAAACTGGTATTCAGCGGCATTCGCTGTCTGCCGCACGGTCGAGTGCAGGAGGCTGTTGGAAAAGGTGTCTGGAGCTCTCCGGCGGCTCATATTTGCCGTGTTGCAGTGAGGCTTCAATGTTCCAGACACCTTTTTCAACGCGATGGTAGACCATGGTCCCTGAAAATTGCTGAGATCAAAATGAAGCATACTCATGCGGTCGGTATCGACCTTGGTACGACGTACTCCTGCATTGCCTGGCTGAATGAATTTGGGCAGCCCGTCACGATTCCCAATCAGGAAGGCGAACTTTCGACGCCGTCGGTCGTCTTCTTCGATGGCGACCAGCCGATTGTCGGCACCGAAGCCATGCGGAACGCAATCGCCAGTCCGGATAGGGTCGTCCAGCATGCCAAGCGATTTATGGGGAATGCGACGAAGTTCTGGAAGATCGACGAGATGCGTTATTCGCCCGTCCATATTTCGGGCATGATCCTTCGAAAGCTGATTGCGGCTGCGCAGGAACAGATTGGTGAGATTCGCGAAGCCGTTATCACCGTGCCGGCTCAATTCAGCGATGCTCAGCGACATGCCACAATGCAGGCGGGACATGCCGCGGGGCTCGAACGCATCGAAATGATCAACGAACCGGTCGCCGCCGCGCTGTGCCATGTGCTGGGGAACGAAGGATTGGCCTTCACAGAACTGGCCATTGATCAACAGTTGCTGGTGTTTGACCTTGGCGGCGGCACGCTGGATCTGGCGATCGTGAAATACAAAACCAACGAAGTTCGAGTCGTTGCGTCCGATGGCGATCTGGAACTGGGCGGTTTGGATTTTACTCGGATGCTCGTCGATGCGGCGGCAGAGAAATTCATCGAGGAGTTCGGCGACGACCCTCGCAAAAATCGCTCGAGTCTTCAGTTTTTGACACTGGAAGCAGAGCAAGCCAAGCGAAGTCTTTCCGTGCGTCCGCGAGCGGCGATCACAGTGCAGCATGAAGGCCATCGTAAAACATTTCAAATTGAACAGACTGAGTTTGAGTACCTCTGCCGCAAGTTGATTCTACGCTGCGAGGAGATTACTCGCCGGATCCTGAAGGACAATAAGTTCGGCTGGGCTCATATTGACGTTGTACTGACGACCGGCGGTGCGTCCAGAATGCCGATGATTCGCGAGAGCCTGAAAAAGTTGAGCGGTCGAACGTTAAATTCGTCGCTGTCTCCGGATCAGTCGATCGCTCATGGTGCCGCATACTATGCGGGCATGCTGCTTTCCAACGACAAGTACGCTCGCACAGTCTTCAACAGCACCGCGTCTTCGCGATTGGCCAAGGTTAAACAGCAAAGCGTCAACGCGCGGGCACTGGGAATTCTGGTCCGTGACGCAACCAGTGGTCAGCGAGTTCCCCACTTCCTGATTCCCGCGAATACTGCCCTGCCTGTCGCTGTGACCCATGTGTTTGGCACAGTCGTCGCTGATCAGAACCGAGTTCACGTGCGAATCGTGGAAAGTGGTGCCGGTGTTGATCGACCGCCGATTGTCCTTGGAAATTGCCAAGTGACCGACCTGCCTCGAAATCTGCCCGAGGGAACCGAGATTGAAGTGACAATCAGTTACGACCATCAGGCTCGCGTGCATGTTTCGGCGTGTGAACCCATCAGCGGTCGACAGGCGGAGGTGGAGCTCATTCGGCAGGAAAATGTCAACTCGCAGCTTGAGCAACAGCCGGGGCCTGTCGATGACGACAGCATGGATCCCTATTCGATCGCTGGCGAAAATCTGCCGCCAATTGTGTCACCGGCGACAGTAAAGCCGACAACAAACTCAAAGGCCTCGGTGTCGAAGGCAGCAGTGCCTCCGAAGTCCGTCAGTAAGTCGACCATCAAGCCAGCCGCTTCCGCGAGTGCATCTTTCGATGAAAGAGTCAGTATTGATGCCTTGAATATGTTGGCGGGACTGGCGGATGACGGATCGAACAAAGCTGGTCGAAGCGAGGAGCCTGTCCTGCTGTGCAGCGAATGTGGTACCACTTTGGTCAAAGGAGGTAAGTGCAAGCGATGCGGAAACGCTCCATCGCGAGATGCGACGAAACGATCACCAGTCAGCGGTACGTCTTCGAATCGCCCCGACTCAACTCCCACACGACCTGCGGCCTCAGCAAAGCCTTCGCAAGCGCCAAAGAAATCTGCCAAGCCCGCGAAGAAACTGGACCCCAACGAAGCCGAGTTCTGGGACCTGGTGGATGGGGATAGTTAGACGGCTATTCGCCGAGTTTCATCCGATTGAGAGTCTTTCCGATTCTCACGAAGATCGAATTGCCGGCGATGGCGGGATGCGAGAGAACCTGCGTGCGATCGTTTTGGAGCTGGAGTCGACCCATGATCGTTGGCTCTACTTCAGCCGTTGAAATCAGAAGCAACTCGCCTTCATCGGAAAGAGCCAACAGTCGCGTATCGCTGGCGATCAAACTTCCGTAGTTAGTAAAGGCGTCATCGCTTAGCGTTGTGACAGCCTTTAAGCTCTGTTCCGGGGCCAGTCCGAGCAGTTCGCCCGAGATCCCAAACACACGGCTGTTCGAAACAACCGGCGTGTGCGAATCCGGTTTCAAGTCCTCATTCGTCAGATCCGGATCGGGATGAAGTGTGCCATCGGAGTTGAAATGATAGATCCGAGTGCCATTGTTTTCGCTGGATACCATCAGTCTGTCACCAAGCGAAACCGGAGTCGGCACATTAAAGTCACCGGTTTCAGGTGGGACGACGGTCCAGAGTCTTTGCCCAGTCTTGACGTCCCAGCCACCAAGGGACTTCGCATCGTAGCCGATCAACTGCCGAGAATCGCCGACAGTCTTCAATAGCAAGGACGAATAGCCAGGTTCGATCCCGGATGTCTTCCAGATGACATCGCCGGATTCAAAGTCCAGCGCAACGATGGACGCGTCTTTGCCGCCGGGTTGAAGGATCAAACTGTCTCCTGTGATCAGCGGTGATCCGGAATGTCCCCAGATCAGTTCGGGCGCCCCAAATTCCATTGCCAGATTTTTTTGCCACATCATGATGCCGGATTCAATCTCCAGGCAGCAAAGATGTCCGAAGGCGCCCAGCGTGTAGACGTAGTCGTCGTGAATCAACGGAGTCGCGCGGGGAGAATTGCCGTAGTCCAGTTTGCCAATCGCTGGATACGAATGTTGCCAGATCAAATCACCCGTTTGGATGTCGAAGCACTGAAAGACGTCATTTCGATCCAATGCATCGCGGCTGCCTGCGACGACAAATCCTTTGGCTGCGGCAATGCCTCCCAGCCCTTCGCCAGCAAGCTCGGCGGTCCACGCGAAGTCAGCAGTTGCTGGCAACACGTCCGGCAGCCAGGCGACTCGAGCATCTCGATTGGCTCCTCGCCAGCCGGGCCAGTCGCCGTTGTCGCGAGCCTTGTTCTGGCTTGGCGACGTCACTGATATGGTACTGACAGCAACGTTAGAAGCCCAGTCTGTCGCAACAGCCGGGCTTCCGATAACTTCAGAAGTAACAACTGCCTGTGTCAGGGCTTTTTTTTTGCGTCTACAGAAGTTGTTGAGACAGCCGATTCTTCCCACGGAACGAAGCCCGAAGCTGTTTCGAGGTCGATGAGCAGCTTTGCATCCAGCCCAACTTCATCCAGAGCGGCAGAAATGTCAGACATCTCCGTTTCAGAAAACGACAACCTGGCAAACAGCGTGATGAAAGGAACCGGCTTACTTTCGCCGATGACTCGCAAGTCTCCCTTCTTGACCTTGCCGCAGCCCTCCAGCAACGGTTCTGCATAGCTTGAAATCACGGCTGCCGCCTTCACGTCCGCGCCGAGTTCCATCAGTGTCAAAGCAGCGGTACTGCATGACGGTGATGTTTCGACAGGACTTGGAGGTGCAATCTTGTGATCCTTCAGCAACGCCATCGGCGCGGCGGATTTTTCGTCGCAGTCGCTGGGGCCAAACAGAATTCGATAACCCTTCAGGTCTTCCATCGTCTTTGCCGGATCATTGCTACGAACGACGAACAGGCCGGTTTGGACAACCTTGTCCTTGAGGTCTGTTAGTCGAGCCAGAGGCTTGAATTCCAGATGAGCTTCCTTGGCATCCGCGAGGACGACAGAATGTTTGCCGATGATCAGATCGGCCTTGCCGCCGGATTTCTCCAGAGCAGCTTCGAGCGATTCGGCCCAAACAATAGTGACCTTTCGATTTAGCTTGCCGTTGAGAAAAGTGCCCAGCTCGTCGTATTTTCGCTGGGCGTACCCTTTGACGCAATCACACGCCAACGGTGCTGCCATCGGATCCATCACGATCAGTGTCATTGCGGTGTCGCTGGATTTGTCTGCGGCGACACTAAAGTTTGCAAATGCAATGATCGCAACGCAGACAGAAACGCAGGAGATTAGCGGAGATCTCATTCTTCTGATCCTTTCGCGGCAGCTTCGGTTTCTGGCTTTGCGTCGGCGTTTTGCGTCGCATCGACGTTTGCCGCACTCTTGTCGGTTGTCGCAGCGTCAGAAGCAGTCGCTTCTTCTGCCATGACTCGCTTATATCGATTGCTGCTCATTACCTGATCGTTGAAAGTCAGGGAAATGGTGGCTTCATTGTCGTCGACGAACTCAATCTTGTACTCGTAGTACTGAATGTCTTCCTGAATCTGTGAGACGATCAGCACGTTGCCGTCCTGGCGAACAGGTTCCCACGCATTTTCGCCTTCCGTCATCTGTCCTCCGATGATCGTCAATTTCCCGTCCGCGTCGAACTTAAAGTACGATGAAGAATAGGCATCATCCATACTGAATGTCGCAGCCTCTGCGGTCTCGGCACCACTTTCGTCACTGCCCAGTAGTCCCTGAATCAATGTGCCGAAAACACTCGGCATCTCCTGAGTGCTCTCAGCGGGTTTCTTCGCCGATGGGCTCTTTCCATCCATTGACCATTCGCCGACGAGCTTCTTCCCCAGTCCTTCACTCGCTTCCTTAGCCATCAGTTCGTCAGGAGTGATTTCGGGCGCTTCGGAATTCAAAACAAGAACACAGATATGTGACTTATCGACGTTCATCATGTAGTAGCGGTTTCGCTTCTCATCGAAACCAAGAGCGACGTGTTTGCAACCACCGCCGATTTTGGCCTTACCGATGACACCCAGCAGCTCGCCGACTTTACTGAATCGCTTGATCGTTCCAATGCTGGATTCGGCCGTCAGAATGTCACCGTTTGCACAGCAACGGACATTCATCGGATTACAGCAGCTTCCAAAGCCATCAGCCGCCTTGCGATCTCCTTTGCCAAAATCTGTCTGGCGAGTGCCATCGCGATCCAGCAGCCCGACCTTGAACTTTGTGTTTTCGGCGAGTACCAGGTGATCGTCAGTGGCCTGAATATCACACTGTCCGCAGCAGCCGCCAAGATCACTGACGACCTTTGTTGGTTCGGAGAACTCATGAGTCATCCGCCAGACTTCGTAGCCATATCCCTCGGTCGCATTGCAGCAAAGAAAGATGTCTTTGCTTGTGACTGCAAGTGCCGTAATCCCCATCTTCTGGCTCAGCATCTGTTCACCGGAAAACATGGGCCCGTAGGCCTCTTCGGTGGCCTTAAGCTGATCCTCGTACAAGGTCTTTTGTTGCTCGTACGTCGCGAGGCGTTTCTTGTCGCGATCGGTCAATTCGGCTTCTGGCTTTTCCTTCATCTTTGCAATGCGTTCTTCGATGCGTTTGACCTGTACGCGGAACGACTCCGTCATTTCATCCATCTGCCTCTTCGCTCCTTCTTCGACGCGTGTTTTGAATGACTCCCTGTCACCGATGTGAGGCGAGTCGGCGGAGCCAAGAACGGTTCCGTCCGCACTCAGATGAGCCACTTTTCCATCGCCTGCGACATAAATGGTGCCATCAGCGGCGGGATTGATCGCGGTGGGAGTGAACTCCAGTTCTGTTGAACGGAGGAGCTCGCCTTCCGGTGAGTAGACCTGCACCAGTTTCGGCGCCTTCACCGACTTAACTTCCTGCGAGCCATCGTCGTTCATCACATATTCGGTCGTGTCACCGCCAACGCATGCGAGGATATTGCCGTCTTTGTCGAGGCAAAACGTGTTCAGAGTGATCGGTTTACCGTCCAGCATGGGCTTGATGACGCGAGATTGTTTGTGAGTCGAGGCAAATTCGTTGGGCGGTGAGTTATTTTCCGTCGACTTTGGTTTAGGAGTTGTTTCTGCCGAGCTTACGCTTCCAAGCAAAACGATCACGACGGCCAACGAAGTGCTTTTCCAGAGCAGCTGAAAGGGTCGAATCATACAAATTACTCCGAGGAATATGTGTCGAAAGGGACTCATTTGAAATTTGAAAAAAATCTATATCAGCCTTGGCGGTGGAGGTTTCAGCGAACTAGCCGAACTGTACGCAGGACAGCCGTTTCGCTGAATGGTGCGACTGACTTCGGCAGGTGTGTGCTGAGTCATCGCGTCAGTCTTGTTCGGCTTCTTAGCGATAATCAGCGAACTATTCGCCTGCTGGCTTGGTCTTTGGGTCTTCAGTTGTTGCTTCGGCCGCTGATTTCTCTGCAGGTTTAGAGACGACTCTCTTGTAGCGGTTGCTTGCGAGAACTCGTTCATTGTGAGTCAGTGAGATCGTTGTTTCGTCATCGCTGACGAAGTCGATCTTGTACTCATAATACTGGATGTTCCCCTGAATCTTTGAAACGAACAGTGTATTACCATCCTGACGGATGCATTCCCAGCCCAGTTCATCGGACGACAACTGCCCGCCCTGCCCTGTCAGCTTGCCATCCGCTTCGAACCTGAAGTACGTGGCGGAGTAGGCATCGGTTCGACTTCTTAGTAATGTCGTGACGGAGACCGGTTTCACTGCAGAGCTATTTCCCGTCTTTGCCTCATCATCACCCTGTTGCTCAGAAGCTGGTGCAACGCCGTCCAGTGACCATTCGCCGATCAGTTTTTGCCCGAGGCCATCGCGAGCCTGCTTCGCCATCGCTTCGTCGGACGTTAGCTCAGGTGCCTCGTCGTTTGGCAGCATGACGCAGATGTGGTCCTTGTCGACATTCATCATGTAGTAGCGATTTCGCTTCTCATCGAAACCCAATGCGACGTGTTTACAGCCGCCGCCAATCTTTGCCTTGCCTACAATTCCCAGAAGCTCGCCGTCTTTGCTGAATCGTTTAATGGTGCCGATGCTGGATTCGGCGGTCAGGATGTCACCGTTTTCGCAACAACGCACATTCATGGGATTGCAGCAGCTTCCAAAACCGTCGGTCGCTTTTCGATCGCCCTTGCCAAAATCGGTAAGGCGATTGCCATCGCGGTCCAGCAACGCAACTTTGAACTTCGTGTTTTCGGCCAGTACCAGATGATCGTCGGTTGCCTGGATATCACATTGTCCACAACATCCGCCCAGTGAGCTGACGACCTTTGTGGGCTCCGAAAATTCATGCGTCGTGCGCCAGATTTCGTAACCTGTGCCCTCAACGGCGTTGCAACAAAGGAACAAGTCTTTACTGGTCACTGCCAGCGCAGTGATCCCCAGTTTGCGTTTGATGACCGCGTCACTCGTGCCGGCGCTTCCGGTGACTTTTTCCAATGCCGTTAGCTGGGCTTCATAGAGCTGCTTTTGTTTTTCGTATGTCTGCAGCTTCTTCGTTTCGAGTTCGGTGAGTTCTACTTCCGGCTTTTCTTTCAGCTTCGCGATTCGCTCGTCAACGCGAGTGACGGTTTCACGCAAGCGAGTCGTATTCGCTTCTTTTTGCTTCTTTGCCGCGTCGTCAATGTGCTGTCGAAAAGATTCCATATCTCCGATGTGCGGAGAATCAACCGTTAACAGCACCTCGCCCTGAGCACTCACATGAGCGACCTTTCCCGCTCCGGCCACGAAGACAGAACCATCTGACGCAGCATTCACCGCGGTTGGTCGAAACTACAAATCGACCGCTCGGATCAAAGTGCCTTCTGGCGAGTACACCTGAAGTTGCTGCGGAGTCGAAACGTTTGTGGCTTGCTGTGAGCCATCTTCGTTTATGACATACTGCACGCTGTCGCCGCCGACGCAGGCAAGGACGTTGCCTGCCTTGTCCAGGCAAAACGTATTCAAAGCGACAGGCTTGCCCTCGTGCATCGGCTTGATGACGCGTGCCTGTTTGTGAGTTGTCGAGAATTCGGTTTGGGTCGCATCCGTTTTCTCAGCCGCTTCAAGCGGTTTGGCTGCCGAAGCCAAGAGCCCAACTGCGAACAGCGCAACCCGAATCCGATTATCAAACACGCACATACAAGCAACTCCTGAACAGAAGCGAACCGATGCGGAACTCGTTTTTCAATCGATGGGAACGGCACTATAGCCTTCCAAACGTCGGTTCGTGAATCCTCAGTAGGGCAAAGTTTCGGCGACTTCGAAAAGCTTTCCCTCATGCATCAATTCGCCAATGATGCTCGCCGCAGCGAAATCTGTCTGAAAAGTTTGGTACTTGATGATTGATGCGGTTTGAATGGAGGATCGACCCGCGTTTACAGGCACGAAAAAACGCCGCAGATATCTGCGGCGTTTATGAAGTTCAGGAGTGCTTCGGGCGTGGAAACTATGCCACGTCGAATGACTCGGAGTTGTCGTCGCTGATCTCGTCATCGACGATCAAATTACCAACGCTACCCGGTCCATGATCATAGCAATCGTCAGTGTGCCAAAGTGGAAGGCCAGCCGCATATCGAGCCGCCAACATCATCACTTTTTCTTCAGATCCCGGCTTTGCGGCGGTTGGGGCTGCTGGGTCAACACCCAATGATCTCAGTTCTTCTTCAAAACCTGCATCCAGGTCACTGAGAAATTCGTAGCCTTCAATTTCGGACAGAGATTCGAGTCCAGCGTCCGCTTCGGAATAAAACGTCGACATTCAGGGGCTCCAGTGGGGTGCAAACCGGTTGCAAAAGGGTATTCATCGATCCTTCACCTCCGTCCCTGGAGACTTCTATGCAGAAGATGCCTGTCTCTCACTTCGGCTTGTCGCGGCAATCGGCCGTTTGAACAAAACTCGAGGGGACAAACGTCTTAGCCTCTGCACCAAATTTCCCGAATCCTTTCGGTCTCGGATTTTTGAATCCACGCTGCTGAATGTCAACAAAAATTCACAATCCCTAAAGCTGATTCCAACGAACTGCCAGAACGATGGGCTTTCGATGAGCGACTCTTCCTGTGAGAGACCGCCTATTCGACTGCCAGACAGCCCATTTTACAAATCATTCCTTGCGAAGCATGAAACCTCTCAGTCCTGGCATTCCTTAGTCTGGCGGAATTCAATCGTTCACTCCTGCGTTGCTCGCAGCCAAAGTAGCCGTCTCGCTCCGTCGAGACGAGCCTTCAGGATGGCCCGTAGTCAATACCACCCCGTGTTGTCCTGGTGAAATCGTAACGATAGCCCGATCTGTCCTCAGATCGGGAACCCACCGACGTTTTCAGCCCGATTTCTAAGCCTGAGCCTTGAGATCTCGCAGCAGGTCGGCGAAGGCGGATTCGAAGGCGTCGTGGTCTTTCCAGCTGGAGAAATCGGGGATGTGATACTCCCGGACTTCGACGGCCAGATCTTTGCCCGTGTCGGAGTCGAAGCACTTCCAGTCCTTAATCTTCTTGAAGCTGCACAGGCGGATGGGAAACAGCTTCTTGCGTTTCTCGCGGAGTTCGGTCTTGCGAGCCCGGCGGATCTCGCTCATTACCCATTCGCTGCTCATGCTCTTCTCCGACAGCACCAGAAGCAGGCGGTCGTTGACCTGAATGGCCTCGTCAATTTGTTCGATGGACTTCCTGCCGCCCTTCATGTCTTCGGGAGCAAACCAGACCCGCAGCTTTACGGCCCGTATTCTCTCATGCAGCCGCCGCGCAAACTCGTCATCCTTGCTGCTGTAGCTGATGAAGCATGACTGATATTGCACCGGCTGCATCGTCCCGACCAGAGACGGCAAGTAGGTGATAAAATCCTCCGGCACCCCACAGCCACGCAAGAACTCTTCGGGGATTTTTCCCTGCGATTTGTAAAGGGTGTCCACGCCGATGCTGCTGGGAGCACGATGGATGACGGATTCCAGACCCTTGACCGTTGAGAGGTCCACGTTGGCGAGGATCGTGAACGCCAGTGCGGCGTTGTCGGTGCAGGAATTGTCCAGATTGGTCCTTCTCAGGTCGGCAAACCACAAGTGGGCCTCGCTCAGGTTGGCTCCGCTCAGGCTGCCCTCGCTCAGGTCGGCCCTGATCAGGTTGGCCCCTCCCAGGTTCGCCCTGCTCAAGTCTGCCCCGCTCAAGTCTGCCCCGCTCAGGTTTGCCGCGCTCAGGTCGGCCCCACTCAGGTCGAGTCGAGTCCCCGGGTTCTTCGCGCGCCACGCATCGATTGCCGACTTGCCTTGCTTGACGATCTCAACGTGTTCAGTGTTGGCCATGACGGACTCAGAGAAATAGAAACAAACGAGGAAAGTGAGCCATTAGGCCGTGGCCCGAAGGCTCGCAATGTAGCCGTCTCGCTCCGTCGAGACGAGCCTTGATGTGGGCCCGCGGTCAATTGCACCCCGCCTTGTCTTCGCGAAAGACATTCAACGACCACATTCAACAACGGCACCACGCATGGCGACATGGGCAGGTTAACCATAAGCCAGACGCAAGGCTCATCTCGGCGGAGCGAGATGGCTACTTTGTTTGCGGCGAACGTCGCCGTGTCGCTCCGCCGGAACGAGCCTTCCGGCAAGCTGACGCATGTCGCTGCCCCGACTACTTTGCCTGTTTCGCGAGTTCCTTTGCGGTTTCGATGAGTCGTCGTTGTCGTACCGCGAGGTCGTGGACTTGCTTTTGAAGTGCTGGCATATCATCCGTCGGTGCGGATTTCAGAAGGCCGTCGACTTTCTTTGTTCGACGATTCACCTGCAACTGTAGATTGCGGAGCATCTTGATTTCAGCCATCAACTCAACCAGGCCCTCCTTCTGTTCCTGGTTTTGCTGTTGTTGCTGCTGCTGTTGCTGTTCCTTCATCTCCTGCATTTCTTTTTGAGTCGTCTCAATCAGTTGCTTGAGCGAATCGATAATGTCGGTCTGCACGGACTGAGTCAGATCGCCGACCTTGGATTCCTGAAGCCATCCGCTGACGGTGCTCATGTCGGCTTCGATGTCTTCCACTGCCAGCAGAATTGCAACAGACGTGCCGTCCTCGCGAAGAAGGTTGACTGTCTGAGCACATTCGGTCGTGAGTTCAGACTGTTGCTGGGCAAGTTCACGGCAACGACTGTAGTATTGATCCAGCCAGTCCTTTTGAGGTGTTGCGGCCAGTGTCAGGGTGCCTTCGTGAATCTGAGTTTCTGCGGTCAACATCCGCTGGAATCTGGCTTCCAGTGATGCCAGCATCATTTCCTTTTCTTCTTCGCGAAGCTGCTTCAGCATTTCTTCCAGCTTCTCGGTGGCCTCGTGCAGTTCTTCGATGGCGGCGTCTTCGTTCTCGAGAGCCTCCTCTCGTTCCTGCTCCTTCAATTCTTCAAGAGCCTGCTCCATTTGTTCGCGAGCCTTTTCAAGCTGCTCACGACCTGGCGTCTGCTTTGAATCTTTGCCACCGGATTTTTGACCCGACTTCTGCTGGCCTTTTGACTTCTGCCCGGACTTGGATTGGCTTCCCTTGCCGTCCTGAGATTTCTTCGCGTCGCCGTCTTTGGAGTCTTTGTTCTCACCCTCTTTGGATTTTCCATCGTTGGGTTTGCCATCTTTGGACTCGCCGTCTTCAGGCTTTCCATCCTGCGACTTTCCGTCTTTCGAGTCGCCCTCTTGAGACTCACCGTCCTTGGGTTTGCCGTCCTTTGGCTCACCATTCTTGGAGTCACCGTCTTTCTTTTTGCCGTCCTTCTCTTCGCTGTCGTCCCCTGCCCCCTGCTCTCCTTCTTTGGCTTCCTGATCATCATGTTCCTTCATGGACTCGAGCAGCTTGTCGGTTTCGCTGATCGCACGCTGCTGTCCGGGAGCGGCATTGGACGGAGCCTGCGAATTCTGTGTGGCGGCACGAGCAGACTTCTGTTCCGCCAGCACGTTGCGAACATCCTTCAATAGCTCGTTGAGCCGTTCTCGTTCTCGTTCGACGCTGCTGCGACGGTCTTCGCTTTGCAGAAGTTTGAGCAGCGTTTGCAGGCTGCCGATGACTTCTGTTTGCTTCTCGGACGCCGTTCCCAGCTCGCCATTGTTCAGCAATTCGATAATCTTTTCGATGTCTTCCTTCACCAATTCTTCGCGGCCTTTGCCGATTGCTCGTCGAAGAAGGTCGGCTCGTTCGGGATCCTGGCGTCCCAGAATGTCGGCCATCTGCGAAAGCATACGTTCAAAGCGAGCGTATCGACCGCTGATCGACAGTTGACCGTCTCGCAGGCTTTTAGGCGACGTATCTTTCGCCGGCGCTGCGACTGGCGCGGGTTTGGGCGTTTCCTGAGCAAACACGACGTACCACTGCCAAATGCAGGCTGAAAAGCTGATCAGGAACACGATGCTGCGAAAGTTCAT
Source organism: Planctomycetota bacterium (assembly GCA_031377305.1). Classification (GTDB taxonomy): domain Bacteria; phylum Planctomycetota; class Planctomycetia; order Planctomycetales; family Planctomycetaceae; genus SXXK01. The sequence continues at coordinate 2,242 of JANMEV010000377.1, read as the reverse complement.
GACACGATCCTACTTGTTCAAAATGTCATCAAACAGTTGGCTCTTCTGCAGTTTCTTTGTGCCGTCGAGGATTTGCTGCTGCTCATCAAGGATGGCTTTCAGGTCTCGCAACGCTTCATGAAATTCCGCCATGTCGCGAACATTTTCAAGAATCTGTTTCAGCGAGGCGATCACCTGTGAGACCTGCTGTTGCGACTGATTCACCAGTTCCTCAGTCTTCTGGCCTTCCTGCGCGGCCACTCGAAAAGCACTCACTGACTTGTCGGCAGTCGGAATCATGTCGCTGGACACGGCCTTCATCGGATCCACAATACTGGACCGCATGTTCTCAGCGAGTTGCTGAGGCGGAACGGCGTTGTTGATCAACTGCTTGACGATTTCCTCGAAGCCCTCAACGATCGCGTTCAGCTCGTTGGCCTGGCGACGCAGGTTGTTACCGCTGCGAGTCGCGCAGGTGTTCAAGCTGATCTTGTCTTCCTGATTGGATTCGGTGGCAGCGTTGTCAATTCGCTTTGCGACGGCCTGGTGGAACTGCAGATCTTTGTCGAGTTCTTCAAGCTGTGCGATCACTTCTTCGAATCGAGTTCGCAGCCCGATTTCGCGAGTGTAAAGCAGCGACAGAAGCTCTTCGATACTGACCACTCGAAACACCATCGGCTCACTGCGAGTCGCACCCGGCGAAGGAAACTGATTCGCGTCGGTGGCCAGAATTGAGAGGGTCAAAGTCTGACCTTCGGAGAGTTCCATCGGTCGCAGATCGAAAATCTCGAACCGCTCTGAGTCGCTGCGAGTCAATTCGAAGTCGGTCATTCCGGCCGCGGGAGGATTTCGAAACGGGCGAGGCCTCCATGTAGATTCATCATCGACGAGAAACTCGAAGACGGCAGATTTGAGGCCATAGTCATCTCGGATGCGACCAGCGATTGGTATCTGTGCCAGGCGAGTTACCGCCGAGTCAATTCCCGTCATCTGCGCCGCAACAATCGGCGCCTTGTCTTCAATGCCCTGCACTCGGAGTGTTTCCGGACTGGCCGACATCACATCGTCATCGTCGTGCAGAAAGAATCGTAGATTGGTGCTGGAGGGGATTTGAAGGGCACCGGTTTTTGCGGGCGTAGACCTGTCCGACGGTTTCACTTCGGTTTCTTCACCTGCCGGTGACACCGGGGCTGAAGCTGTCGCAGCCGGCAGAGAAATTTCAAAGCTGGCCGTCAGCGTTTTCCCATCAGCCCCGATTAACGGGGGACCGCTGGATTCCAGCGAACCTCCGTTCCGCAACGTCAGGCGAGACGCCTCGCGGTCACCCGACAGTTCGAACTGGTCGGAAACAATTCGAACGGCACGCAACGGTTTGCTGGCCGTCGCTGACAAATCAAACGCAGTTCCGATGGGAAGTTGAACTTCGCTGCCGGTGACTGCGATGGTTGTTTCCCGCTGCTGATTCCAGCCGGTGTATTCCGGATAGGTACACTTCAGTTTGATTGAGTCGATGCCGGGCGGATTCACAACATCAATTCGATACGGAACGCGAGTTCGAAAGTCGCCAGCCAGCAGATCGATTTCGATCGGCTCCTGAAGCCGAGTCACCACGAATCGAAACATCCGATCCGATGAAGCGTTCGGCGAGACATAGGTTCGAGACCGTGACCCGTCGGCTCGAATCACATCGACTCGAATTCGATCGGGAACAATCCAGGCCTGGCCTTCTTTGGGACCGCCGTCGGGAATCTGCATCTCCAGTTCCAGATCCGCGCCGCGAGGATGTCGATAAAGAAGCTGTTCGCCTTCCGGCTGAAATTCAATCCTTCGATCACCCGGTTGCGAGACCGCGACCATCTTCACGTCCGTTGTTCGCTGATGGTAGGTTTCATCACAGCGAATGAACGCGCTCCACCAGCGAGTCAGCAGTTGTGGCTGAAAGATTCCAAGGCCAGCGACTGAAAGCAGCAGACCTCCGGCATACAGGCTCAGTCGCTTCAATCCTGAGGCATCAAACACATCATCGGCCGCAACGGACGTCGCAAGTCGTTCGGCTTCCCGAATCGATCGCTCGAGCATCGGACGAGACAGCGGCCCTTCCAGCGGAAGGCCTCGCGAAGATTCGACGGACGTAATGAGTCGGTCTTGAAACTGCGGAAACTTTCGCTCCAGCAAAAGTGCCAAGTCGGTGTCGCGAATTCTTCGGACGAGAGGAAACAGAACTCGCGTGGCGAGAATCCACAGTGTCGTTGGCAACAACGCG
>JANMEV010000320.1:0-1807 GCA_031377305.1 Planctomycetota bacterium | reverse complement strand
TCGATTCAAAACTTCTCCATGCCGTCTGGCAATGCAGGATCTGTCCAGGCTGGTGCGGCTCCTTTGAACACTGCTCCACAGCCAAACAACGCGGCTCCTGTGAATCCATCATCAGCCAACGCTCAGCAGTCGGCTCTTCAGGCTCTGGGAGGATTCGCTCCGCCTCAGGCCGCGACGCAGTCATCTGCAATATCGACAACGGTGCCTAGCCTGCAGAATCCAATGGCAGGATCATGGACCGCAAGCCTTCCAAACGGTGCCCGAGTTCAGCTGGCTCTTCAGGCCGACGGAAACTTTAGCTGGACTGCGATCAACAAGGATGGACAGTCGAGCATCTTCCAGGGAACTTACGCTGTCGAGAATGGTGCCTTGTCACTGACTCGCGGTAACGACGGCCAGAAGCTTCAGGGCAACATGACGATGACCGGATCGAACACGTTCAACTTCAAACTGGCCGCTGATCAGTCAGCCGCTCTGGAATTTGTCCGAGGCTGATCAACGACCGTGAAGCACTTGAATTCAGAACACCGAAGTGAAGCCCGGGTCTTGTCAACAAGACCCGGGCTTTTTCTATTTTGTTTAACCCCGATCCGCAGGCGACGGCGTTCTTTCAACAAACGAGCAACGCCTGGATGGAGAACGAATAGGGACGAACAGAAGCCAACAAAGGTAACGAAGGGCGCTTTGGCGAAGGTGTTCTCAATCCGAACGCTATGTGATTCCTTCGTGGCCTTAGCTGAACAACGACATTTCTTTATCAGGCAGAGTTCGATTGGCGGGGTGTTGCTTCTGTCACATTCCTGAGCCGCAAGGCGCTAGCCGCGGGTGTCGTCCAATGTTTCTCAGACCCTCACCCGCAGCTAGCGCTTTGCGGCTCACTAGACCAACAGCCCGCCGTCGATTGCAGCTCCGGGGCTACACGATTGCAGGTCGCTACGATCAACCGCTACGAACTCGGTCCCTTCTTCACCGGCGGTGCGGTGAGCGGGTCTTCGGGCCACGAGTGTTTGGGGTAGCGGCGTTTGAGTTCTTTGCGGACGCTTTCATAGGTGTTGGCCCAGAAGCTGGCGAGGTCTTCGGTGACCTGCTGGGGCCGCATGTTTGGCGCGAGAAGATGCAGCAACACGGGAACGCGGCCTCCGGCGATGCGGGGCGTTTGCTTCATCCCAAAGACTTCCTGAATTCTAACCGCAAGAATCGGCGAGCGGCCTTCCTCGTACGTTAGTCGGATACGACTTCCGGTCGGCACCGCGATCTTGTCCGGCGCTTCGCGATCGATGGTCTGCACGAGTGCATAGTCCATCTTTGACTGCATCGTTGTCAGCCACGGCGCGGATTTGAGGTCGGTGAAGGATCGACGGCCCTGGCATAGCTCGCGCAGGACATCGAGCATCATCGTTTCATCGAATGCCGGAAGAGGCAGCTCAGGCATCCACGTTTTCAGGCAGCGAACTCGCGCGAGGAAGTTGGTCAGGGAATCGTCGTCGGGTGGCATCACGACGCCGAGCTGACTATGAGCGGCCTCAAACAGAACTTCAGCAGCCGCTTCGCGATCGGTGATTGCCGTTGGAGTTTCCTCAAGAATCAAATCGTCAAACGCGACGCGACGCCGAGCGACGACTTGTTTCTGAGTCGGATGGAAGAACAACTCCTCGCCGCTTCGAACCTGATTCTGCGGCAGCCATTCTCGCAGCACTTCCGAGGCCTGCCTTACCAACGCATCAGTGCCCGCACCATCGATGTCGACGCACAGGAACAGCGGCGATTTCTGAACCGCTGATTTCGGCCCGATGCGAACTCCGCGACC
>JANMEV010000271.1:0-9371 GCA_031377305.1 Planctomycetota bacterium | reverse complement strand
AATCTGGAACGTCGAGACTGCATCATTCCTGTCCTGCGAGCACTGCAGCAGGTGTACTCGAAGGCCGACACCATGGCCGCAGTGATGAAACTTATTAAAGTAGATGTCAACGCCGATACACGCAGCGACTGTGGCCGAACGGGCATGGTACTGGCACACCATGGTGCTCGCAGACCTTCGACTCGAGTGCTATTCAACGAACGATCATCTGCACGATCTTGCTGAAAACCACAATCGTCTGCGAGCCATCATGTTCCTGCTCGGTTGAAGGAAAGCCAGACCGACACAAAATGCAGGGGCTGCTCAGAATGGCAGCGGGGTACGGTTACTGTGGTTTGAAAGTAGGCTTACTGTCGCAACTGATCTTTGTTCGCCAGCGGCGCTGTGGTTTCGAGCTTTACATCGGTGAGCACCACGGAGAAACCGACGGGGAGTTGGCTCTCGTGGTTGTCGATCAACAGTACGCATCGAAACGTGTTACTGGCAGAATCGATCACGGGTGAGACCGATCGTACGCAGGCTGTGAGTTCCTGATCGACCGGCGCAGCGGCCTGAACTTTGACTCGGTTGCCGACCTGCAGGCTGCCAAAACGATCCATTGGCAGGTACATTTCCACTTCCAAAGTTTCCAGATTCGCAATCGTAATCAGTGGTACTGACGGATCGACGCCGTATCCGGCCTTCTGGTGCACCTGCACGATGACTCCGTCAAACGGAGCGTACAGGGAGTTTCGCGTTCCAGTCCCTGGAGCTGCAATGCGAGGTCGGTGGTGTCAAACTCAACCAAAAGTTGCCCGGCCCTGACATCCTGACCTGGCGGAACATGAATAGCCATCAGTCGACCAGCCAGCGGCGCTGTCATCTGAACCATGTTTTCAGCGACAACATTGGCCTTGCACAGGGGCTTGTAGGTGATCGACCCAAACTCGAACCAGATCGAAGCCAGCGAGAAACTAGCCCAAGCGACTTTACGACCAACCGATCTGTGTCCGAACCAGCGTCCCAAAGATTCCCTCGAACGCCGTTCGAAGCTGCCTTTGAAATGGCTGTGTCGCCTTCTCGAGCACTCGCAGGGCCGAACCAGAGTTCTGCAGCAACTGCATCAACCCACCGACCTCTTCCTTCGTGAAGGGTCGATATGCGGATCAAACTTCATACGCAGAATCCTCAGGTCACTGAGCGGTGGGTCGACAACTTTTCGGAGGTGAAGACCTATCAGCAACCAACCGCCATTTCGATTCGATTGATGACTGACCTGGCACTCGAAATACCTCCAGACGTTTTCCTTATCGGGTACTGCAACCACGACCGTTTTGCACGTCAGCCTCTGGCGAGCCAGCACGCCGATCCCCATTCTTCGCAGATCAAACGAGACAGCAGGAATCGTATTTTCAAAATCACCTTGACCACTGTCGGAGCATGGGACCAGCCAAACACCAATCGCAACCTGCTGAGACTGTGTCCCGCGACGAGTGGCAGCCAAGCCCTCTCGATAGGCCAGACTTTCCATTTGACACTGCGACATCAGTCGAGAAAAAGCAATCTCAGCCTTCTTCTCGGGACTGTCAGGGGCGAAGAGTTTTGCGAGTCGATTGAGCATAACGGCGACTTAAATAGAGGGCAAAAATCGGGCCATTCTCAGTGAGAACAACGATCTGCTCACCCGACGAATGCGATGACAGACTCAGGAGGGCGACCTTACGTCGTCGCTGTCAGGGAACTAGCAAATCGCCGATGACTCGTCGCTGGAACTATGGGTCAAGTTCCTGATCGGGCGCGTTCTTTGTAAACAAGAACGATCGTTTTGCGGAGAATGCTTACGGGATATTCCGTACGCTAGTGCCCCGAGAAGGCCCAGTTTGTTGTGCATCGCGCATTCTTCGCGAATGCGAACAGTCAGTTCGCATTCGTGAAGGAGCGAGCAGCGATCAACGGCTCGACTTCGTCCTTCCAACGCGCGGAAACACAACGATCGTTACAACGCCTTGATGCTTTGAGTCAGTTCGTCGTCCACGGACGGCTCACAGAACGCGACGCTCACTTCATAGCCGCCGCTTGGGTAGGCTTCTTTTGTCGGAAGGTACCATGGTCCGCCGTCGCCGTAAGCTGCTGTCGCAACGAAGCGGTCTTTGGAAAACTCCTGAGCCCGCAGTTGGTATTCGACGAAGCTTTCCGACGGCAGATGCAGAAGAGTGATGTCGTTGATTCGCAATGAACTTAAGACGATTGGAATTTTCTTCTCCAGCCGCTTCAACCAGGCAAGCTCATACGCAGGTCGATTGCGTCCAACCACGGCGTTCTGCTTGTTGCCGATCGTCGACACCAGTTGTTCGGCGTTGAGATCCCGGCGAGGCGACGGCAGAATCTCTTTCGTCCGCCACTCAGCATTCATCACAGGCTGACGGCGCAGGTCCTTTTCGGCGGCAACGATGCCGTCGTAGATTCGCTTCTTCAGGATCGGACGCATCTCTTTGGATCCGTCGTTGTACTTTCCCGCCGAAATGTTTCCCGCGCAGCCGGTGAAGTAGATGTGAGTCGTCGCCGGTTCCTCCTGCTGACGCTGCTTGCGAGCCAGTCCGGTGAAGTCGCTGGTGGCTCGACCGTCGCCGTAGTAGCTCATCGGATGAGTCGCATAATAGTGGCATGCGACGATTTTCTGATCGCCGTTATAGAAGGCCACGGACTTCAGAAACGGATCAATTAAACCTTCCGGCATCGCGCGAAGTTCCGGATCTGTGCACGAGCTGCCTCGCATTCCCAGGATTCGACCATTTTCGTCAACGTAGATTCGACGGTTGGAAGCGACTTCGATGACCTTTCCCTGTCCGTGCCCCACATGAGTCACCGTCTGAGCCTTCGGCAAAGCCTTCGCGATCGCGTTGCGAGCCTTCGCAAGACACTCGCCAAAAAACGCAATGTCCACGATGTGCGGCAGATCGCCTTCTGCAGCGACCAGGGCTTCTGCATCAAGGCACGCAAACGGAGCATTGTGCTGATGAACGCAGTGTACGGCGACTCGTTCCGGCGTTGTCCCAGCCGCTTCCGCCATCGCCGTGCGCCAATCAACGTGAGCCTGATTGAGAATGCCAGTCCAATCAACAGCACAGACCACAATCGGCGCACCGGCTCCGAGAAGAACATAACCGATCGCTTCGAGCTCATCGTCAACGGCTTCAATCGGCTTGATCCAGCCTCCACAGCACGAATGCCCCATCGGCGGCGTGACGTCGAATCGAAACGGAGCAATCGTCAGGGACGGACTCGTCAAAGCCGCTTCGCTTGGTATTGCGAGTCCAGCCAATCCCAGAGCAGTCAACCCGGCAGCAGACTTCTGCAAAAATTGGCGACGATGAAGACGAGCCATCACGGTTTCTCCCTCAGTCCAGTTGATTCAACGGCGGGTTCAATGCTTGACCGAACTTGAATAGTGATCGTTGTGCAACCATGTTTCAAGTCGCACGAGGATACCAAATTCCCCGTAGGCTGATCTGTCCCGGATCAGCATCCTCGTACGGTGCTGAAAGACGCAGCGTTGACCTAAGTGATTGCACACATGAGCCTCACGGCCTCGGTCCCGACCTGAGACGGGTCGAGCTACAAGATTAACAAACGACTTTGTCAAAATCTGCTACTTCGCGGTGGGTTCACATTCCTTAATGGTGGCGCGAGCGTAAGATCAATTTAGCAACGAACCCGGCCCGGTTTGAATCGGAGTCGCCGCATGATTGAACCATCACTTGCACCCGTTTGTCCGCGAGTTATCAGCGCGGATGGCGAGCGTCGTCCGCTGGAAGATGTCATCGAAAACCTGGTCTCAAAAGGCGACGCAACATCTGTCGTCGTTTGGGGTCCCGCTGGCTCGGGAAAAACGACCGCTCTGCGACATCTTGCAGAGGTGTTCGCATCGCGGCCCGAATGGCAGGAGCGAATTCGATTCGTCGACACGGCCGGTTCATTGACGATGCCGTCAAAGCCGGAAAAGAGGCCCGCTCAGTTCACGATTGCCGCCGCTCGCGCCTTTTTGGTTGGTTCAAATCAACGCCTGACATTGGCTCCATGGGGCCGGGACGAACTCATCGAATACTCTCTCGCGAAGTACCCAGGCGAATGTGCTTTCATAATGGCACGAGCTGGCGATGAGTCCGTCTGCGAAGGCCTTCCTTTGCTGATGACGATTGCGGTAGATCAGCTTGCATCCGACGGCTCGCTGCCGAACGTCAGCAGTGCCTTATACAGTCATTTGGCAACTCTCGATCTGACCGCGGACGAGCGGAACACGTGTTGCCGATTCGCGTGGGAAGCGATGAGTCGCCATGCAGACGGCGAGCCTTCGATTGAAACCATCGTGCCGAATCATTGCCGACAGTTTCTTCTGCTGGGGCCAATCCAGTGTCTGCTGGCTTGTGAGTTCTACATTTCTCAACTCCGATCTCCACAAGGCCAGATGATTCTGATGCAGCGGCTGCCCGATGATTTACTGCCTGCGGTGGCAGACGGTCTCCGAGATGATCGCACGGTTTTCTTCCAACTTCGAAATGTGTTGACTCGAACGACGGATCGGGCTCTTCACGCAGCGGCCGCCACGTTGCTCGTTGCCATAGACCCAACCTGGCGGCCTCGTAATGTTATGCGAGATACAAACCTCAACGAAGCCACGTTGAATGGAGTCTGCTGGCCAGGGCTCGATCTTAGCGGAGCTGATCTCAACAATGCCAGCCTGAGAGACGCTGATCTTTCCAACGCCAGACTCGCAGGGGCCACACTGGATTCGACATGCCTCAAACATGCCAATCTTCAGGGAGCCGATTTGACTGGCGGCGTCACACTGGCTCACTGCGATGCGACCGGCGCGCAGTTTCAGAATGCGGATCTCACGCGTGCGATCTTCGAAGGAGCAGAACTTGAGGAGGCGAACTTCAATGGCGCTATCCTGCAAACTGCGGGGCTGCTGAATGCAATACTCTGTAACACTTCGTTTCGAAATGCGAACCTGACTGGTGCGACGCTGGTTGGATCGAAGTTGATGGACTGCGATTTCACTGGGGCCAATCTGGAGTCGGCCTCACTTGATGGTCTCGATCTCACGGCTTGTAATTTCTCAGGCGCGTGCCTTGAAGGTGCATCAATGTATGATTGTGTCATGGAAGATACCGGCTTCGGATCGATCAACTTGTGTCATGCCAATCTTCATCAAGCATTCATGTCCGGCTCGCGGCTTCAGGGAGCTGACCTGCGATGGGCCGATCTTTCGAATACGAAGCTGGGTGACATTGACTGGGAAAACGCCGATCTGCGATACGCGGATCTGACCGGCGCGACGTTTCATATGGGTTCAAGTCGCAGCGGTCTGGTTTCTTCGCCCCTCGCTTGCGAAGGCACCAGGACAGGATTTTACACCGACGAACTTCACGAGCAGCACTTCAAGGCTGCCGAAGACATTCGCAAAGCCAATCTGCGAGGCGCCGATCTTCGCGGGGCTGTTCTTGTAGCGGTCGACTTCTATCTCGTTGATCTCAGAGACGCCAAACTGGATCCGCATCAACTGGAGTACGCCAAAAGTTGCGGCGCGATTCTGAACGACTGGGTCGTAGACTGATCAGAGAACGAATCTCCTGCTACACTCCGCGGCTCACTTGGCAAGCCGTGAGACGCTGGCGAGGTGCTGATGTCGCAAAATGACTGAGCCGCCGGGCGCTAGCGGGCTGTTGATGTAGAGAGCCGCAAAGCGCTAGCTGCGGGTGAATGTCAGAGAAACCAAGGGAAGTCACCCGCGGCTAGCGCCTTGCGGCTCACGGGATGGAATCGAGTTCAAGCGGAAAACAGTCGTTGATCAAAATCGCGTTTGTCATACCGACTCTGGATCAGTCCGGAGCTGAGCGGCAGCTGACTTTGCTGGCGACCGGATTGCCGCGCGATGAGTTTCAGGTGAAGGTGATCGCTCTGAATCGCGGCGGCCCGTTTGCCGATGAACTGCGAGCCGCCGGGATTGAAGTTGAGGTGCTCGGCAAGCGATTTCGATTTGATCCGCTAACGTTTGTGCGACTGAGAGCGTCGTTGAAAACGTTTCAGCCGAACATTGTGCAGTCGTATCTCTTCGCGGCAAACTCGTATGTGAGACTGCCGGGAGTCGTGCCGGCCGATTGCAAGATCATAGTTTCAGAGCGATGTGTGGATTCATGGAAGAGCGGCTGGCAGTTAGCGGTTGATCGAAAGCTGATCCCGCGAACTTCTGTGATGACAGCGAACTCCGAAAGCGTGGCTGAGTTCTATCGCAACGTCAGTGTACCAAAGGAACTGGTCAGCGTCATTCCAAACGCGATGCCGATGCGAACTTCTGAATACTCTCGCGAACAGGCGTTGCAGATTCTTGGATTGCAGCCGAATCATCGAGTGGTCGGTTTTGCCGGGCGACTTGCTGCTCAGAAACGTCTGACGGATGTGATTTGGGCGTTTCAGTTATTGCACCAGGTGGTCGATGGTGTGCGTCTGGTTCTGATCGGCGATGGGCCGGAACGTGACGCCCTGGCAGAATTGGCGACGAGTATGGGCTGTCGTGACAAAATTGTGTTCGCAGGTCATCGCAAAGATGCGTACTCGTTGATCTCAGCCTTCGATGCGTTCGTCCTTGCGAGCGAATTCGAAGGTATGTCGAACAGCTTGATGGAAGCTATGAGCCTCGGAATGCCGTGCGTCGTCAGTGACATCGCTCCAAATCTGGAACTGGTGACTCACGAACAAACGGGGCTTGTGTTTTCGCTGGGTAAGAGCCCGGATTTGACGAAGTCATTGGTGCGAGTGCTACAGAATCCGGAACTGTCAACGCAGCTCGGTGAAGCCGGGCGAAAATTGATTGCTGAACGTCATAGTGTTGAGTTGCTGGTCCAGAGACATCGAGACTTGTATCGAAGCGTTTTGAACCAAAGACTTGTTTAACGCCAAGCCGCCGGTGATTGCGTTCACGGTGCACTCGGCAGGTCGAAGAATTTCGAATCTCAGGTTTCACCTCCTTCTCTATTTAACGTATTGAACCAAACAAGACAGCGGAAACAATTCACACGTGTGCGGAATCGCAGGAGCAATCTGGTGGCAGCCTTCACAGGCGATCTCTGCGGACACTCTGCAGCGGATGACGGACAGTATCCGTCATCGAGGCCCGGACGCAGACGGACATTATTTCTGGCCGGCACGTGACGTCCATAACGCATCGACCGGCGTCGCACTTGGCCACCGACGACTCAGCATCATCGATGTTGCTGGCAGCGCGCAGCCGCTGGGGAACGAAGACGGCAGCATCCAAATTGTCTTCAACGGCGAAATCTACAACTACCTCGAATTGCGATCCGATCTGCTTCGCGCGGGGCATCAGTTCAAGACTGACGGCGACACGGAAGTCATCGTGCACTTGTACGAGCAGCATGGTTTGGACTTCGTCAAGCATCTGCGAGGCATGTTTGCTTTGGCCATCTGGGACAGCAACCAGAAGCGATTGGTGATCGCTCGCGATCGGCTTGGCAAGAAACCGATGTATTATCGCCTTGACGACGGCCGACTGTCGTTTGCCAGCGAGCTGAAAGCGTTGCTGCAGATACCCGGCGTCCCGCGGACTCTTGATCGTCAGTCGGTGCTGCGATTTTTGACGCTGCAGTACGTTCCACATCCGCACTGTATGCTGGAAGGATTCAGCAAGCTTCCGCCTGCGACGGTTGGCATCATCCAGCACGGCCAGTTGAAGCTGCAAACGTACTGGGCACCGCCGTTTGATCAGCCGGAGCTGGGACGAACACGCGTCGAAGACTGGCAGGATGAGCTTCGCAGCACACTCACTGAAGCCGTGCGACTGCGGCTTCGCAGCGATGTGCCGCTAGGCGCATTCCTATCGGGTGGTGTCGATTCCACTGTCATCTGCGGCCTGATGCAGACTCAGCTTGATCGCCCGGTGCAGACATTTTCGATCGGCTTTCCGATCGCGGCATTCGACGAGCGTGCGTACGCTCGACAGGCATCGCTGCAGCTCGGTACCGATCATCATGAAGCTGTTGTCACGCCGGACGCGCTGTCGATTCTTCCGCAGTTGATCTGGCATTATGACGAACCGTTCGGCGACAGTTCGGCCATTCCGACGATGTATCTCTCGAAGATGACGCGCCGGAACGTCACAGTCGCTTTGACGGGCGACGCAGGCGATGAACTATTCTGCGGCTACGATCGGTATCGAGCCGCCCGCGTCACTGGCATGGCCGACATCCTGCCTCGCTGGATGCGTCATCTGGCCTCATCGGTGATCTCGCGCATGCCGGCTTCGACGGCCCATCGTTCGTTCAGCCGACGGTTGAAACGCCTGATGGAGTCACTCGCGCAGGATCCGGAGCGACGGTATCTCAACTGGATCACGATCTTCAATTCGTCACGCTTGGAATGGCTGGTCACGCCGGAGCTCTGGAAGCTGGCTCAGGCGGAAGACCCGGCCGCCTGCATCTTTGCGGCCTACAACAAGTTTCCGAAACGAGACTTTATCACTCGCACGACTGCCACCGACGTTCAAACCTATCTGCCATGTGACATCCTGACCAAGGTCGACATCGCCAGTATGGCCGCATCGCTGGAATGCCGTTGCCCGATGCTGGACCACAAAGTCGTGGAACTCGCCGCGCGGATGCCGATCGAAGTGAAGCAGACGTTGAGACAATCCAAGAAGGTGTTGATCGATACGTTCAAGGATTTGATTCCGCTCGATATTCAGACTCGAAAAAAGATGGGCTTCGGAGTCCCCATCGACCATTGGTTCCGCGCCGAACTGAAGCCGATGCTGTACGACGTTCTGCTTTCCGATCGCTGCCTTTCGCGAGGCCTCCTGAACCCCGCCGCCGTGCAGACTCTTGTTGAGGAACACACCTCCGGCACAATGGACCATGCCTATCGGCTTTGGAATTTGCTGTGTCTGGAACTCTGGCAGCGGATGTACATCGACAGCATTCCGCCGATTTCGGCTCCTTCCGTGATTTTGTGATTGCCGGTCGATCCGTCCTTTGATCCATAAGGAGGAAGTGCCCGACAGGGAAATCTCGGACATGAAAATGAACTGCGGCAAGTCGCGTGACTGCAATTCATTTTTCTGTTTATTGTCTTTCTATCGCAGTGCCACTGGAATGGACTCAGCACGGAACATGTCGCTCCTTCAGCGAGCGGACCTGAGACCGTTCCGTTCGGCCTACAGAAAACCGCCAACTTTCTGCAGGGTATGCCAGTACAGCACGTCAGCGATTTTTTCGGCGATGGCCTGAGCAACTTTGGGGACGACAGCATTTCCAAACTGGCGATAGGCCTGAGTATCGGAAACCACCTGCTTGCGGGCGAGATGCTCAGGGAATCCC
>JANMEV010000119.1:0-3229 GCA_031377305.1 Planctomycetota bacterium | reverse complement strand
GATCACTTTTCGCAGCTCATCCCAAAGAGAAGCTGGATTGATCTCCGCGGGAATCTCCCATGCCGTTGCCGTGACGGTCAGAGGCCCAAGGTTAGGACCGTAGCCAGCTTCATCCGTGCCAATCAAAATCCTTTGAGACATCACAATCCCGTCTGAGCCCTGATTCACAAACTAGCCAGTCAGTTTACCTGCAAACCCTTTGACTGCGACGTCACAAAGTTCTCTTCGATCCTGCCGCAACCTGTGAGCGTCAAGTTTCACGACTTCAACAGCGTGCTGCAACCCTCCAATATGTTTTGGCATTCTGCAGGCGTTCTTAGAGACCGACCGGCGCACAGCGCGGCAGTTCATTTGAATCGATGTTCTGTGCCACACAGTCTCGCGGGACTGTCGCTTCTGCATTTTCCCCTTGCTGTTTAATGAAATGGAAACCAGCCACGCTTACCGTGACGCAAGAGACAACCTTTGAATCACCAATTCCAATCCTATCCTCATGGAATTTTGAAATAACTCAGCAAGAGACAAGCATCGAACTTCGCAGTGGTAAATTGTTGAGCTTTTCAGGATCTATTCAAAGCTGGGGAGTGATGTCGATGACGATATTGAAGCGGATTTTGTGCCTGGGACTGATGGTGTCTCTGACGACCAGCGTTATGGCGGATGAAACCAAAGAAAAGAAGAAGAATGGCGAGAAGAAAACGCCGTCTGCTACGCAGCGATTGATTGGGAAGATGGAACTTACGGCCGCTCAGAAAGAGCAAACAGCAGCCATTGATAAAGAGTTTGCCGACAAACTCAAAGAGTTGAATGCGGCACGAAACTCGATCCTGACCGCGGAACAGTTGAAGGCGGAAAAGGAAGTTAACAAGGCGAATCAGGAAGCTGGAAAGAAAGGCAAGGAAGCAAAAGCCGCGATTGATGAAGCTCTGAAGCTGACCGACGAACAGAAGACGAAGTTAAATGAACACTCGAAGCTTCAAACCGAGTTTAACGGCAAGGTCATCGAAGCACTCAGGAAAGTGCTGACTCCCGAGCAGCAGGAAAAACTGCCAAAACAACGTGGAGAAAAGGGAAAGAACAAGAAGGCTAATTGATCGTCGCCAACTGCGCAGCGCTAGGTTCTGATCAGCGTTTGGACGATAGCAACCGGTTTAGGCATGCAAATAACATGAGACATTGGACGCTAGTGCGTTCCGGCTCATGTTCCCTAATGCCGTGTTAGTGAAGACTGGGTGTAGTCCTGCTTATTCACTCCGCGAACTTGCAGAGCCCGATACTTCGTATGTGTCGGGCTCTTTGTTTTTCCGGAACGTTTTGATTCTGCTGCCGGCAGACGACATGCAATGTTTTGCCGCGTCCTGCTATCTCCTGCCGGTTCCGTTGCAATGAACCAAAACTTCACATTCGGCCGCGTTCACCAAAGTGACGCACTTAGTCGCCACCAACGGCCCAACGCCGCTCGCGAGTTTCAACCAATTCAGATCGCACTCGCCGCGTCGCTGTCGGTGGATGTTTCGAACCGATCATCCAGCAGGTCATCGGAATTCGCAACAAAGCTCGCGCCGTTCATTTCGGCGTGATTGTTGTGATCTCCGCTCTCGGCGGATTCGGGCTTCATCGCATCGTACGCAACCTTATGACCGGGCAGCCAAAGCGGTTCGATCTTCCTGGACTGGAACAACTGAGCGATATGCTCGTGACAGGTGAAGAACAAAACCTGCTGACCTTCACTGGCGACTTCCAGCAGGCACTCGGCCGCAGATTCCGTTCGCTCCTGGTCAAAGTTCACAAACAGGTCGTCCATCACCAGAGGCAATTCGACACCGCGCTTAGCGAACTCCCGCACAAGCGCAAAACGGATGGCGAGGAAGAGCTGTTCGCGAGTTCCCCCGCTTAACTGTTCAACTCGGAACGTCTGACCGTACTCGTCATCGATGCAAAGAAAATCCTCGCCCAACGGAGCCCAGATACGGTGATAACGCCCAGCGGTCATGCGATGCATGTAATTCGATGCCGTGATCAGCGTCCCCGAGATGTTCTCCTGCTCGAAACGCCGACGCAGTTGAACCACGGCGTCGTGTTCAATTTGAAGTGAGAACCATTCTTCCGTCGCTCGATAGATCTCAGAAGCGACCCTGGATTTCTGGAAGAAGTCAGCGTGCGAATCTCGGCCGGCTTCCAGCAGTCGAATCTCCTGCTTCAGGCTGCCCAACTCTTCATGATTCCTGTTGAGCTTCTGTTCGACTTCTGTCAGCTCCGCCGTACGCATCTGGATTGTCTCTTTCGCTCGTGGCGGATCGAAGCGAAACAGATCATCTTCCACAATCGCCAGCTCAGGTTCCGCTGATCCGACATCATTGAGTTCTTCGTGAGCCTTCTTGAGCTGCGTCTCGAGCTGACTTCGTCGCGTCTCCCATTCCTGCTGTTTCACAAGTTCTTCGCGTGTCGTCACTCCCGAGCGAGCCAGAATCGCGTTGCGCCGCAACTCCGCGGCTTCCATCTGATGCTGAGCATGAATGGCATCACGCTGGCGAGCATCGGCGTCTGTGACAAGTCGTTCCTTTTCAGAACGGTCACGATCATGCGACTTCAACTGTAACTGCCAGGCTGTCAAAACTTCCAGCGGCCGGACAAAGTTCATTTTCTTCGCGTTCGTCAGGCGATTGCCCAACTGTTCGACTCGCTGCCGCATCGCTTCGAACATTCGACGAAGGCCCTCGACTTCCGGTGCCGAGTTTCGCCATTGAGTCAACAGCTCACGAACGTCCTGAATCCGCCGCCACCAGTCGAACGCCTGTTCGATGAGAATCGTTTCACTCATCCCAATCTGAGTCAGCAGCCGACACCATTCCTGACGCTGCAAAGTCAGAGCTTGTTGAGCCGACTGAAAGCGATCTCGCAGAATCCTCAATCGCATTCGGCGAGAAGCCACGCGAGTCTGTCGACGCTGCAATACCTCCAGCTCCGCAATGCGCTGCGAGCAGTCACCGATGCGATCCACCATCTCGGCGGTTGATGATTTCCAACCTTCAGCCGACTCGGGACGCTGACCACCGAAACGATCAGCCAGCGACATTCGCTGAATCCGTTCCTGAAGCAGTCGCAACTGGCGATCCGCCTGACGAGCCTCGTCGGCGATATCATCCAGCTTGATTCCAACCGTGGCATCAAAGTGATTTCGAAGACCGTTTCGAACGCCCCACCACATGATGCCGGCAAATCCAAACGC
>JANMEV010000235.1:0-5152 GCA_031377305.1 Planctomycetota bacterium | reverse complement strand
CGCAAAGATGCAGGAAAGAACGTCAGCAAAGACAAGATGCTGGAAGCCTACCCTGATCTGGCCGACGGATTGCGGTCCTACTTTGCGGGCGAAGCGATGATGGACGCCGCGTCTCCTGCATTTGCACCCACAAAACTCAGCCCGAAGCCGCGGCCTTCCGATGGCCGTGAAACGGTCAGGCCGGGTGCGTTGGAGTCCGATACCGCTTCAGAATTCGAAAGTAGAAGATTCGGCCGCTATCAGTTACTCCGACCACTGGGTGAAGGAGCGATGGGACGCGTCTATTTGGCACTCGATACGACCCTCGATCGCCAGGTGGCCTTGAAGATTCCGAAGACAGAAGGCACCAGTAATCAAGAATTCATGGCTCGCTTCACTCGTGAAGCCAAAGCCGCTGCCGGGCTGAAGCATCCGAATATTTGCAGTGTTTACGATGCGGGCGAACACGAAGGGACCGCCTTTATCACGATGGATTATATTGACGGCGTTCCACTGTCGCGTTTTATTGGATCACGAAAGCAGCAGTCGGTGGAGAGTATTTTGCAGATGATCACCATCATCGCAGAAGCCGTCGGACATGCTCACAACAAAGGCGTAGTTCATCGCGATCTGAAGCCTGGCAACATTCTTATCGACAGTGACTTCAAACCGCATGTGACCGACTTCGGGTTGGCTCGCCGCACGGGCCATGCAAACGAATCGCGAATCACTCAGGAAGGATTGTTGATTGGAACGCCCGCCTACATGGCTCCGGAACAGGTCAAGGGCGAACAGTCGAAAGTTGGCCCTGAAAGCGACATCTATTCATTGGGCGTGATTCTATTCGAACTTCTGACAGCACGTTTGCCGTTCGAAGGCAAAGTTGCCGAGATGCTCGCGAAAGTGCTGCGAGACAATCCGCCTGTCCCCAGTCATATCCGGAAAGAACTTTCCGAGGATGTGGACGACATCTGTTTGAAGATGTTGAAGAAGGAACCGGGACAAAGATTCGCATCAATGGCAGACGTCATCACGGCGATCGCGAAGTTACCGAAGAATGCTGTCCCCACAACGACGGTCTCACCGGTCGACACCGCTCGGTCACAGGCACCTTTCGAAATTCAAAAGGCTCACGTCGAAGTCATGCTCAAGAAGGGGCAGTATGCGGCCGCGATTCAGGAACTGGAAAAGCTTGCTGCCGAAAAATCGCCGGGAGCAAAGGCGGTCGGTGAGTGGGCTCGGGCAACACTGCCAATCGCACGAGCCGAATCGAAGGCTCTGAGCCCTGCCGGCTTGGCTGCGTTACTTCAAACAGG
This sequence comes from Planctomycetota bacterium, assembly GCA_031377305.1. Classification (GTDB taxonomy): domain Bacteria; phylum Planctomycetota; class Planctomycetia; order Planctomycetales; family Planctomycetaceae; genus SXXK01. The sequence goes on along the minus strand of JANMEV010000235.1, from coordinate 3,857 downwards.
CCAGCAGATGTTTGAGAAATTCGATTACCTTGGCTGCATCCAGTTGCTGGAGGATGTGCCATCATTGAGACGAACGGAGGCGATGGAAGATCTGCTGGCGAAGGCTCACAAGCGAGAGACCGATGCGGAACAGTTGCTGTCCGATATCAAGGACATGGAACGTCGCCAGCAGATTGACGGACTTGAGTCGCTGGTCAAGCGGTTCCTGAAACTCAAGCCGGGCAACACTTATGCGAAGCGACTCTGGGAGGCTTTGCATACCTATAGCAAAACACCTGCGACTCGGCGGAAGTATCGCTATGAGAAAGGGCGACTTCAGCCCATGCCGGAACCCAGCTTGTTCCAGCAGTGGATCGTGCTCAGTTTGCTGGTCGGCGTGCTGACGTTTTTGTCGGTCACGTACTACGTGCTCGTCTACCTGAAAAGTGGCAACCAGATTCTGGCGGTCCATGTGGATGACGAATGGCTCAAGAGCCAGGGTGGAGAACTGACCCTGGTTGTAGACGGGAATGAGCATACGATCTCGGCACCGTCAAAAGGCGGAGAGCCACTCACAGTGACGGTGACACTGGGCGAGCATACGTTCTCCGTGAAGCATGAGGATACCGTTGTCCATGATCCGAAGTCCTTTGCAATTGAAAAGGACGGCCGAAAAGTTCTGAGCATTACAGCAACTGATATCCGATTGGAGAATGGTGTCCCTGTTGCTCAGCCAGCATCAGAGTCGGTTGCATCGAGCGACCACAAACCTGCTGTGTTAGCTGAACCGGAGACGGAAGTGACTGACAAGGCCGATTGGATCTCGCTGTTTGATGGTTCCGATGTCAGTCGCTGGTCAAGTCTTGGGCCATATCAAGTGGAAAACGGCCTGCTGATCTCGAAACGTGGACAGGCCCGGTCTTCAGCCGTTTCAAGCGAAGAGTACGACGACTTCGAGCTTGAAGCGGAATGGCGAATTACTGCGGGGGCGAACGGCGGAATCTTCTACCGTGAGGCGGCCACCATGACGGGAGCTGGCAATGAATACCAGTTGATTGACCCAAAGCACCCGCAGCTAAATAAGGCATGGCAAAAAACTGGAGCGTTATACGGAATCGTTCCACCCTCAGAGGATGCTGAGCAATCGGTAGGTGATTGGAACACGACAAAGATCGTCTGCCGGGGCTCCGCCGTGGAGCATTGGCTTAACGGCAAGAAGGTCGTTCAGTACGACACGACGGAACCGGGGTGGAAAGACCTAAAGTACAAATCGGAACTTCTGTCAGGCAAGGAACAAATCGGAACAAAAATCCGCGGATACATTCTCTTGAACTGGCAATCGGGCGAACTCACATTTCGCTCGATTCGTATCCGTGAGCTTGCATCAGCGACTCAAACGATGCCCTCAAGTACTGTCAACTTGACGGACCTTGACAAGATTGCCACGGGGCAGTGGAAACCTCTTGTAACGGACGACACCGTACTGCCCGACCCGGACAAGATGGCTTGGAAGAACGGAGTTCTCTCACTGAACAAGTGCGTTTTTCCATTCCCCGAGATCCACGCTCGAAACATGATCGTTCGCGGAGAGGTCCGCAAGATGGAAGGAGAATCCGGGTCATTGCATTTGCGTACCATGCAAAGTCCCAATCCGAAGGCGGAAGGAGGAAACTTGCGAATTTACAATGTATGGTATGAGGCAACCGACGCGAATGGAGCGGGGCAATTCGGTCTAGGCAAAACCGGGGCACCCTGGAAGAGGTTGACTGAGGTTCAGTCAGAAAAGGTATATGCGGTTGGAGACTTCATTCCATTGGCATTTGCGGCGATCGACGATCGGCTCCTTGTGTTTTCAGACGGTAAGAAAATCATCGACGTGCAGGATGCAACCTATGCATCCGGTTCCATGTCTCTGACTTCGTGGAGAGGATCTGCAGAGTTCCGGAACATGGAGTACCAGATTCTGGACGATCTTTCCGAATCGGATCTCGACAACGTCGCCACAGGTGCCTGGAAGCCACTCACTGTCGACAAGAAGAACGCGCATGCACCAGACAAGATGTCATGGAAAGACGGTATCCTGCGGCTTGAGGAACAGAACTATCTGACATTCCCGGAGACCACCGGATCAAACATCGCCGTTCGCGCGGAAATCAGAAAGAACAACAGTCGAGGCGGAGGGTTCAACGTTAGAAGGAAACAGGATACTTCTGTAAAGCCGGCGGATGGAGGCGTGGGCATGTACTCCGCGTGGTTTGAGGATTCGGCGCAGACCACCAGAAACGTCTGCGGCATGCAGAAGTCCGGTTCTCCCTGGGTATTCCTTGGAGAACAGAAGTCTTCGACCTTTCTTGAAGCAGGCACGTTCATTCCGATGGCCGTGGTCGCGATTGATGATCGGATTATGCTGTTCATCAACGGGAAGAAAGAAGTTGACGTGACAGACCGCACGTATCGAGATGGCTACGTCGCGTTTGATGCATGGTTCGGGCCCGCTGAGTTCCGAAATATTGAGTACCAGACGCTCGACTCAAGTCCCGCCAAAGCCGCCCCTCCAACTGCAACGGTCACTGCTCAGCCTGGAATTGCTCCGTTCGATTCTGACTATGCGTCCAAACTGCAGCGGGCATGGTCCGAGCATTTGAAAGTTCCGGTCGAGTGGACCAATTCCATCGATATGAAGTTTCGACTCATTCCGCCCGGCGAGTTCACGATTGGCAGCAGCCCAGAGGAAATCAAGGCGGCAAAGCCTCAACTTACGGCCAGCTATGACGAGAAACGGCCTGATCGAGCGGATTCGGAAGCACCGCAGCAGCGGATTATGATTTCGAAACCGTTCTATCTGGGACTCACCGAGGTCACTCAGTCGCAGTATCAGATCGTCATCGGAGTGAATCCGTCTCACCATCAGCGCGGAGGAGAGGGTGGGGACAAAGTCGGTGATGCGGATCGATCGAACGCTCCTGTTGAACTGGTGTCGTGGCTGGATACAGGAATCTTCTGTGACCAACTCAGCAGCCATGAAGGCTTCGCCTCGGCCTATCACACAACACCCGAAATGATCAGCCTCATAGGTGCGGGCGGATATCGATTGCCGACGGAGGCCGAATGGGAATACGCGTGCCGAGCCGGAACAGAGACGTTGTTTTTCAGTGGTAACGATGAAGCTCGCCTTAAGGACGTTGCCTGGTTTTCTGAGAACAATGAAACCAAATTGCCACAGACGGTATCGCAGAAGCAGGCGAATCCTTTTGGACTCTATGACACGCACGGCAATACCTGGGAATGGGTGCATGATTCGTGGCGTTCGAATACCTATGAGCTCATGACCGGGGCCGGCGCGCTGGATCCTCGCTGTGATCTGGGAGTTGAGAACAGGAAAGTGATTCGCGGAGGAGCCTTTCACTACTCTGCTGCTGAAGCCAGATCAGCTTGTCGTGATGCTTATCCTGCAGACAATCGATGGCCTGACACGGGATTTCGTGTTGCTGTGTCGGTCGATGCGGTCCGTCAGAAACTGGTCAACGCCGTCCCATAGTCTGTATTGCACAAACACCCGGCCCCGACGGCTAAGTTCCGAGGAGTGGCATTCACCAGAGATCGTTACAAATTCCATGTTGAATTCGTTGCCAATGCCGAACCTGATGATGTCGGCAACAGAGACGTTTCAGTACCAAAGCCCCGACACAACCACACACACCACTGCGGCCGACGGTTACCATTGGGCGTCCACAGGTTTCAGAGTGGCTCTGTCCATTGATGCTGTCCGACAAATGCAAACTAGGAATGGCTCCGAAAAAGGGAAGTAGTCGTTCTGCCAATCCCGGGGCCGGAAGTTTGCGCAACCTGCATCACACATTCTACTTCGCTGGTGGACG
>JANMEV010000234.1:0-2266 GCA_031377305.1 Planctomycetota bacterium | reverse complement strand
GCATCATCCTCATCATGGCTTTGACAACTCTTACCTGGTCGACACGTGGCGAAAGTACCCTGACCGGTTTCGAATTGTCGGGCAGATTGATGACAACATTTCGGGTGTCGACAAATTGATGAAGTCAATGCTGAAGACGGGAGTCACTGGTTTTCGAATCGGGCCTCGTCAGGATCAACCGAGCTGGCACACCTCGGACGGCATGCAATTGATGTGGAAGACGGCCGCCGAAACCCGACAGTCGATGTGCTGTTTGATCGGTCCAGACAATCTTAGTGAACTGGAAGCCTTGTGTGTTAAGTACCCTGACACTCCCGTTGTTGTCGATCACTTCGCACGAATTGGTACGAGTGGCAAAGTCGTCGAGTCCGATTTGAACACACTTTGCAAACTGTCGGCACACAAAACGGTAAAGGTCAAGATTTCCGCGTACTACGCACTGGGCAGGAAGTCACCGCCGCACCACGACCTTGTGCCAATGATCAAACGCTTGTTCGAAGCGTATGGAGCAGACCGTCTGATGTGGGCGAGTGACAGTCCGTATCAGATCGTGGAGCCCAACAACTATGCGGCATCGATCAGCTTGATTCGTGACAATATTGATTTTGTGACCACGGACGAACGGCTCAGTCTGCTTCAGAAAACCGCCGCCTCAACGTTCTTCTTCGTTTGATGATTTTGTTTGTTGGGTGCAACGAACACCGGAATCGATATCCGGCAATAACCTCGCTGTGAATCACATGAAGCGTTTCGTGCGTCTGCTGCCGTGGCTTATGTTGGCACTGTTGCTGACCGTGCTCGTGGTTTCCTGGAGCACTGGCGGAATTGCCCATGACATGACTCGGCACGACCTGAGCGGCGAGGAACGCGTCTCGCGATTGAAGCTGTTCTTCGATCAGGCTGGAATGCTGGCGCCCGTGCTCTATGTCATCTGCGTCACCATCGAAGTTGTTGTCGCTCCGATTCCCGGCTTGTTTCTTTATGCTCCCGGCGGCCTCATTTTTGGTCCATGGACCGGTGGGGCTCTTGCGATCATCGGTAATGTCCTCGGCGCAGGGATTTCTTGTGCTGTCGCTCGTGAGGTCGGTTTGAAGTGGCTCGGTCGAATCGCCGGAAGCGAAACTATGGAACGGCTGCAGGAGTGTCTGGAAAGACGCGGGTTCTGGCTGATTGTGTTGCTTAGGCTGAATCCCGTAACGTCGAATGATCTGCTGTCGTATGCGGCCGGATTTACTCGCATCCCGGTTTATCAGGTCATGCTGGCCACCGGTATCGGCATGACGCCGCTCTGTTTGGCGCAATCGTGGCTTTCTGACAGCGTGTTCAACCGATATCCACAATTGCTTTGGCCACTTTTAGGCATCGGGTTGATCTATGTCGTTGCCGTTGTCGTGATTCTTTCCAGGTTGTTGCGTGTCTCGACTGGACCAGATTCGGACCAGGCCGTGTTAGCCACCGCCGATGCCGAAAGGCCTCAGAACTGAGCCACGCGGAATGCCATTGTTCGTGGTTCTGACAGTCGTTAAAGCTCGACTTCGCCACAATGTGTCCATTCCTGCCCGTCGAATCTGATTCGGACGGGGATGACCAACCAACGGTTAAGACCATGAGCCGGCCATGTTGCCGGGACGCTCCTGCTTCGAAGGAATGCGCCGGCCATGGGTGATGTTCGAACTGGTTCCGGCTTCGGCGTCAGTTCTTCTGAGGTACGCGAATGTCGCGGCGGACGGTGTTCGAGTGGCTTCGAAACGGCTATCATTCGCTCGGACTTTTCACCACTTTCGATGTGTCCGACCGCCGTCGATTGGCAGTGAATTCGGGTTCCTCAAACGTGTTTTGTGTAAATTAGCTTTGAGTGCATAACGATGAAGATTAATCGACTATTCTGCGTCGTCACAATGTTGGTGCTTAACATGTCAAACGCAGTCAGTGACGAAGGAATGTGGCTGTTCAATGATCTGCCGAGAGAATGGCTAAAGCAGAATTACGGCTTTGAGCCATCCGCCGAATGGGCCGACCATTTGATGAAGTCCAGCGTTCGGTTCAACGTAGGGGGCTCAGCTTCGTTTATCTCCAGCAGTGGCCTTGTGCTGACGAATCATCACGTCGGTTCCGATACGCTCTTTAAACTATCGACGCCTGAACGAAACATCATGGAAGTCGGGTTTCTGGCGAAGAGCTCAGATCAGGAACTGAAAGCACCGGATCTTGAACTGAATCAACTTGTCACCATTATTGATGTCACGGCCGAGGTGAAGGGGGCTGT
>JANMEV010000114.1:0-8075 GCA_031377305.1 Planctomycetota bacterium | reverse complement strand
GAAGAGACACAGGAAACACGCCGTTGCGTTCCTTGACCCAGGCATCGACAGCGTCCGCTGCGCCCTTGCGAATCTGCCGACCGTCGAAGTCCACTCCGCTCATACGAGTCTGCGCTGTGAACGGAATGAACGTTGCTTTCGGAGACTGCATCTCGCGACCTCGCAGTCCGTATCGCTCCTTCGCCAGGATCACGATGCTGCGTCCTTCCGGAGTTTCATCTGCCAGCGACGACAACTGAGCTGCATCCGCCAGTTGTTCGACGGTGACTCCTTCGGCCGGCACGAACTCAACCGCCTGTCGGTTTCCAAGCGTGATCGTCCCGGTCTTGTCCAGCAACAGAACGTCGACGTCTCCAGCAGCCTCGACAGCCCGTCCTGATGTCGCGATGACATTCGCCTGAATCATTCGATCCATTCCCGCAATACCGATCGCCGACAGCAGTCCGCCAATCGTGGTTGGAATGAGACACACCAGCAGAGCCACAACAACAGCCAGACTGACGGGCTGTCCTTGCCCTGACAGCTCAACCGCATACCGTGAAAATGGAATCAACGTCGCGCAAGCCAGCAGAAAGATCAGCGTCATCGCCGACAACAGAATGTCGAGCGCAATTTCGTTCGGCGTCTTCTGTCGCTTGGCGCCTTCAACCAGTGAGATCATTCGATCCAGAAACGTTTCGCCCGGATTCGCTGAGACCTGAATCACCAGCCAGTCAGACAACACTTGAGTTCCGCCTGTCACGCTGCTTCGATCTCCGCCGCTCTCGCGAATCACCGGCGCGCTTTCACCGGTGATGGCACTTTCATTCACCGATGCGATGCCTTCGATGACCTCGCCATCGGCTGGAATGAATTCACCGCCGGGCACCAGGACCACATCGCCCTTTCGCAGGGCCGAGGCGGGGACGCTTTCAAGTTCCGCGAGCGTGTTCCATTCACCCTTTTGAAGAGCAGCAATCGTTGCAGAATTTAGTTTGCCTCTGACGGCGGTTGCGGACATACGGCGAGCCGTCACATCTTTCCGTGCCTGACGCAGCGTCGCTGCCTGCGCTTTCCCTCGGCCCTCCGCCATTGCCTCCGCAAAGTTGGCGAACAGAACGGTAAACCAAAGCCAAGCGGCGATGGCTGCGATGAACGCTGGTGATTCGCCGCTCGGGGCAGCCACAGCCTGAATGGCCAGCGCTGTCGTGTAGATGCTTCCGACGTAAACCGTCAGCATCACGGGCCGCTTGATTTGAATTCGAGGATCCAGCTTTCGAAGCGACTCGACACAGGCCGATTTGACAATCGAAAAATCAAAGAGTGGTTTAGTTTGGCGAACCGACATGACTTAGGATCCGTTTCAGTGGAATCGTTGACGCGTTCTGGGAAGCACTTCTATCGAGTCATCGAAAAATGCTCGGCCACGGGCCCTAGAACCAGAGCTGGCAAAAATGTCAGTGCTCCAACAAGCACGACAATGCCAGCCAGCAGAAAAGCAAAGAGAGGTGTATGCGTTGGCAACGTGCCCGCCGTGACTGGCACTCGACCTTTGTTCCCGAGCGACCCAGCGATCGCCAACACCGGAATGATCAGCCAGTAGCGTGAAAACAACATGGCCGTTCCCAGAAGCAGGTTGTAGAAGACCGAGTTCACCGCCAACCCGGCGAAGGCGCTTCCGTTGTTGTTCGCGGCCGATGACACGGCGTACAAGATCTGGCTGAATGCATGAGGTCCCGTATTCGACACCGCGACCTTGCCAGCCTGAGTCATGACCGCTGCTGCAGTTCCCGCCAGCACAAAGGCCGACGGAATCAGAATCACCAGTGCCGCGAGCTTCATCTCCCGAGCTTCAATCTTCTTGCCCATGTATTCCGGAGTGCGTCCAACCATCAGCCCCGCAATGAACACGGCGACAATGGCAAAGATGATCATTCCGTAAAGTCCACAGCCAACACCGCCGAAGATTACTTCCCCAACCTGCATCAGCCACATCGGAATCAGGCCGCCAAGTGGCGTCATTGAGTCGTGCATGGAATTCACGCTGCCATTCGACGCCGCCGTTGTCGCGACGGCCCAGAGAACAGATTGCGTTGTTCCAAATCGGACTTCCTTTCCTTCCATGCTCGCTGTCGGCGCAACACCATCTGTTTGGGTTTGTGCGATCATTTGATTGATCGCCGGATTCCCCGAGTGCTCAGCAACCTCCGCGACAACTAGACACGGCACAAAAATCAACAGCATCGCCGCCAGTAGAACGCGTCCCTGACGAACATCGCCGACCAGCACACCGAACGTCTCGCACAGTGCTGCCGGAATCAAAAGGATCGCAAGCAGTTGCAGAAAATTGCTGAGCGGCGCTGGGTTCTCAAGCGGATGAGCCGAGTTGACTCCGTAGAAACCGCCTCCGTTTGTCCCCAGCTGTTTAATGGCGACCTGCGATGCCGCCATGCCGAGCGGAATGGACTGCGAATCGACGGCAGTGCCATCGGCCGCGGTGGTTGGATTCAGCAACGGCACAATCAGAGAATCGTCAAGAGTCTGGACAACGCCCTGCGACACCAGTACGACCGCAAGAAGCATCGACAGCGGCAGCAGAATGAATACCGTGCTTCGGATGAGATCGACCCAGAAGCTGCCAAGCCCGTTCGTCGACGGCGAGACATCCGCGGGAACTTCGCCCACGCCACGATCGGATCGATTCAATCCTCTTCGGCCGCCGATGAGTCCTCGAATAAGAACCATTAGCACGGCGATCCCGGTCGCCGCCGAAAGAAAATTCTGCACCGTCAGTGCCAGCATCTGAGTCAGCGCGCTCATCGTGCTTTCACCGCTGTAGGCCTGCCAATTTGTGTTTGTGGCAAAGCTCACGGCCGTGTTGAACGCCAGGTCAGGGCTCACCGGCCGTAGACCTCGAGCATTCATCGGCAGCCACTGCTGAGTTCGCTGCAGTCCATAAACCGCAATCAATCCCAGAGCGTTGAAGAGCAACAGTGCTGCAGCATATCGTCGCCATGTCATCTGTTCGTCAGCATTGAAACCACAGACTTTCGCGAATGCTCGTTCGATCGACGTCTGCCAACGCAGCATTCGGTGCTCTTTCGCGAAAAGAATCACCGCCATCCACCGACCAAGAGGAATGGCCAGCAACAGCAAAACAGTCAAATAGACCATCAATTGAAACCAGTCATCAGCGTTCATGCGAATCGCTCCGGACATAACATGGCAAAGATCAGATACCCACACAGCAGCACGGCCAATACCGCGGCAACCCAGTCCATCACATTCATCGAAAGGCTCCCTTCACCGGATCACAGTCGATCGCAGGCAGCAGCGAAGAGGCCACTGACAACGAAAAACAAAACGGTGATGACGACCAAAAACACGTCCATCGAAACACCTCTGTTGAGATTTCACGTCACCGCATTGGTCACGTTGGAACATCGACCCAATTGTGACATAGCCCGCGCAAAATGGGGGTAAGAACTGGAGGCGGTCGCGCAAAGGACGCGCAAAGATGCAGCCGTCCATGGGGTGGAAATCGCGAATGGGTCGACCCGAATGCGGTCCGTGACGATCAAGCTCGATTCCGCAAATGCAAAACGCCATCGAGTTGTTCTCGATGGCGCTTTGGTTCGTTGATCTGGCCAGCCGCACGGCGATCGTGGGAAGAGACTTCGTGAGCCGCAAAGCGCTAGCTGCGGGTGCCACGCTGAAAAACCGGAACAACACCCGCGGCTAGCAGGCTTTTAGATCTAATGGGTTTCACAACCCGAAACGTCAGTGAGGGATAAGATCTGCCGCGTTGTTTCAACAACGATCCCTCGCCGACGCATCGGGTTTGGATTCAATCAACACCCGCGGCTATCGCCTTGCGGCTCTTGTCGGAGGTGTGAGTGCAGTTTACTCGGCCACGGCGACCCGTGGGCGGTTGTGCTCGGACGTCCGCAGTAGCTCGCGAACCATCGTGGGCACATTTCCTTCGCCGAACAGAACGAAGCCAATCGCCAGATTGAGCGGACCACCTTCGGACCATCCGAAGAGAATCTCTGTCCGCAACGGGCAATTCCTGCTCAGCTCCCGTGCGATCACAGCAATCGTATGACTAATCGACGTTGCATCGCTCACGCGAATGATCAGAAACCCCTGATCCTGCACAAAGCTGAGCTTTGGACGATTGAGGAACTCTGAGGTGTCGCCTTTTTCAATTTCGACGAACACAATCGGCATGTCTTCCGGCAGCCTGTGATTCTGACGAATCTCTTTTGCCTTCTCCGGCAGCGAGCGATTACTTGGACGGTGAGGAACCAGAATTGGCATTCCCGATTCGACGATATCCACCCAGATCATTTCATCTGCCGGGTCACCAAATCGGAAACCGTCGAAGCGAATCTCAAAGGCTCGCTTGTATCGCGAAATGCCTGCGATAAACAGGGTCGCAAAGATGAAGCAACTCGCGATTTTGACTCCGTCCGGGCGTTCCCAAACATTGGCCGCCGTTGTGTAGACGAACACGAGCGTCACGAAAGCAAAATAGGCGAGCACGACACGGCTTCCGAAAGTTCGGTGCGGCGCGCGCCACATCTGCACCAGCGATCCAATGCACGCGCTGGTCATAAGCACCAGAACTCCGGTCGCATACGCCCCGCCTTGAGCAGCGACGTCCGCTTTGAAGATCAGAGTTACGATCAGGTTAATGACGAGGAAAGCGACGACCAGCGGACGATAGGCCGATGCCCATTCCGGGGCCATGCCGTAACGAGGAAGATAGCGGGGAACCATATTGAGTAAACCGGCCATCGCAGATGCACCGGCGAACCATAAAATCAGAATCGTGCTGATGTCATAGATCGTGCCGAAGATCGGACCAAAGAACGGACACAGTGGAACCGGGCTTTCGCCGTGAGCAAGAAACGCCAACGCCCGGTCGACCGCTCGACCTTTGAGTTCTCGTCCGGCATCGTCAACCATCACATGTCCCAGTTCATCCTTCTGGACATGAAACTCTTCGACGGGAATCAAAGTCCCGGTGCCCGTCACCAACGACGACCCGAGCAGAAACACGGTCATGATCAGCGCCGCCACGATCAACAGTTTGCGAGTATTCGCGATTCGACGTTCTTCGTTGGCAGGATCCTCGTGCGTTCCTTTCACAAGATGGATATGCAAAACGCCGGTCTCAAAACCAGACATCCCGAGAGCGAGCTTTGGAAAGATCAAAGCCGACAATCCCACCGCCACCCAAATCCCGGTGCCACTGATCGGGGCGTGAGCAATATGATACTGCCCCGCCATCACCGCCTTTGACCACTGCTGCAACAACTCAGGCGAGATCCAAAGCCGATACAGTCCAGCACCGATCACAATGAGGCTCAGCGACAGATAGGCGATCACTAAAAACGTTGCCACGCCAACGACTTCGTCGTATCCCTTGAGGAACAGACCCGCAAGCAGTACGAGAAGAAACATCGTCACGAATATCTGCCCCTGCATCCACTCGGGAACAGAGCTCACATACAGTGGATTTCCAATCAGGTGAGCAGCGGCGTCCGCGGCTGACAGCGTCTTTGTCACCACGAAGTCTGTCGCGGCAAATCCGACAAGTATCAACACGACGATCTTGCCACCCCACCCGCGAAACAAGTGCTCGATCATCCCCACCGAGCCAACTCCATCCGGAGTCTTTCCTGCCACGAAGTAGTAGACCGGCAGCGCGCCCAGCAATGTCACGAGCACCAGAATCAAAGTCGCGACGGGGGAAAGCAGCCCGGCGCCTTCGAACGCGATACTTGGCTGATATCCCAGCGTGCTGAAGTAGTCGACTCCGCACAAACACATGATCAACGGCCAAATATAGTGATGGCCACCACTGGAATTCTTGCTCATTGAGCCTTCTGCCTGCGTCATCAGTGCTACTCATCAGGATGAAGCGAGGACATGCATCGCTCGCCTGGGCTGGTCACGAATGATTCTCGATTTTTGCTTGCGTTAAACTGACCCTTGAACGGTCAACACTGGAGTTTCTCGAACGCCTGCGAGGTTAGCTGACGGGCTCGGAGCCGATGAATGCCCCGTTCGGCCAGATGCCGAATTCGCCCCAGATGATGCGGTTCCCCCGCTCTGCAACCGCAGATTCGGCGATGCGCAAAGTCTCTCCTGTATTATCCGTTACCGGGGCATGGTCAACTCAAGCGAATCGAGTTCGATTTCATCAAGGTTGCACTGCAAGCCATAAAGACGGCGCAAAGTTTCTCATAAATTCGGTGAACACAGACTCACCGAGACCGCAGAAATCCCCAGTTTAGGCCGTGTTTTCTTGAGACATCCGCACGATCAGCGTCGTGGTTGTTTCTACAAAGGCATTCCCCGGAATCTGACGGTGGTCGGTGGAGACATCTACTTTACAACCTATCACGCGGACTCAGGGACAGAGATCTGGAAGACCAACGGCACGGCGGAAGGCACCGTTCGAGTTGGCCACAGCGGGACGACATCAAACTTTTCGCCTCGCAATCTGACCAACGTCGACTGGGCACTTTACTTCGCAGCGACGACGAACGAAACAGGGGTCGAAGTCTGGAAGAGTGATGGAACAGCGGCCGGTACCAACGTCTATCAGGAACTGAGGCCCGGCTCCGAAAGCTCATTGCCCGAGCAACTCACAAATGTCAACGGAGCGCTAGTCTTCGCAGCCAGCAATGGTGTGACCGGCAAAGAACTCTGGCGATATGATCTCGTCGCAAACACCGCGGCCGTCAGCGACATTTTCCGAGGCACGCTCAACTCATCGCCGCGCATCTTCGTCCAAGCGGGTAACAATGCGTTCTTCCTCGCCAACATTGCCAACGATAACGCAAGGGGCGAAGAACTCTGGAAAGTCAACACAAACGGAACTGGCCCTGTAAAAGTGAAGGATGTCAGTTCGCATTTCGAAAGTTCCTCAAGCATTACTCAAATGACGAACGTCAACGGGACGCTCTTCTTTTCCGCCAACGACTCGACATTTGGCGTTCAACTCTGGAAGAGCAATGGTACGGAAGCGGGCACCGTGATGGTAAGTGAAGCGATGGCGCAGGCAGGGAATGCTTTCCCATCGGGGCTGACGAATCTGAATGGCAAACTGATCTTCACTGCGAACAGTTCCGACGGACATGAACTTTGGACCAGCAACGGCACGGCAGCAGGAACCATTCGACTGAAAGATATAGCCGCTGGCCCCAACAGCAGCATGACCCAACAAAACAGCCGATTCCTCGTCAATGGCTCTACAGCGTACTTCTTTGCCGATGACGGCATCAACGGCCGGGAACTTTGGAAGACCGACGGCACCGCATTTGGCACGGTCCTGGTCAAAGACGTTCGCTCGGGAGCCGCATCGTCTAATCCGAGCCAACTCATCAACGTTAATGGGCTGCTGTACTTCATCGCTGACGATGGCGTTAACGGCACGGAGATCTGGCAGTCGGATGGAGCGACGGCAGGAACATCACTGGTCGCAAATCTGGATGTCAACTGGCTTGACCAGTTAACGGGTGCTGGAGGAAAGCTCTACTTCACCGCGAACGGCGAAATTTGGTGTCGCAGCACGCCAACCTCTCCACCATTCCTGCTGAAGGAGATTGGTGAAGGTCCGGGTTGGGGCGGCGATCCAACGTCGCTAACCGCCGTCGGTTCAACGCTGTTCTTTACCGCCGTCTACGCCACTGACAACCCAAGAGTTGGTCTTGGTCGCGAACGGTGGAAGACCGATGGAACCTCAGTCGGAACTGTCTTGGTCAAAGACATCATGAACATCCAGCAGAGCCGACAAAATGGTATTCAATGGGGTTCCAACCCGACGAACCTGATCAACAACAACGGAACGCTGTTCTTCAAGCGTATGACATGGGGCAACCGGACTTCCGCGCGGTGGTTTTTGAAACTGGCATGTTAAGGAATGTGGCCTCTCTGCGATTCTTTGGGTGTTAACAAGATCCATCACATCAAGGCAAGGAGGCCACGGCATGAGCATCGCAGACACGAACGACAGAGACAAGTCTGAATCTTTGATGGAATTAACGGTTCAGGTGGAAAACTTTGTACGCCTGTCGGCTGCC
>JANMEV010000190.1:0-4418 GCA_031377305.1 Planctomycetota bacterium | reverse complement strand
AGACGCTTCAAACTCTGTCAGATGCAGGTTGCCGTTGTCCTGCCGCCCGGGCCCGCGCATTGGCAGACTGTCATCGGTCAGCACTTCCAGCCGAAGTGCCGTCAGCTTTTTCAAAATCGTCGGCGCGGTAACGGTGTAAGTGTCGACATCAGGACGGACATCCGAAGCCAGCAGCGAACTGTCATCCAGCCGCTTTAACGTTGCACCGCCGGAAGACACAAATGTGGCGGGCAAAAGCGTTTCCCAGGTCACCGGATCGCTGACAAATTTTTGTTCCCATTGATCGACGAACTCCTGATATTCCGGGGCCAGCAGGACGACTCGATCGTTTGTGTCCGCCGCAGTCAGCAGTGCTTTCCATCGCCTCCGTTGGCTCGCGACGGCCGGGTCACTATCGAACTCAACATCGCCTTTCCCCGTGCCCGCAAAAACGGCCTGCAGTGAGTAGTAATCGACCTGAGTGATCGGGTCAAATTTGTGATTGTGGCAGCGAGCACAATTCGCCGTGGTGCTCGCGAACGCCGACATCGTTTGCCCGACCATGTCGTCTCGATCAAGATAGTCAAACGTCACTGGCGCGGTGCTTGCACGGCTCAATTCCAGCGGTCCCGCCGCCACAAACCCCAACGCCGCGATCAGACCAGAGTCGTCCGGATAGAAGCGGTCCGCTGCCAGTTGTTCACGAATAAATCGATCCCAATGCGTGTCGCCATTGAAACTTGAGATCACGTAGTCTCGATATCGCCACGCGTTCGGACGAAACACGTCATGTTCGCAACCATGCGAATCGGCAAAGTGGACCGTATCCAGCCAATGACGAGCCCAGCGTTCGCCGTACCGTTCAGAAGCCAGCAGTCGATCTACCAGCTTTTCATAAGCCATCGGATCGGGATCCGAAACGAACGTCATCACCGCATTGGGTTCAGGCGGCAGTCCGTGAAGATCAAAATACAAGCGACGAATCAACGTCCGCCGATCTGCTTGCGGGACGGGAGTCAACTGCTGCTGTCGGAGTCGATCGAACACGTAGGCATCGATTGGATTCGTTCCCGGCGCATCGTCCGCGAGGCCCGGAACATCCGGACGTTTCAGCGGTCGCAAAGACCACCAGTGCAGCGGATCGCCAGTGGCTTCAGGCGGAGGAATTTGTTTTCTGGGATCAAACGCACCTCGCCGAATCCATTCGACGACCAGTTCGATATCCGCAGCCGTGAGCTTTTCGTCAGGCGGCATTTTGAGATCCGCATCTTCATGGCGAACAGCCTTGATGAGCAAACTCTCGTCCGGGTTGCCAGGCACAATCGCCGGACCACGCCCACCGCCTTCCTCCCAGCCGTTCCGAGAATCAAGCGTCAGACCGCCGCCCATTTGTTCCGCCGCATGCGAATGACACTCCAGACAATGTGCGCGCAGCAGCGGCTCAATCTTGTCAGCGAAGAATCGCTCAACGTCAGCGTTACCCTCAGGCGTCTGAGCATTCGCGGCCGACCGTGTGACCATTGCCGCTGCAATTAACAGCAGGATCTGAAAACCGGGCGCTATGTTTTGCTGGCGATTATTCACTATCGGCCAGTGCATCGAAATGAGGTGGGGGATTGGGCGCAGGAGTACAGTGAGCATACCCGCTGCGAAGCTTTATGCCTATTGAAATGGCAAATTTCAATGATCCCACGTGCCGTCTCGGCTGTCGTGATGCCCACGCGAACCGAGTGCGTTCCCATGTTGCGAACCTGCCAGAACACGCTGTGTTCTGCGGCTTGCCAGAGGAAACGGAATTGACGGAAGCACGATGGAATCGGCTCCAGAAGACTTTTAGGATACCCTGGTTGACAACCTGCTTTCGGGGTTCAAACTGAAAGCCGTTGAACTATTCGATCAATACGAACTCGGGAACGGATGAGATGACAGGAATGCAAGCGCACAGAGATCGTCCGACACTTGGTGGGATGTTGGTGCAGCATTTGATCGTGTTTCTGATCTGTGTTGTCTTCCCCGGTGGCGTGACGATGATGGCTCCGGCGAGTTGGATAACCTTCGAACGAAGAGAAGGATCGGTTCGTTGTACGACCCGAACGTGCGCGTTTTTCGTCGTTCCATTCAGGATTCAGCATGTCGATCAAGTGAGAGAAATCTCGCACAGAGAACGCGCGGGCCGAACCGAGAGGCAACGTGAATTCGGTCGGACCACCAACAAAGACGTTCACGTCGATGGAGAAGGGTTCCTGCAGATCTACGGTGTCGGTGATCAATTGATTGAAGTGAATGTTTCACCAGCCAGTCTGGAAAACATTGTTGGCAAAGCCAATAAATTCCTCAGCTCAACCACTGAAAGTTCCACAACAGTTTTCGCCATCGCCAATTGGAAGTTTGGCGCTCTGATGGGCGGAGTCCTTACATCGTTCACAGTGCTGTACGTTGTTGGCTATTCGGTGGGATTCCTGAAGTGGATTTTTACTGGCGTGAAGCGAACACTTTTCGGCAGCCCGAAGACCAGCAGTTGAAGCAGCGGAAACTAAATACAGTGTCGCGCTGAATTGTCAGAAGGCCTCGCTGGACAGCCTCATTTGCTGATCTGCCGCAGTGCGTTCTCATCCGATCTATGGATGCAGAGAACCGGGAAAAACTGATCGCGTGCGTGTTCCGGCGGACAATCCTGGAATGAAGCGGTGTTGCAAAAATGACGCGGTCAAGTCAGAAACGGTTCTGGAACTTCGCGTCCTTCGTCGCCTGATGGCCGGGAAGATCGTCGGTCAGGCAGCAAGAAGCGAAGTCCGTTTCGGCAAAGGGGCGACTGGAATTTAGCGCTGCACCAAAGCGGGCGCCGTGTAGTTGCAGCCAATTGTGAGCCCGGCGACGGAAAAGGATGTGACGCCGGCTGAACTGAACGGAATGCAGACACGCGACCAGACTACCTTTGCTCGACTTGCAATGCGGCATAGTTTCTGTCATCGTTGGGCTTGCATTGGATCCCCCCGTCAGGCACGCTTGTTCGTTTTGCGAACGGCTGCTGCAGTCAACCATCGTTCCTCCGAAAATGAACGAAACCTTCAAACGAAAAGTCGACACCCGAGTCGTGGTGGAAACTCCGGAAGGAGTCGACTTTCAGTTTGTCATTGCGGGGCCTGGAACTCGCGCGTATGCGTGGCTGATCGACGCATTGCTGAAGCTTGGTATCCTTGCGGCTCTGGCTGTTGCGGTTTCGATCCTCGGGGTCTTTGGCGAGGTTGCTGACGGGTTTGTCGAAGGCTTTCTGCTAATTGGCTGGTTCCTGCTGGACTGGTTCTACGGCAGCCTGTTTGAAACGATGATGAACGGGCAAACTCCGGGCAAGAAAAGTGCGGGGCTGCGAGTCGTTAGAACAAACGGAACACCGATTGATCTCACCAGCGCGATCGGTCGCAACTTTCTTCGCACCGCCGATGCTCTTCCCTTCTTCTATACCGTTGGGTTGATCTCGATGCTGATGACGAGGCGAATGCAGCGTCTGGGTGATCTTGTTTTTGACACCATGGTCATCGACGAACGGCGTGAATGGATCAGCCGGGCAGGTGGACTTACGACGAACATCGAGCCGCTGCTGCGAGCTGAATGCCCGCGGCGATTCAGCGTTCCCGAGCGAACTCTGGCTGTGATCGAACGTCTGTTTGAATCGGATCGAATCATCTCCGAAGCGCGACGTGAAGAGATTGCTCGCCCGTTGAGTGAAGCGTTGCGACAGCGGCTCGGCTACCAGGATCCGGCTCCAGATCCCCGGAACCCTCACACGTTCTTCAGAACGCAGGGATTTCGACATACGTTGTTTATTCTGCGAGTCCTGAAGACATTCTCCGAGGACCCATCCGGAACGACAGCATCTCCGACACCGCCTGCTGGCGGTCAACGAGTCGCGAAAGTCCCGAAGGAGCCACGACGCAGGTTGGCTGACGATTTGGGAGAAGCCACCGACGGCTTCGGGCTGCTGCCGGACAGCCTCACAGTGTCGAGTCCGTCGTCTGTGCCCGGTGCGTCAACCGTCCTGGATGCATCCACTGTGTCGGCAGCGTCAACTGAGGAGGTTCGCCGTGAATCGTGAACGATTTATTCGCGATCGTCGCAATGACTGGCAGACCTACGAATCGCTGGTGGCGCGGTTGAAGAGCACTCGGCAGAAGAACTGGGGCAGCAGCGATGTCGCCAATCTTTCGAAGTTGTATCGTTCGATCTGCTATGACCTGTCGCTGGTTCAGTCACGCGAATGGGGAGCTCGGCTTGAGCAGTATCTGAATGACCTTGTTGCTCAGGGACATAATTGTCTCTATCGATCGCCGCCGCAGTCGTTGTGGAAAGTCTGGGACTTCTTTGCAACCGGTTTTCCGCGTCTGCTGCGAAGAAAACACAAGGCGTTCTTCTTGGCGTTGGCACTGTTTCTGATTCCGATG
>JANMEV010000103.1:0-17886 GCA_031377305.1 Planctomycetota bacterium | reverse complement strand
ACGCAGATTTCTTGTCTGGGCTGAACGAAAGCACCCAGTCGTTTGTGCGCCAGGACGATTTGTCGCTTGCGGCTATCGTCCAGCCGCGAACATCCAGTCCTGAATAGAGACTGACAAAGCCTCGGTTTGCCACGGCCGCCTGATTAGCGGCGATCTCTGTTTCCGGAAGCTCCTTGATTCGCAGATTTCGATAGTGCACAACGCCGCCTTCCGATTCCAGGCAGATGTAGCCTTTGCGAGGACTTGCATCCTTGCCCTGGGTCACGAGCTTGTGATTGACGGAGAGTGCCACGGTTCCATCGTTGCATTCGATGCGGTAGTGATTCCACTGTGGACTTGGCAGAGATCTCTCTTCTGTTGGAAAAGCCCGGCTGCCATCTCGTCCATTGATCGGCGTCATCACTGCCCCGTGGATTGGGAAGATGTCGCCGTGAGTTGTATGGTGCTGTGATTGGCCGTACGCATTTTCCAGAACCTGCACTTCAATACTTCGATGAAATGGGACGCCTTTCGCTGTGATGTCGTCAGCCCAGACAAAGATGCCGGCATTTCCGCCGGGGACCATGTGTCGCCATTCGACTTCCAAAATGAAGTTTTGATACATCTTCTCTGTTCGAATTTCGCCGATCGGCTTTCCGGAACAGACAAGCATTCCGTCCTGAATCTGCCATGTGTCCGCCGGCGTATTCACCAGCACCCAGCCGGACAGATCTGTTCCGTTCAACAATGCCTTGAAGCCATCCGCATCATCGGCCATTGAGACGCTTTGTGTCAGAATCAGGCCAATGCAGCACAGCGCAGTGGAGAAGGTTTGGCGACGCATAGAGCACCTCGGAAATCTTTGACGAACTGACGAAACAGGCGAGTATGATGACTCAGATTGCCTCGAAGTCCAATCAAGTCGAGGTCGTAAGGCAAATGCCCTCAGCGAGCGATTCGCGAACGATCGGCTCCGAGCCGCATGTTCCCTGCTTCAAAATGTTCCGATTGTGCTGATTGTGTCGGCACGATGCCGCTTCACATCCTGGAGTCCTGGAAACCCGTAGCCTCCTGCCGCGTGGGCTGAGCTAGGTTGAACTCGTCAGGGACGCGGCATACCGATGTTGATGGCGACGGAATGTTGGTTGGGCTGACGTTCCCGGATGTCAATGGTCACGCTGTGAGTGGTGTCATGTCGAAAACGGAAACCGTAGAAACTCCAGCCTGGCTGCCTCGCGGAATTGTGCTGCTGCTGACGCTTGTCGCGGCCAACCTGCTTGCGTGGCGTTCTGTAGAACCGGATCTGTGGGGGCATATTCAATACGGTGAAGACTGGCTGCATGCCGGCCAGATGCCTCGCACGGCCACTCACACGTACTCAACGCCCGATCAACCGTGGGTCAATCACGAGAACGTATTCGAACTGGCGGTTGCAATTGGCCAGCGGACGTTTGGTGGTCTGGGTTTAATGATCTTCAAGTGCATCGCCGGTTTGTGGCTGCTTTGTGCGATGGTTTGCACGGCAACCGGACGACGAGTTCCTCTTATGGCGGCCGTTGCAGCGATGATACCTGTCGCGTGGGGACTGAGTGAATTCTGGCTGGCGAGGCCTCAGCTTTTTAGCTTTATCTTTTTCGGGCTCATGCTGCTGGCATTTGAACGAGCGTTTCGAAGCTGGTCCGAGAATAGAGTCGAGTTTCGTTGGCTGTGGATGTGCATTCCGGTGATGACCGTCTGGACGAATTCGCACGGTGGATTTGCCGCCGGTCTCTGCGTGATGCTCGCGCTGCTGGGGCTTCGCGCTGTGGAGTTGTGGTGCCGGCTTAAGGCTGCGTCGCTTCGGACGGTGCTACACTTTGGGGCGATCGGAGTGTTCGGAATTCTTTCAGTTTTTGTGAATCCGTACGGCTACGAACTGCCTTATTGGATGCTGGTTTCGCTGAGTCAGCCGCGGCCAGAGGTCTCGGAATGGGCGAACATTTTTGACGGTGGAGTCACTGCCGTACCGTTCTTGGTGCTCACGGTGCTTACGCTTTCAAGCCTGTGGCTGACTCGTCAACGTCGTGACTGGGTGGAAGTTGTCGTCCTTGGATTGATCGCTGTTCAAACGTTGGCACATGTTCGGCACCTCGCGTTTTTTGCGATGGCTTTTGGTTTCTGGATGCCGCAGCACCTGATATCGATTTGGCATCGCCTTGTCGAATGGCGGCCAACACTGGGAACTCAGGAAGAACTTCCATCGAGTGCCTGCCGCTGGCTGAAGGTGGAGATAGGCGTGGTGGCCGTTGTGTTGGTAGGCCTGCTTGGCTACACATTTGCCACGTTCGGAGTTGATCGCAGCAAGTATCCGGTTGATGTTGTCGAGTTCATGGCTGAGGCGAACATCAACGGCCGCGTGGTTGTGACCTTCGACTGGGCTCAGTACGCCCTTGCCGCGTTGGCGCCAAGCACGACGGTGGGATTTGATGGTCGCTACGATACGTGCTACCCGCAAACAGTCGTCGATATGAACTTCGACCTTTTGTTTGGTGCTGACATGTCGCGACGTCATCGCGGAGCGGATTCGGGGGAAGTGGATTCGAATCGAGTCCTTGAGTTTGGAAATCCGAATCTTGTGCTGATGGATCGAATCGCCGATCCGGCCGCGGTTGAGTTTCTGCAGTCTCATCCGGCATGGAGTCAGCTCTATTGCGACGGGCGAGCCATACTTTGGGGACGACGGTCAGTTTTCGATAATCCGACCAGCGTTAAATACATCGCTCCGTCGCGCCGACGGCTGACGGATGATATGCCAACGGGGATTGCTCAATGGCCTGGATTCCCGGGGCGAACCGGACGTGACGCGTTCTCACCAGATGTGGCTGCTGAGGCCGAGCGACGAAGGCACCGAACGTTGAATCTGACCTCGGGTAGCCGCTCGGTCGCTGCAGCTCAGAGACAGTCGATCCCGGAAAACTGAGATCTGGCGTGAAAGAAGGCCTCAAGCAGCCGCGTCGGCGATTGCGCCTGAGCGACAACGAGCGAGACTCGGTCCGGCGTCAACTGCATTTGACCGGCGACGCCTTCCAGATTGATATGGCACCATGTCGCACTGCGATCATACTCCAGCGTGATGTTGCTGAGGCCTTTGTCTTCGATCTGATCGATCACTTCAGCAATGTCGATCAGAGCCGTAGGCAGCAGCTCGACTGTATCGAACAGATTTCCAAAAACTGTTGAGAACGCTGACGAAAACAATTCCTTCGGAGCTCGAAACTCCGCGACCTGACGTCGCCACAGGATCTCACTGGGATCATCAGGAGCCAGCTGAGCACTGATCTGATAATCGAACCATGGCGTCGAAATCAATCCAACGCCGCCTTCGGGTTCTGTCACCTGCAAGTCAACGCGCTTGAACTTCAGCAGCTTGCGAAAGTCAGCAAACCTCGCATCGAGATCCTGAATGATATCCTCAGCGGCAATTCGTCCCACGAAGCTGTTCGTATGGTCGTTCACTTCCGTCGGGACCTGATGCGACTTGCGAAAACCAGCGAGATCGCGGACTCGTGTGCGCTGCTCGCGAACGAGCGTGACGTTAGCGAGTTGTTGAGGCGGAGGCTCTGGGAGCATGGGGTTTAAAATGTAAAGACGTGAAGTTGCTGATCTGCGGTGCAGATGTTGATGCCGTCACCGTTCGTTGTCAATCGGTGCCGATCCGCGAGCCACATTCGCAAACGGCGAAGTAGAACCCTTTGGGCAGTGTTAAATTGGAGGGCAGATGTCTGGACCCGGGGCCCTGTCTGCACTTACCATCCGCCCAGTTCAACCGCCAATTTTTGAGGGATCCTGAGGAATTCGATGAGCAAGTTTGAATCAATCAATCTCGTGAAGGCAGCCAATATCTACTTCGACGGCAGGGTCACCAGTCGTACTGTGGAGTTTGCTGACGGCACCACAAAGACGCTCGGAATCATGCTGCCCGGCGACTACAAATTTAACACTGGCAAAGCCGAAATCATGGAGATTCAGTCAGGGGCATTGACATATTGCCTTGCCGGTGAAACCCAGTGGCACGAAATCAAAGGCGGGCAAGCGTTTAATGTTCCAGGCAATTCGTCGTTTAGCCTTAAGGTGACACAGATCACGGATTACATTTGCTCGTTCCTGAACGATTGACAGCATCGCGAAACGCTGTCTTTGACGGGCAAGTGGCCTTCCTTAAGTGACTCTGGTAGGCTACTGGCCGGTGTTAAAGAGTTGTTTGGTCGACAAAGGACATTGTTCCTCGCGCAGGACGTGCGTTTATGGACAGTCGCATTACCGTCTTTCTGGTTGTCGTGCTGTTTGCCTGTTTGCGGGGCTATCTGCAGAGACGGCATGTGAAGCAGGAACTGGAAGAACGTCTGGCGAAGGCTCGTCTAAAAAAACCTGTGAAGCGTTTGCCGGGGCGATTGAAAACAGACGCTGACGACGTCAACGTCGGGACTGAGCCGTCCGGTGGAAACCGTGGTGGTTAGTAGTTCGGCACTTTTGATTTTGGAGAGATCGTTGAAAAACTTCATCGACGCAATTGTGCCGTTTATCGTTTTCATTGCCGTCGTGTCGGGGATCATTTCATCGTTAAAGCAATCTTTTGCGAAGAACGATGGGGCGAAGCCGTTGAATCCAACGCCGCAGGACCGAGGTCAATCTGAGATTGAGGCCTTTCTAACGGGAGTGAATTCCGGATCACAAACGGCACCTCAACGTCCTCAGCCTCCGCGTCCGCAGCCTCAGCGACCTGTTCAGCAGCCAGCAAATCGACAAAAGCCGAAACCGCAGCGAACGACGACTTCGTCCGATTCACAGCAGACGGCAAAGTCGCAGAAAGCCAAGCGGGCTGGTTCGGGTGTGGCTGAGCATGTGGAGTCGTACATCGGCGATCATGTGCGGTCTCACATCAATCGCGACGTTGAGAACTTTGTCAAGAATGACATCGACGAGCGAGTGAAAAGTCACCTGGGATCGCAGTCCAGCCAGCCCGTCGAAATGTCGGCCTCGGATACCGGATCGAAAGCTGCCGAAGATCTCCTTAAGACGCTGAAGACTCCGGCAGGCGTTCGTCAGGCCATGATCCTGAATGAGATTCTTTCAAAGCCACGAGCCTTGCGAAGGTAGTGCTGAAAAATCGGCTGTTGAAGAACAACGAAAACGCAAAAGGGGCTTGGCAAAATTGAAATGCCAAGCCCCCTTTTTTGTGCAACAACAATGCTTGCTTGACGCTGGCCTACTTTTTGACAACCCAGATGTTGCGATACACAACAGGGTTTCCATGTCCCTGCAGGTAGATTACATCCGGGCCGTCGGCCTCCGGATTCTTGCCCGGCGTTCCGTGAGTAAGCTCAAGGTCATCATGAATCAGAATTCCGTTCTGGCGAATTGTGACTCGGCCATTCTTGACCTTCTTGCCGTTTTCGTAGCGAGGAGCAGTGAATTCCATGTCATAAGTCTGCCATGTGAGCGGCGGGAAGCAGGCATTCACTTTTGGCTTTGCGATGGAATAGATTCCTCCGCACTCGTTGTTTTCGCCTTCAAGGCCGAATGAATCCAGAACCTGACATTCGTAACGTCCCTGAATGTAAACGCCGCTGTTTCCACGTTCCTGGCCACGAGCCGCCGGTCGGAATGGCGTGCGGAATTCGATGTGCAGCGTATGGTCGCCAAATTTTTCCTTCGTTTCGCAGTCAGCTGCAAGTAGATCGGTCATGATGAGTTTTCCGCCCTGAAACTGATCGGCCGATTTGCCATCAAACAGGACCAAAGCGGCCTCCGGTGGTTTGGCTCCCAGAGTAGAGCTTTTGCGTCCTGCCTTTTTCAGCGTGCCGGTCTTTTCGCCACTCTTTGAATAAAGAAGTGCTTCTCCGTCTTTGATGATCGCATAGCCGTGTTCGTCGGCGACGATCTTTGTTTCGCCATCCTTTGTGCTTCCGCTCGCTGGAAATTTCTCGCCGCCAACCCAACCGTCGCCGGGTAAGCCACCGGGATAGGCCACCGCGTCAAACTTGTGATCACCCAACGCAATCACTTGCATGCCCAGCTTCATGGCGTTGCCATCGTGCTTGAGTTCGCCAGCATACTCGCCTTGAATTGCATAGTCAGGCCCGGCTTCTTCCACCGTCAAAAAAACGTCGTCTGCAACGACTGACGCCATCATCATTGGGGCGGCCGCCAGGATCCACTTCGCCATCGTTCTCATATCAGCTCCAGATTTTTGCTCGGAACGCCACCGGCCGCGACCAAACAGGATCGCGCAGGACGCACGGTTGGCATTCCCACTCGCAGGCTGAATTGTGGAGTCCAATCGGTATTGTTTCAACCAACGCAGACTGAGATGCCCCGATGGCAAACGAGTTCCGTATGGGAAAATGCTCGGCAGCAGACCACTGCGGCTATGTGACGGTTGCAGCGACCGACGTATCGCATCCCGCGCATATCGCATCCTGCGTTGAAGTCGAGCACACTCGGTTTGTTGACGCGGTTGCCGGATGATGTAGAAGTCGTGAGACTGCCGGTCGGAATGTTTGGCAGTCGCGAATCTGTTGAAATTTGGCAATGGGCTTTGATAAGCCCGAGCAATTGAGCTTTGCTGGAAAATGATCATGCGTCGTCCTCGGATTGTTGTTGTTGGTTCGATCAATATGGACCTCGTGTATCGGACTGAACGACTTCCTCGCCCTGGTGAGACGGTGATGGGGCAAGAGTTCCAGCAATTCCCCGGTGGAAAGGGAGCCAATCAAGCGGTCGGTGCCGCTCGCTTGAACGCTGATGTGATGATGGTTGGACGAGTAGGAGACGATCACTTTGGCTTAACACTGCTGGAAGGTCTGCGGCAGGAGAACATTGATGTGAGCCACGTGTTGCAAACGTCCGGAATCTCCAGTGGACTCGCAGTCATCGGTGTCGAGTCCAGCGCACAGAATTCGATCACCGTCATTCCCGGTGCAAACGGCGACGTGTCGCCGGACGATGTGCTGGCCGCGGAGGATGCTTTTGTCGGAACTGATATGCTCCTCGTGCAGTTTGAGATTCCGCTTACCGCCGTTCTAATGGCCATGAGTTTGGGAAAGAAACATGGTCTGAAGATCATCGTTGATCCAGCACCGGCGTTAGCGGAAGTACCGGGGGAGATTCTCCAATGTGACGTGCTGTGTCCCAACGAGACGGAAGCGGAAGCACTGACCGGCAGTAAAATCGTTTCGCGGCAGGATGCGATCGCAGCTGCGCAACAGATTCATGTCATGGGCCCCGCTTGCAGCATCATCACGCTTGGGGAAAATGGCGTTGTTGTGTGCGAGGGTCCGGCGTCGTGCGAGCACCTGCCGACCTTTCAAGTGAATGCAGTCGACACAACAGCCGCGGGCGATGCATTTGCTGCGGCACTGGGAGTGGCAATTGCGGAGGGCCAGCCCATATTGAAAGCCGCCCGTTTTGCGTCTGCCGCCGGAGCGCTCGCAACGACCCGCGCAGGTGCCCAGTCGGCGATGCCACGACGTGACGCTGTGGATTCAATGCTAAATGGCTCAACGTAAAGAGAAGTTTGTCAGTGATGCTGAATCAGTCGCGTGGTGGCTGGAGAACATCCTCAATCACAGTAAACTGGTGGTGATCGAGATGTGCTGGTTCCCATGTTCTGTGAGCGGCACGCCGATTGCGAGTTTGGCAAGAGGCAGTGTCGCAAGACTCGGAGAGCATTTCCCAAGCCCGCTCAGTTGTTTCCCGCTGAGCGACCCTGGCGGGAATTCCTTCAGGCTTGCCAAACTTTCCGCCGTGCCAAATCAAATCGACAACTCCTTCGACGGATAGAATCTCTATGAGAACAATCTTTAAGACTTCAGTGTGCAGTGTGCTCCTCGCGTGCCTTTCAGTGAACGCAATGGGGCAATCGATAGACGAAATGCGTACGAAGGCGACTCAGTTCCTTGAGGTCACTCAAAGTGCTGACGGATCGTGGACGAGTTCGGACGCTGTGGGCATTACCGGGCTGGTGACGACATCGCTGCTGATGTCAGGAAAGACAACAAATGACGCGCAGGTGAAGAAGGGATTGGAGTTTCTTATTTCAAAGCAGCAAGCTTCCGGGGGGATTCATGCCCCGGAAAGTCGTCATCAGAACTACGAGACTTGCATCTCAATTCTCGCTTTGACGGAAGCCAGCAAGGACGGCAAGTACACCGACGCGATCAAGAAGGCTGAGCAGTTTCTTCGAGGACTTCAGTGGGACGAAGGCGAAGGCATCGAAACAACTGACGGAGCCTTTGGCGGTGGCGGATATGACAGCAAACAGCGCCCCGACATGTCGAACACTCAGTTTCTGATCGAAGCGTTGAAGCAGGCGGGCGTGTCCTCTGATGATCCGGCAATGCAAAAGGCGCTGGTGTTTGTGTCGCGGGCTCAGAATCTTGAGTCGAAGCACAACGTGCTGCCCTTTGCAGGAAAGATCAACGACGGCGGATTCATTTACACTCCTGCCAAGGGTGGTGAATCAAAGGCGGGCCAAACTGAAAACGGTGGCCACAAGTCTTACGGCAGCATCACCTATGCAGGCTTGAAGAGTATGATTTACGCCGGTCTGAGCAAAGACGATCAGCGAGTCAAGGCGGCGACTGAATGGCTGCAGAAACATTACACGCTCACTGAGAACCCCAACATGGGCCAGCAGGGATTGTTCTACTACTATCAGACGATGGCCAAAACGATGTCGGTTCTGGGCAGCGACGAGTTTCAGGACGACAAGGGAGTCAAGCATGTCTGGAAGAAGGATCTGACGACTAGGCTCGCCGAGCTGCAGCAGAAGAACGGAAGCTGGGTCAACCCTGCAGACCGCTGGTATGAAGGCGATCCGAATCTGGTGACGGCTTATTGTTTGATCGCATTGCACTACTGCGAATGATGTTTCTCGCGGAACACTTCGCAGGTTCGAACCGAAAAGCGAACAGACATGGCTGATCCCTCAGACAACGTGGACGACGAGGGTGATGTCGCGCCGAGTGAGGAACCTGGACTTCCGGTTCCCACTCGCAACATCATGCTGACGATCGCCTACGATGGTACGTCCTATCGAGGATGGCAGGTTCAACCGAACGGGCTGTCGGTTCAGGAATGTGTCGAATCGGCGGTGCTGGAGATGACGGGTGAGCAGCGTCGTGTGTACTGTGCCGGTCGCACCGATGCGGGCGTGCATGCTTTGGGGCAGGCTGCGAACTTTCGAACCGCAAGCCGTATTCCGATTGGCAACGTCCGCCGAGCACTTCAGACCGGGCTGCCAGAAGACATCACGATTGTCTCAGCGATTGAAGTGGCCGAGTCGTTTCATTCGACATTCTCTGCCGTTCGAAAACGATATCGGTATGTCATCCACGACGGTGACGTGTGTCCGCCATTTCTGAGAAACTATGTCCAGCGGTCGCCCTATCATCTGAATTCAGATGCGATGTCGCAGGCGGCTCAGCATCTGCTGGGGACTCATGACTTTCGCTGTTTCGAAACAAAGTTTCCAAACAAGATGACCAGCGTGAGGACGATCATGGATGCGTCGATCCAGCGAATCGGCGGTTGGCAGCCGTGGTTGGCGGACCATCAGTGGCTACCGATGTACGGCCGTCCGCATGGCTACGTTGACCGGCCGTTCATCGTTTTCGAAGTGATGGCCGACGGTTTTCTTTACAACATGGTGCGAGCCATCGTTGGCACGCTGACGGATATTGGTCGAGGCAAACAGCCGCCGGAATACATGGCCCGGGTTGTCGCATCTCAGGATAGAACCAAAGCCGGAATGACGGCCGTTCCTAATGGCTTGTATCTGGTTCAGGTTGATTATCCGCCGCATCTGTTAACGGCGGATTCTGTCTCTACTTGAAATACAGATAGCGACCACAACCGCGGCAGCACATGAATTCGCTCATGCGGATCCGGACCATGTCCTGATTGGTCACTCGCGTGTCGCATGCCTGGCAGAAATCATCTTCCATGACAGCAAGTGCAGCTGCACCGTGAGCCTTGCGAAGTCGCAGGTAGTTCGCTTTGCCTTCGCCCGGAATCACTTTCTCCGCGTCCGTGATTTGAGTCTGAAGCGTCGCAATGGCGCCTTCGAGTTCCGGACGACGGGCGTCATAGTCAGTCTTCGCGGTTTGAAGGGCCGTCTTTCGAGTCTGCAGGTCGACTTCAAGCTGCTTGAGCCGAGCCTGAGCTGCATCAATTTCTTCCATCGCGGCGAAGGCGGTGTCTTCCATTTCCGAACGCGTCGTCTTTGCCGCTTCGATCTGTCCCTTGAAAATGTCGTACTCTTTATTGGACGACGCGGTGTTGAGCTGTCCCTGCAGCTTTGCCAGATCGGCCTCTTTGGATTTCAACTTCAGATTCAGTTCATCCGCCGTTTTGCGATTCGCTTTGATCGTTAGCTTCTGCTGCTCAATTTGCTGCTCCACCTGCGTCATCTGCTTTTCAGCGCCGCCGATCGCCCGAGGTCCCTCTGCGAGATCGGTTTCAGCAACGGCCAACTGCAGCAAAAGGGAATGCAGGTTTCCAAGTGCCAGCGACATCTCTGATGCCATTCGATTGTCTCTTTCAGGTTTTCAAAGCAGTGGGAACATTTTGATCTGAAAATGAACAGGTCACGACATTTCCCGGCGTCTCGATCGAACGCGAGAATTGATGTCATCGTCGCAGAGTTACCCGGCAGAAATTCCTGTGAAGTATTCCGGCTCCGCGCCAGCTTTCCACTTAATGTTGCAGCCGATACTCGGGCGTTGTTCCGAGGTTACGGGACTTCCCGAAAGCAACGCATCACAAGCCAGCCGAAGATCGGCTCCCGTCACGGGCAACCCGTTACTGGGGCGGCTTGAATCGAATTGTCCGCGGTACACCAGAGAATGGTCCGCGTCGAACAGGAAGATGTCAGGCGTGCAGGCGGCCTTGTAGGCTTTAGCCACGGATTGATCGGCGTCGAAAAGATACGGAAACGTATAGCCTGCCGATGCTGCGTCGACCTTCATCTTGTCCGGTCCATCCTGAGGATAAGCAATTGCATCGTTGCTGCTGATGCCTGCGATCGCAAGTCCTTTTGCCTGATACTCTGCCGCGAACTGCTGCAGTGCTGAACGAATATGGACAACAAAAGGACAATGATTGCACATGAAAATGACGAGCAGCGGCTTCCTGGCAAACTGGCTGAGCGAAACCGTCGAACCGTCGACGTTGGGAAGAGAAAAATCTGGAGCCTGTGTTCCCAGGCTCAACATCGTTGAAGCGGTCTTGACCATGGTTGTTGTCTTGTCGAACTTTCTTCAGGGGTTCAAAATTCTGTGATCGTACGTCGAAGCTTCATGAGGCGGAGACACGCTCGACTCGTGCCTTGCAGGTCTCTACTGCATGTGCAGTTTCCTGATCAGCGGTTCAATCACTGGAAACGGCACAAAATCCTTCAACCGTGCCCGGACATCTTCCCGGGCCATCTTTGCGATTTGCTTGATCAGCGAACTGGAAATGTGAGCAAACCTTTCGGCCGACATCAAGAAGACCGATTCAATTTCCTGATCGAGCACTCGGTTTGTCAGTGTCATGGTAAATTCGGCCTCGATATCTGTCAGCGTGCGAACGCCTCGAAGCAGAATTCGGCTGCCGCACTGTCGCACAAATTCGACCGCCAGCCCATCAAAAGTCCGGACATCAACGTTGGGAAGTTCGCTGACGGAAGCCTGGCACATGGCCAGCCGATCCACGGAAGAAAACAGAGTGTTCTTGTCGGGATTGATCCCGATACCAACGGTGACATGTTCGAAAATTCGGGAGGCTCGACGAATGATATCCAGGTGACCAAGCGTCATCGGGTCAAAGCTGCCCACGTAGACAGCGGAAGATGGATGTTCGACGGAGGATGTCATCACCTTATCCCGTTCTGAGATTTCCGGACAAAAACTTCGTGGCAACGAAGGCTCGGACGCATGGTCCGTACGATCGCCGCATACTTTCCATACGAAGACTACCAAACGACGGCCGGAATCTCTTCCATCGGCGTGGCAGGAATTGGAATTGACGACGATCAGAGCCGACTCGGGCGACAAAGACTGCACGCTTCCGGGAATCTGGGTTGAGGGTTGCCGAAGCTGTGCTTGAAGACTCGCTTCACTCACGCGATGCCCCCTCATCCGGCCTGTTGGCCACCTTCTCCCCCGATTTCGGGGGAGAAGGAACAAGGAACGATGTCAACGTTTTAGATCCTGCGACATCCGTTACGACAGCCTTCAAGACGCCGTCGCCTCAAATCAAAACGGAAGCCCTGTCAGCCGTTCAAACGCTTCGATGTAACGCTTTGACGTTCGTTCCACCACAGAATCCGGAAGCACGGGCGGTGGGCTGTTTTTGTCCCAGCCAGATTGGTCGAGCCAATCGCGAACGAACTGCTTATCGAACGATGCCTGACCTCGGCCAGCTTCGTAGTCATCCGCGGGCCAGAAGCGAGAACTATCAGGAGTCATCACTTCATCGATCAGCAGGATGTCTTCGCCCTTCGTACCGAACTCAAACTTGGTATCGGCAATCAGGATGCCTTTCGTTTTCGCGTGTTCGCAGCCTTCCTGATAAACCTGAAGACTCAACTCACGCAGCCGATGAGACAGATCATCGCCGACGATCGAACACATTTGCTCAAAGCTGATGTTTTCGTCATGACCCGTTTCTGCCTTGGTCGCGGGAGTGAAAATCGGCTCGGGAAGCCGGCTGCTTTCCTTCAGGCCTTTTGGCAGCGAGATACCACACACGGTTCCCGAACGTTGATATTCCTTCCATCCGGATCCTGCTAGGTAGCCTCGCACGACGCATTCCACTGGAACCACGCTGGTTTTCGTAACCACCATACTTCTGGGAGCCAGCGATGCCAGATCGGTTTCCGGTGGAAGCGGCAGCGTCGTCAGATCACTCGTCAGAAAATGGTGTTTCACATGCAGCTTGTCGAACCAGAATCGGCTGACTCGCGTAAGCACTTCGCCCTTGCAAGGAATTCCGTTGGCAAGAATGTGGTCGTAGGCGCTGATCCGGTCGGAAGCGACGAACAGCAGGCGATCGCCAAAATCGTAGACATCGCGAACCTTGCCTCGGCGAGCGAGAATTCCCGGAATTGAACTCTGTAGAACAACCGACGTCATGGGGGAACGTTTCGTGATCGAAAAATGTGATGAGACCCGAGCCCATCGTCGCTGGTAGGCTTGGGATGCTATGCAAATGGCGGGTTTGCCAGGGGCCGACACTCGTTTCCCAGCGAACTTGCTGTGATTGTCAAAGTAGTGAAGTCTACAGGTCATCCAGCATTTGAACAATGAACCACTCTATGCCTAGACTGCGGCGAACAGACACAACTCACATCTTTTGATTTGCAGGGAATGGGTTCGGGGAGTTCCATGGGGGTAATTCAGTTTCGCGTTGAACGCCCGGACCTGCTTTCGAGTGCCTCAGATTTGTCGTTGATCGACTTTCTGATGTATGACGGGCGAGTCATCCCTGCGCGAGCTGTCCTGAGTGGCAACATTCTAAAGTGCGAACGCAGCCAGGCCGAAAGCGGGCAGATGCGGCTTCTGTGGCCCGGATTTGATGGAAGCCGCCGCGTTGTTCATACGACCAGCCTTCGTGAGCAACTTCAGCCCTACAGTCTTGAGGTGGAGCTGGCTCGAGGCCAGTTGTCTCGCCTGAGAAATCAGTTTTACGCATGGAACGGTGCGGGACTTCAGATTTCTCCTGAACTTGAACAGTTGGTCGTTGAGGCACATCGTTCCTTTCGTGCCGCCGTTCTGAAAACCGAAGCCCCCGAAACATCCTGCGCGGCGGCGTTGCTGTCGATGGATCTTTCATCACGGGCCACGGACATGCTTTGCCAGCAGTACGTGGAACAGCGAATCGGGTATCGCCGAAACCGCTCGTCGCATCTGCCGGTTTTCCTGGGATGCCATTTGACGGAAGTCCCTGCAAATCCAGATGAGTTCTGCTCGGCCTTCAACGCCGTTCAGGTGGATACTCGCTGGGATTCCCTCGAACACGACGACGGCGAATACAACTGGAGTCGTCTCGACTCGCTGGTCGCGTGGGCTCAGGAACGCAAGTTGTACATCATGGGCGGGCCGCTGGTGGACTTGTCGACGGATACACTTCCGTCATGGCTAAGAAGCTGGACCGGCGATCTGGTCAACCTGCAGAGCTTTACGGCGGACTTTGTCGAAACTGTCGTCGGTCGTTACGTCGGCCGAATCCGTCAGTGGGAAGTCGTTACCGGTGCCAATCTGGGCGGCGTTGCAGAACTGGACGAAGAGCAACGACTGAATCTTGTTGCTCGCACTGTGGAAGCCGCTCGTCAGGTTGATGAGCATACTCAGATCAGTCTGCGAGTCGTCCAGCCGTGGGGCGAATACCTCAGCCAGACGAAGAACCGCCTTTCGCCCATGCAGTTTATCGACACTCTGCGTCGCTGCGGAATTCGCCTGGCGGAAATCAACCTGGACATTCGAGTCAGCAGTCTGTCCCGGCCGACGTTGAACCGAGATGTCCTAAGTCTATCGCAGGTTCTCGATCAGTGGTCTCTGCTGCAGATGCCGATCAACGTCATGCTCACAATGCCCGACGCCTGCGACGGCCCCGCCGGAACCGAACAGAAGAGCCAGGCAGCGTGGCTGCAGAAGACGATCCTCATGTGCCTGTCGAAAGAGCGAGTCGTCAGTATCTACTGCACCAACTGGGACGAGCAACCTTCCGAAGGTCTCTCCACCGCACTCGTCAACCCCAACGGCACCCCCCGCCCAAGCCTCAAGCTTTTGCAGCAACTGTCAGAAGAGTACTGGCAGTAACCTCCGCCGAGGCTGTTCAAGCAAAAAGCAGCCATCTCGCTCCGCCGAGATGAGCCTTCATCAGCGGCGATCTCATCTAACAGCCGCCCGTTGCCCGCGTCTTCCTGGTGGAGATTTGCGGAGGAGTTGCATGGCGCCACTTTAAGGCTCGTCTCGGCGGAGCGAGACGGCTACTTTAAGCACCAAAGCAGCCATCTCGCTCCATAGGATATTCTGCCCGCGGTAGAGAACGATGTCTGTCTTCGGCGAGCGGGGGATGTCAATCCTCTGATTATTCGGCTCACGAAGAATCAGGGGACTGGAAGTAGGCCGGACCGAGCAACGCGAGTTCCGGCACGCTCAAATTGCCGGAACTCACTCCGTTCGGTCCGGCCTACCGAATCCGCGACTGCACCCAAATGCACAGTCAATCGCGGCCCCACCGGTTACCGCAATTGGTATGTCGGAACATCAGTGAATGTTGACAGTGCCGCTGCCATAATCGATCTCAAGTCGCCGACCGGTGAGCAGAATGGTCCCCAGTAGAGCATACTCGCCTTCGTTTGTGACAACTTGTGTGTCGTAATTGCGACCGAACCATTCAACCTGGCAACCGTATGTTTCCATTGCCACTGTGCTTCCGTCAGCCAGGACCGCTTCGGCAGAAGACTCCATCGGCAACTGCAATTCATCGACGACGCTTTTCGGCAGAACCAATGATCCATTAAAATGCGGTATCTATCCATGCCCAGCATTGAGCGAACCTCTCCCCCGCTGGTGCAGCGGGCCTCACTGCAATCAGAGCGCGCTGCTTCTCATCGACATGCCCCATCATGATTCCATGCGTCCGATGAAGAGCGTCGTGCCATGCCCAATCCTGATCGTGCGAGAAACGCGTTCAGGAAACCTTGACCGTGCTGCGCGTACTGCAGCTTCGAACGATTCGGCGAAGAACCACTCTCCAGACTCGGTTTCAATTGACACAAATTCACCCAAACGAGACTCTTCCCACTCGGCTTTATGGGTGTTGTAAACAGTTTTCGCTCGCTCAATTACTGAGCGAGTTGTTTCTGAAATCATCGGCATCTCCAGCGTGACATGCAAAGCACTGTGAATTTTACGGGGAAAGCCAGAGGACGTCACGGCGATTTGCTTCCAGGAACTGGAAACGCGATTTACAAGTGGCATAACACCTATTGGGCAAAGCCAATGGCACACAATCACAGTCACTGGGCGTCCGTGCCACCCAGCCGACGGGATACTTCAAAGTCTCGAGACTATGTCTCAACGTACCCGAGTCATCCTGACCTCGTCAACACCGCTTGTGTGCCACTGGCTATGCCAGCCCGGTGGGCATTGCTTCAATGCACTAGACTCTTCCCATACCTCGGCAGCTCCGCTCCGCTGACCCGTCCATGAGAAATAAAAACCACTTCCTGCATTTGCAAACACACGTACAGGACACTGGCAAAGCCAGTGGCACACAGTCACAGTCACTGGTCGTCAGTGCCACCCCGCCGTTCTGATAGCCTCGGGCTTCAGCCCGAGCGTCCTGAACACACGCAAACCTCAAGCTCCGAAGGAGGGACGTAAACGCTGGGCTGGGCGATGGATGAGATTGTTTTATTGAATCGTCGTGGTGGCCCGTGTCGACTTGTCTTGTCATTGGGTCCGGGACAATTGAGATTCATTCACGTCGGCCACAAAACGTCGCTGCTCCGCAGCTTGGTGTGTTGTAGGGCACCGTGACCTGAGGCTAAAGCCTCAGGCTATCAAAACGCCGCTGCTCCGCAGCGAATCGCAAGAGTACCAATCGGCGAGGTGGCCGGGGTTGGAGCGACTTTAGTGAGTGAAGCCCCGGCGCGTGGTTGAGGACTAGTGGTCGGTTCAGGCTTTCAGAAGTAGCTGGGGCACCGGGGTTTCCTTTGCGATGCTCAGTCCAACCCCGGCGAACCGTTGCCAAAGTCCCTGCAGAATCACTCGGCATTTCTTCATGTTCCCACGGTGGCATTCAAAGAAACTTGCCCACTGAATCCAGATGAGGCAGAATCCGGACAATGAAGTGCAGATAGAGCAGTTCTATCTAATTCCGGATTTCTGTCTAAGACATGTTCGTCGGCTCAAGACTGAAAAGATTCTCTATGTGGACGCCGCTTCCTGAATCGGCAGAATCGAATGCTCTGTCCGCCGTTGGCAGTCTTGCGTTTGGACCGGCGCTCGATCCTTCGTTTCGGGTAACCGTGAACTTCCATCCGGACCGCAAGGTCGGCGATTTATCGTTGCTTCAGGTTCTGGCAACAGACGGGGTGCTGCGATCCCAGTTCGAAACCCGGACCAGCAACGGGGGCTTGAGCGCATTCGAGGGTGGTTCTCGCTGGCGTTGGGAGAGTCGTATATTCTCGGGCGCGTATGACATCGAGTCACCGTCCCGGCGACCGAAGTACGGAGCGCTCAATCACCGACGGCGATCTGTGGGCGGATCTCCACGATTCGGTTCCTCGCATTTCCGACTGGCTTCTCACGTTCTACCACGGACCACGTTCTGCTACCCGGACAGCTTTTTCGAACCGATTCATTTTGGAAATGCGTCACACATGGGACTGATTGATGCATGCGAATCGGATAACTGCGACGAGCTTGATCGCTACATCGAGGCGCACGTGCATGGCCCGGTGTGTCTGTCACGGGACGTCGAAGCACTGGTCCTTGACCATTGTTTTCACGGAACGCACGTTGAACTCGATGCGATGAAATTGCCGGTTCGTTTGGAATGGCACTCTGGATTCCGTGTCTCGGTCGACACAATACGTCAATACCCAGACTATCGTGGCCAGACGACTGTGGATTTGGCTGATACCGTCGCCGTTGACGGCTGGATCACACCAGCAATCATAGGCATAGCGGCGGCATCCGGAAGGTACTCGAACGACGATCTGAAAAAAGTCTGGCACTATGCGGCTCGATTCGCGATAACCGAATAAGGACTGCGACAAGCAGTGAATTCCAACCAGGGTTGCGCACACCCATAAGTCGACGAACACCGGGCTTTGACTTCGCGACGAGCGAGGTGAGGGCGTAGTGAGTG
>JANMEV010000143.1:0-4253 GCA_031377305.1 Planctomycetota bacterium | reverse complement strand
GGCACTTTCCGAGGATCTCGACCAGCCTTGATTCCGTCAACACGATCCTTGTAGTCTTGCAAGGCTGCGAACGGATCTTCCCACCTTCCAAAGTAATAGAGCTTCCCTCCGATTTTCGCTGCCCATTTGCCCCGCGCGTGTGGAAAAAGTGGAAAATCCGGATATGGTTTATCCGGCTTTGGTGTCGATGAAGACATCCCGGCCCCGCTGATAAGATAGGCAAAAAGGTGTTCTTCAGGTGTTCTGCCCCGAAAAACGATTGTTCTTTATTACGTTCAGCCTGTCAAATAACCAGCATTTTAATTGCTCAAGCGCCCGTAGCTCAGTTGGATAGAGCAACCGCCTTCTAAGCGGTAGGTCAGTGGTTCGAATCCACTCGGGCGCATTTTTTGTAAACCCTGCCAACGGCTAGGAGTCTGTCCCGATACCTCGTCCGACCTGAAAATTACTGAGCCGATGCGCTAAACATCTCTCCCGCTCTTGTTGCGTTTGATTTTCGGCAGCTTTCGACAGCGATTTTTCGCGCGACATGGAGTCGAGGTCAAGGATGAGTCGAACGTTTCGGGAATGGAATCCGGATCAGAGTTGGCTGTTTCCGCCATCGCCGCAGGACTCGCTGCCGAATGGTCAGTTGGTTTACTTCCTGATGGATGTTTCATAGCAGCTGGATCTGTCACCGATCATGGAAGAGTATGACAGCGAGAAGGGTGGCAAGCCGGCATCCTGCATGGCAGGTCACTAAATACCGCATCCACGGACGATGCTCGTGCTGCTGTTGTACACCTACTGTAGTGGCGTGTTTTCATTGCCGAAAATGGTGGCGCGATGCGAAGCGGACGTGACCTTCCGCGTCATCGTGGGGGACAAAATTCCTGACTTCCGCACGATCAGTGAATATCGTCGCCGGCATCTTGCGGAGTTTCCGTATTTGTTTGTGGAAGTCCTGCGATTGTGTCGGGAATCCGGGCTTCTGAAGGTCGGTCGTTTGAAGCATAACGAACGAGTCGCTCCCGCTCCGAAAGGACGCATTCCAGCGGGGCTGAGCGTGAAGGAAAAGATGGCCCGCAAACGTGGCACGAAGAAGGGGCGAGCCGAATACGCTCGCCGCAAAGCAATCGCCGAACCACCGTTCGGCCAGATCAAACATTGGGAAGACTTTTTCCCCGCACACTGAGCATGCCTATGCTCTGCAATTGGATGGCAAACATTGTTCAATGTGCCAAAACCCATGGATTCGTGTTTTGCTGTGATCCATTTCGACGGCCCACTCGTTTTGCTCGATTCTGTTGCCAGGTTTTTTTGCAACGAAACGAATGACCCGACGATTTGGCCTACCGGCGGATTCGACGCTACAATACTCTGAGATTTGGCAATGAGTAAAAACGGAAGAGTCGGATCAATGGCGTCGCAATGGTTCTGGCTGACTTTGGGGGGTACTAAAATGGGACGCATTCCTCTGGCTGCAATGCTGCTGGCGGGCGTGAGTCTGTTCGGAACGCGTGGAATTGCTGAGGAAGCGTCATCGAATTCCGAAAGGCGTCCTCTTGGTCGCTTCCTGACCGTGACTAGCCCCATCGACGACCGGATGGTCAGCGAACTGAACAACCTCGCGCTGGAACTGCAGTCTCAGGCAACGCGGGAAGATCGCGAGGCTGTGCTGGTTCTGGAGATTGAGCCCGGATCAAGCCGATTCGGACAAGTCAGCGATGTGGCTCGATTCCTGACATCCGCCCAGATTAGCCGAGTCCGAACAGTCGCCTGGCTTCCCAAAACAGTTGATGGCACTCGGTCGATTCTCGCACTTGCTTGCCACGAAATCGTTATGCATCCGGATGCCAGTCTGGGCAACATTGGCCGTGGTGAATTCGTTCCCGCCGAGGAACAGAGCTTTGTGCTGAGCATTATTGATCGTCGCCGAAACGTGCGATTGTCCCGCGGCGTCGCAATGGCGATGATGGACTCGTCTGCGGGATTGATGCGAGTCACCGTTGAGGATGCTGCGGGGGTGGCACAACAAAGGTTTCTGACTCCCGACGAACTTCGACAGCTTCAAAATCAGAACTTGGTTATTTCAAAAACAGAGACGATCAAAGATCCCGGCGCGACAGGCCTCTTCAACGGCCTGGATTGCGAACGCGCCGGCTTCCTGGTAGCCAAAACAGTGAAGAACCGCGCGGAAGTTGCTGCTGCGTTCAACCTCCCGCTGGAAGCCATGCGTCAACAGCGTGCTGGCCAGGCCGATGTGACGCCTCGAGTGATCGCCGTTGATGGTGTCATCGATGAAATACTCGGCGAATTTGTTGAACGAGAGATGCGAAACGCGGTTGCCGATGGCGCGAATACGCTGAT
Source organism: Planctomycetota bacterium (assembly GCA_031377305.1). Taxonomy (GTDB): domain Bacteria; phylum Planctomycetota; class Planctomycetia; order Planctomycetales; family Planctomycetaceae; genus SXXK01. The sequence goes on along the minus strand of JANMEV010000143.1, from coordinate 1,904 downwards.
CTTCCACATAGATTCACCGGGCGGAAGTAAGGACGTTGCCGAACATGTGGCGATGGCAATCTCCGAACTTGACCCGGCAAAAATCACAACCGTCGCGTGGATTCCCAAAGGTGCCTGGAGCGGTGGTGCTCTGATTGCCTTCGGTTGCGACAAGATCATCATGCATCCGGAAGCCCAGATTGGCGACATCGGCGTGATTGCACTGACTGAGCCCGGTGGGCAATTTGAACGGGCTCCGGAAAAGATCGTCAGCCCGTTCCTTCAGTTTGCGGCAACGTTGGCCAAACGCAAAAATCGCCCACCAGCCCTGCTGCAGGCGATGATCGACAAAGATCTCGAAGTGTTTCAAGCGACAAACAAAGCGGATGGACGCACAACATACATGTCTGACGCTGATATTCAGGCTGCAAGTGACGAGTGGGTCAAGGGGCCAATGGTTCCTGAAAGCCGCGCGGGAATTCTGCTGACGGTGAATGGAGAACGAGCCCACGAATTGGGACTGGCGGATTCTCCGTGTCACGACTTTGATGAAGTGAGGAATCGCCTGGGAATTGCGGAAAGCGTCAAGCTTGTGCCTGCTCAACAAACGTGGGTTGATACGTTGCTCGTGATTCTGAATTCCAGCGTCGGCGGATTCTTCATGATCACGCTGGGCATCATCTGCCTTTACATTGAACTGCACATGCCAACGGGGTTCTTTGCAATTCTCGCAGCCGTTTTCTTTTCGCTGTTCTTCTGGAGTCGCTTTCTGGGCGGCACGGCTGGAACACTGGAACTTGTTCTGTTCATTCTTGGAATCGCATTGTTGGCTCTGGAGATTTTTGTGATCCCAGGCTTTGGTGTGTTTGGTGTCTCCGGGATTCTACTGACCCTTGCTTCGCTGGTACTGGCGAGCCATACGTTTTCCGGCATGACCGCGACCGAGAGTTTTGAAGAGTCGATGGGCAGCCTGGGTTCAATCGCCGGCGCGATGGTGACAGTGATCGCCGTCGCCGTCGTTCTGAATCGGTTTCTCCCTGCCATCCCGTTTTTGAATCGGCTCATTTTGACACCGCCCGGATATGCCGCAGCCGGTGGTGATAGCCCGTTCCTCAACCCCGCGCTGCTGACGGCAACAACTATTCCCGGCGTGATTCCGGTCGGTAGTATCGGCACCACCGCATCGGCTTTGCGACCGTCGGGTAAAGCTGTGTTTGATGGTAAGTATCTGGACGTTGTGAGCGACGGTGCCTACATCGACTACGATTCCCCGGTCGAAGTGATTCGAGTCGCCGGACATCGTGTGATCGTACGAGCAATCGTGACGCCCACATCCGCGACGGATGCGACGGCTTAATCGACCTTGTTCGAGCCTTTTTGTCGTCAGGGAAGTTTCTCCGCCGACTGTGTTTCGAGCTGCGTTCGCCTTGGTAAACGTAGTGAATGTTATGGCTTGATGACATTGATCAACATCGACACTCGCCGCGGCGATCTGACTGGGCCTGAAAGCGCGATGTGCTGACGTTTTTCCTGTTATCGAGGCAATGCCTTGTAGTAAGATTAACCGTCTGGAACCCATCAATCTCTGGAACACTCTGGAAGCGGTCAATAACAATGCTGCCCTCACGATCAACTCGAAACGCCGTTCGTCGCCACAAAGCCAACGGCAGTTCCTCGTCTCACGTCAGCACGATTGTTGCAGGCGAGCATCTGGAAGAACGCCAACTGCTGACGTCCAACATGGTGCTGCAATGGAACGACATGCTTCTGGATGCTGTGCGTACTGACAAAACCTCGCCTCCAAAGGCTGCGCGAGCCATGGCGATCGTTCATACGGCCATCTATGACACTGTTAACTCGATTGATCGCGATTACACGCCTTACTTGACCATGGTCGATGTGCATCCTCGAACGTCCAAAGAAGC
>JANMEV010000131.1:0-1825 GCA_031377305.1 Planctomycetota bacterium | reverse complement strand
CAGCCGGCCAGCGGCGGCTTCCGACTTCTTTGGCGGACGAGCAGAAAACGAACGACCGCCATCCTGATGAATTTCTGACAGTGACGAGTGCAGTTCCTGCCGTTGAAGTTCATCTCGAATCCGCAGGATACGACACTGCCGTCGCTTGTCGTCGTCCAGTTCGACCACCAGCATGATGCAGCCGTGCTCATCGCCGATCGCATGGAATTCTGTGAAGGCGACCTCCATGTCAAAATCACCGTGAACCAAGAACGGCAGGTTAACAAATGTGTCGCACCAGGGACTGCCGCCGGGACGTTGAATCGCCAGGCCGTCTGGGCCAGCATCGACAGTTCCGGCTGGCTGATTCTTCCCGGTAGTGAAAAATCGCTCGGGAACTCCGTCGTGTGCAAAATCATGAGTAAACACATCCTGAAGCTTCGCCAGATCCGCGTCGAGTTGCTCGGGCCGAGGGTCAGCGAGTTCCTGTTCGCTGGGCTCAGGAAGTGTCAGTGGCCAGTTTCCACGCATCGACAGGTTGCGGATTCGGGCTTCGGTCTGGTCAGCAAAATGAAACAAGCCGAAAACGCGGTCGTTGGATGCGTCGATATCGGTGTCGCAGATCGGCTGCCCGTTCAGATGCAGAGTCGCGTGCTGCTCGTTCACTTCGATCTTCAACTGATTCCATGCGCCGGGCTTGATTGGCAGAGGCGACGGCGCATCGGATCGCGGCAGCAATTCTGACATGTTCTCGGGGCCCAAGCCTGTGCGATCAAAGGGTCCGTCGGTCAGCCAGTGGATGCGAACTCCATCAGGTTGCAGATAGAACACCATCCGATCGAGAGCCGGATGAACCTCAGTCTTGCCTGGCTCATAGAAGAACTCGTAGTCAATTGATCCCACGGAATCTATAGGCCGCTGATACGCCAGCAGACTCTCGCAGAACGACCCAGGAGGTGCGCCGGAATGCCCAACGATCTGGCCGGACGAGTTCTCCTCCGGCAAATGTTCCCAGACTGCTCCCGGAGTACCAGCCGACACTTCATAATACGGATACCAGCCTCGCAGGTCGGAAACGGCCGACAGTTCGACGACCTCCGGAATGACAGGGTTGCCGGAAATCCTGATATCCCGTGCTGCAGCATGCATTCGCCACCAGCAGCGAACGGCGTACCACGGGTCAAGCGGAGCGGGCGGATGGTCGGTCAGTGCGACGAGTCCGTTCAGGCTGGTTGTGCAAGTGTCATTGCGAACAACACTTCGCTGATGGATCCATTGATCAAATCCGGAGAACCTGAGATCGCTTTTGACGCGACTCGCGCTATTGCGAAATGTTCCCTGCCAGAGATGCGAACGGTCTCCGTCGTTGCCAAGAAACGTCCCGGCTGCCATCGCCTGCATCATGAACGCCGACACATCGCACTGCGCTTCGAAGTTGCCAGTCAGAGGACTTCGAAAGAAAAGGTAATCGTCAAAATGTCCGGTGATCTTCTCGACCTGTGAGCCCACGCGAGCCCAGCGAGCGGTCGCAAGGCACTGCCCTCGCGTCTGAGCTCGACGAAGGCTGATCGGAATCCACTGCGTAAGTTCCGAGTCTGCGTTTGCGGCATCGACTGGTGCACCAGCTTCACGATGACCATTCAGTCCCGCTAGCGCCGCGATCTGACTGTGCCACGCCAGCGAGTTGACGGGCACGTCGCGCTGAGTGCGTTGCGCAAACAGGAACGCCAGCAGGTCGTCAATTCCGGACGCTTTGACGTTTCGGATCACACAGCGATAGACGACGAGCGTCTCCGGCCACATCTCCGAGATCTCATGCGGATCCGACGCCCGCACGAGTTGCGAA
>JANMEV010000008.1:0-2004 GCA_031377305.1 Planctomycetota bacterium | reverse complement strand
CCATCATTGGTTCCGGTCCCGCTGGCTGGACGGCCGCCATCTACGCAGCTCGCGCGGAGCTGAATCCGGTGGTTTACGAAGGCGCATTCAATGAGGAAAACCGCCAGAAGGGAACTTTGCCTCTGGGCCAGTTGTCGCTGACGACCGAAGTCGAAAACTTCCCAGGCTTTCCGGCTGGCGACATGACGACCTACCTCGACACATCAATTCAGGACGACAAACGGCGCTACATGGCTCCCCATGGCAAGCACGGTGTCAGCGGTCCCGAGCTGATGGAGCTGATGCGCCAGCAGGCGACGAACTTTGGGACTCGCATCGTCACCGATGACATTGTCGACATCGACATGTCGCAGAGACCATTCAAGCTGACAACGCTGAGTGGTGACACTTTCACGTCTCATGCAATCATCCTCGCCACCGGCGCGCGAGCCAATTATCTGGGGCTGCCTTCGGAAGACAAATTCAAGAACATGGGAGTCTCCGCCTGTGCCGTCTGTGACGGCGCACTGCCTCGATTTCGCAACAAGCCAGTCGTCGTTGTCGGCGGTGGTGACAGCGCGATGGAAGAAGCGACGTTCCTCACGAAGTTTGCATCGGTGGTTTACATCGTCCACCGTCGTGATTCCTTTCGAGCCAGTCGCATCATGGCCGAACGAGCGCTCGCGAATCACAAGATCCAGGTGAAGTGGAACTCGGGCATTGACGAAGTGCTGGGCGACGACAAGAACGGCGTGACTGGCGTTCGAATTCGCAGCACCACGGATCCTTCGAAAACGGAAGAGCTGGACGTCGTTGGTTACTTCGCCGCGATTGGTCATACACCAAACACTGATTTCCTGAAGGGCCAGGTCAAGACCAACGAGAAGGGCTACATCATCTGGACAACGCCTCAGCGAATGTACACAAGCGTCGAAGGCATCTTTGCCGCCGGTGACGTGGCTGATGACTACTATCGCCAGGCAATCAGCGCGGCCGGAACCGGCTGTTCGGCGGCTCTGGATGCGGAACGATGGCTGGCGTCGAAGGGAATTGAGTAGCTCCCTCGCTACGGTTTGCGGAAAAGGACGACGCGTCATTCAAGCGGCGGAAAGAAGTTTACCGAGCTCACCAAGCGGAACTCGATAGCGGTCCTCTGATTTAGTGAGCCGCAAATCGCAAGCTGCGGGTGAATGTCGGAAAAACAAAAGGAAAACACCCGCGGCTAGCGCCTTGCGGCTCAGGTATGTGACTTAATCAACAGACCGCTAGCGGCCGGGCGCGAGGCCTCCGAGCATCTGCTGATTCATTGGCTTGCAGAGTTTTTAGCCTCCACTCGCCGCTTCTATTCGAGATTGGTGAATGTCTATGTTAACACTTGAAGGCTGCCGTGAACGGCGCTCGCGACTTTGGAAACGGCTGCCGGACGAGATTACCTGGGTGCTGATCGGCGATCAGCGGCACGTGCAATACTTCAGCAATTTCCGAATCAATCCGATCAGCTTCTCCGCTGACCAGAAGGCGTTGCTGTTGATGACTCGGGATGGCAAAGCCATCCTGCTGGCAGACAACTTCACCAAACGATCGGCCACGGTTCCTTACTTTGTCGATCGTGAGGTCATTACGACGTGGTACACGCACAAGAAGTCCGTGATCAACCGCGACGATGCGCTGTGCCACGCGTTGAGCGAAGTGGAAAATATCTGGGGAAGTCACACAGGGCTGATCGAAGCCGAAGGACTTTCCGAAATGACAGCCGCGATGGTTGCCGAGAACGCTGCATGGCAGTTTGCCGAGGATGACGCTGAAGATCCGACTACGCTTGGCACGGTCATTCGATCGCTGCGACGTGAGAAGCATGATGATGAGATCGCTCTTCTGAAGTCGTGCATGCGAGCGGGCGAAGCGGGCCATCGGCGAGCGTTCGAAGTGATCAAGCCGGGCATCTCTGAGTTCGAAGTGTACCTGGAAGTTCAGCGAGCGGCTCAGGAGGCTGCCGGTGTCCCTTGCGTCGTCTACGGCGACTTC
>JANMEV010000700.1:0-11068 GCA_031377305.1 Planctomycetota bacterium | reverse complement strand
TTCCGGCGACGAGCTTTTCCTGCGAACCTTCTGCGAGTTCCAGCTGACGAGGCTCAGCAACTGAAACCGTCGGCACAGAAGAGGGCTCGATTTCCGGCTGCGGATTTGCAGCTTCGATCCCGGCGACCGTCGGGGCGATTCTCGGCGGGAGTTCCTCTGCGATGTCGTTCTTTGAGGGCTTTTTGGCAGCCTTAGGTTCGGTCGCGTCCGAGCTGGACGGCAGTTGCCGTTTCCTTGTCTCACGATTGGTTTCGACAGGAGGATTCGGATTCACGTGAATCACGTAGCGGCAATGAAACAAGGCAGATGAAAGGGCGAGGCCCGATACAAAGGCCGTCAGAATCGACAACGCGCCAGGCAATTCGACGAGTGGCCCTCGGAACCCGAGCAGCACTCGCACAAAAGCACCGGCCACAGCAACGATCGCAAGCAACTGAGCTTGACGGCAGCGACCCATGTCGGGGATGAGATATCTTAGCACAAACGCGAGACATGCTACTGCGGGAACCAGCAGCAACGCAGGACGAGCTGATTCAATTTCACCAAGCAGTGGCTTCAGCAATCTCGCCATGCCGTCCATCAATGGTTCTGATGCACCGGTGAGCAATAAGCCGGAGATGCCAACCAGCAGGATGCTCATCCACCGCCATGTACGAAAGCCGCCGTGGAAGTCGACGGCACTCGCGGCGCGGACCCAACAAATCAGCAAACACAATTGAGCGGCGAGGAACAGTTCGAGACCGGAAAGGCCGCACAGGGCCGATGAGACCTGATCGGCTTCCGTCGACGACCTGCGACTGAGCAATCCAAGTACTCGGGCCATACCAAGTAACAGTGGCGTTCCAATCAGGACGCCTGCCACCAGCCAGTTTTTCCAAAGGCGAGGAGAGATCACTCGTCGAATCAGACGATCTCGCGAGAGCTGGACAAACGCGGCTCCGCTGCTGCCGCTCAACCCTGAAGAAGCCGAGTCGACTGACTCTTCATCTGTCGTAGATTCAAAGTCGCTGGCCATCAGTCGCCGTCGGCGATCCATGTCGCTTCCTGCAAATCGAACGTCTGCCATCGCCGCACGCTTTCTGAATTCCGCACCGGAACGGACCGGCACAAATTGCCGATCTGCATCACAGCGGGCTCGCAATGATCTTCTTATGGAAATCGACATGCGACAAACGACAACTCAAGTCACGTTCGCAAGCAGGTTACGAACTGAAAGGCTTTCCCAGCTTCCGAGATTTGCGTTGGAACCGACAGTTTGAGCCTGCTGGTTTCGCCAGTTGTGTGGCCAATGGTCCCGGAGTGATAGGGAGTGATAGCGAGAGACGCCCAGTGAACTGAATACTTCGCCTGAGAATTCACAGATAAGCCAAATGACGCCCACGCATGTCCCCGACTGGCTCCACTGGCGTTTGCCGATCAAACTTGCCAGTCGCGTCAGCCAATCAGATCTGATCGAGAAGTTGAGAGACAAGCCGTGTATTCTCGCCAATCGCCGGGGCGAGAGGAGCCTCAGTCAGGCAAAATCAACTGTCTGTTTGCTTCTACGGTGATCCGTAGGGAGGCAACGGAAGTCCGCATCGACGAGACGTACGGGCAAAAATGCTGATGTAGAAACCACGCTCCTGTCTTGAACCGTTAGCAGTTGTCCGCGAGCGACGGCGACGAGGCGGGAACAAACAGTCAATTCGAATACATCAGCAACTGGAAATGGATCACCTCGCCTGTCGGATGGTTGGTCGATAACTTGATGAAACCTGGCTTTTCTATGAGCTTCTGAACATGCGGACGTCCGGGTGGAGCCGCGATCGTTAGGAGGTATCGATGCACCGTGCCCGATGGCAGGCCGAGAGGTTCAAGGTTAGCCTTCAGGAATGACGGATCGGCAGTCGTTTCAGTGATCTTGAACGGCACTGTCATCATCTTTTCGTCAACGATCAGCAGTATCTTGGCTTCTCGACCTGCTGATGCCGGAAATGAGCCCAGTTGCAGCAGCAAGTTGTCCGCATCAAAATTTGTCCCCGCCATTTGCTGCAATCGCAGAACGCCGTGCTTACGAGCGCTTACGGATACTCGGATGGGTTGCTTCTGCTGAGCCACTTTGATCGTTAACTGTTCCTCAAAGACTCCAACCTTCATTTCGGGGGACAATTCAAGCGTCACTTTGGATCCGCAAAGATGCTGATCTCGGGCCTTTTCTTCAATCGAAAGTGGCTGCCAGGTCGCCTTCACCAGACCAGACGGGCTTTCGATTGACTCGATGGTGAGTTCCTCGAATAGTCGAGACGCAATCACCCCGTTGAATTTCCCTTCATCGCCCTCGTGAATGTTTCCAAAATTCCAGATCTGCGGGAGCACGTCGATTGAGGTTTCAACGCTGCCTTCAACGCCAAACTTCAGCGTCGGTACTTCCGGGTCGTTAGAAAAAACGTCCCCACCGTGGCTGAAGCTGCGATTGGGTGCGCCGCCGCCCTTCCAACTGATTGTCAGAGTGATGGACTCACCCGGCTTTACTGTGGCTATTTTTTGAGGCCCGGAATCCGGTGTATCGAAGGCGAACTTTGTGCACTTGCACGTCGTTTCACCGGCCTTCAATTCGAGGTCGGCTTCCCCCTTGTTGCTGATCTTGAAGACATGGGTTTTCTCATCGTTGAGTTCCATGCGTCCAAAGAAAAACGTCCGGTCATCGGCGACGAATTTTGGCCACGGCCCTGTTTTGCTGGGCACCGGCAAGTTCTCAGTTGCGGCCTTCTTTGGAGCCTGGACATCCACTTTTGACTGCTCGTTGATGTTCTGCAGGTTGTCAGCGATCGATGGCTTAGCCTGACTGGAATCAGCGCCGGAAAGCACGTACACAGCCCCTGCGCCAACGGCGACAAGTAGCCCAAAGACGATCAGTGATTTAGCCATAGTAAGTGCCTGCATCCTGTGACTTACGGAATTTGAGTTCGAGCGTTTGCACAGAAGAAGATTTAAGGGGACAGCATCCGGGAAACAGCTTCAACGCTGTCTTTTGCAAGATAGCGATCCTGGTGGCCCCATTGACGATTGATCTGTTCCAGTTCCAGTGTCTTTTCAGCGGCCTGACGTGCCCTTTTTTTTGAACCGTCTGCCTGATCCAGATTACAGAGTGTTGCCAGTTCAAACCAGTTCTCAACCGAAGAAGGATACATGTTCACCACGCGCTGCTGTTCGGCGATCGCTTCCTTCAGCATTTCGGGATCGTTCAGTACCCTCGCACCGATCGTCAGACACACGGCCCGAGTTCGGTAGCCAGAAATGTTCCTTCGATCGGTCGAAATCAACAAATCGCATGCTTCAATTGCTTTGGGAAGCAGCTCTTTCATGCTTTCGCGACTCACTGACAGTGCCTCATCGACCAATTTTCTGTTGCTTTGTTCGATCTCCGACAGTTTGGAGAATTGTTCCAGCTCACTTAGCCTATACGCTTCAATCTCCGCGATGCGTTGGCGCGAGGTGGTGTCAAACAGGTCAATTTCGGCAGCCTGCTGGTACGCCGCGAGGGCTGCCTGAGCGTTTCTCTGGCGGTACATCGCGTCGGCGGCGATGGAAAGCTGGCGTTCTGCCGTGTAGACCGGCGTTAGACCAAATCTTAGCACAACGATCGCAAGTCCGACAAAAATAAACGCCGAAGTCAGATTTGCCCAGTGGTGCGGCAAATCGACCGTGGCTGACGATTTAGCCACTGCGACTTTTTTTGAAGCGTCCTGAAGGGAAACCCCAACCGCGCTGCAGGCAAACAGCATGAGCATGACTGCCGGCATTTCGATTCCGCCGGCTGCCAGCAGATTCACCATCAGGGCCGATGCAGCCGCCAGGGCCGAGGCCGAATCGATGGCAGGGACAACTCGGCGACCTCGCATGATCGCGAAAGCTACGCCCGCCAACAGCAAGAGCTTGGGAATTTGATCTGGCGAGAACGAATGGCCCTTGAGCCACTCCCAGGCCGCATGCAAAGCGAACCCCAACAGCAATCCGAATGGCAGAACTTTCCATGTTTGTCGGCTCGCGACCGTTGACGACTGCGGAGTTTCGTTCGTTGAACTCGTGCTGGCCAGTCGTCGAAGAATGCTGCCCACGAATAGCACCATTCCCGACAGTCCAATCAGTCCACCGGCCGACCACGCTTCCAGCAGAAAATTGTGTGGATCTTTGATCTCTTCGCTCGACTCGTTTGCCTTGTGCGCAAGATAGAGCTGCCGAAAGTTCCCCGGCCCCGCACCAGCGAGTGGCTGCTCCTTCAGCATTTCCAATGTGCCAGTCCAATAGAGCAAGCGAAACTGCAACGATCGAGGCGACTCAAGGATCACCTCTTTGTCGAGCGCTCCAAAGAACGCGGCACCGGCCGCAATAAGACCGGCCAAACCAGCCGCGGCAATTCCCCAGCGAAGCCCCTTCACTGCGAGAGAGGCGCGGCTGCGAATGACAATCACGATGACTGTGCCGACCGTCGCCCCAAGCCATGCCGAACGGCTCTTGGTCAACACAAGACAGTAAGTGATCAGGCAAAGTTGAACGACCAGAATTGTCAACTCGAAGACTCGAGGTCGCTGCCCGGTAGTCCATCCGGCGCTGAGTTGCCCAAGCCCCAGGACCAGTGCCGTTGCCAGGATTCCTGCGAGCGTATTCGCAAGAGAAAACATGGCGAACGGTTCCGTGCTGGAAAGCAGACGATTCTCCCACAAAATTCTGTCGGATCCTTCCAGCGGGATGTCGGCCGCCTGAAACTCGGCAACGATGCTGGAAGCCTGCATGCTTCCTCCCTGAACCATTGCCTGATCAAGTTCCGCTCGCTTGCCAAGATACCAGCTCGATTGTTCTGCGTAGAAAACATGGTGCTGCCAGATCCCGAACGCTGACAACCCCACGCCAATTGCGACTAAGCCGGCAACCAATTGAGACGCTTGATGTCGATCCAGACATAGCGATCGAAACAGCCGCCATGCGGCGAAGATTGCCATCCACTGGAAGGTTAAATTCAACGCCGCGCGGCGATCACCTTCGACTTGAAATACCACGGCCGTAGAAACGATATGGCCGACGGCAATGAGCAGGATTCCCAGGTCCGTCGCTCCAAAGGCCGCACGACGCAGCTCAGATTTCATACCCGCCGCTCGCCATCGCGAAACGGCGTGAAGCATGCCCAGCATCAGCCACAGCATGACCAAATGCAGGCCTCGACCGCTGGCCGCGTCTTCCACCGGCCACAGAAACTCGGCCGTCAGCAGCGAAAGGGCCATCAAGGTCAAGGAAAAGCGCATGGAGTGATGTTTTCGTCTTCGAGATCGCGTGTTCCGTGCAACGCCGTCACGGAAACAGCGTGTTGTGGCGGCCGTTTGAAGGGTTGGCCGGAAAGGATTGCCCGAAAAAGCGACGGAGTACCGCTCAGGGCTTACGCCAAAAGAACTCGAAACGAGAACGATTCAGCCGAGGACGACGAAAATAGCCGCGAACGTCGCCCTGCCGCTCCGGCGGCGGGTATCTGCCCTCGTGCTCAACAGCCAAAGCCCGTTGAAAATTGCTGCGGAGCCGCCATCGCTGCATCGACGAATCTCCTACCTGTCATCTTACACATGCGGCTCCCAGTCTCGCGATCGTCCCAGAGCATTGTTCCAGCCGTTTCGCAAAGCGTCGACTTTGGATTTTGGCATTGAGGGTTCAAAGGTTCGATCCACCTGCCACTGAGTCGACAGTTGGTCTCGGTTCTTCCAAAAGCCAGTTGCCAGGCCGGCAAGAAACGCGGCCCCCAATGCGGTCGTTTCAAAAATCTTCGGACGCACAACGGGAACTCCCAGCATATCCGCCTGAAACTGCATCAGCAGGTCGTTCACGGCAGCACCTCCGTCGACTCGCAGCGAACTGATCTTCAGGCCCGCGTCGGCTCGCATCGCATCCAGCACGTCAGCCACTTGAAACGCAATGGACTCCAACGCCGCGCGAGCCAAATGGCCGCCGGTCGCACCGCGAGTCAACCCCGCGACGATTCCGCGAGCATACGGATCCCAGTGCGGCGCGCCCAGACCTGCGAAGGCGGGTACCAGATAAACGCCACCGTTGTCCGGAACAGTGGCCGCCAGTTGCTCGACTTCAGATGAGGTCCTGATCAGCTTCAATCCATCTCGCAGCCACTGCACCACAGCGCCGGCAATGAAGACACTTCCTTCCAAAGCGTACTCTGTGTCCTTCCCGATCTTCCAGCCGATCGTGGTGATCAGATTGTTCTTTGATGCTTTCGGCCTGGTGCCTGTGTTCATCAGCATGAAGCATCCAGTTCCATACGTGTTCTTCACCATGCCCGGCCTGGTACACATTTGCCCGAACAGAGCCGCCTGTTGATCTCCTGCGATGCCAGCAATGGGAATGGCGGAACCAAACAACGACCGTGACGTTTCACCATAAACCTCGCTGGATGAACAGATCTTTGGCAGCACGCTGCGAGGAATCTTCAACGCCTTCAGCAGGTCATCGTCCCACTCCGCTTTGTGGATGTCGCAAATCATTGTGCGAGAAGCATTTGTGACATCGGTGACGTGCACTTGACCGGCCGTCAGTTTCCAAACCAGCCATGAATCGATCGTTCCGAATGCCAGGTCACCAGACTTCGCGAGTTCCCTCGCGCCCGGCACATTGTCGAGCAGCCAGGCAATCTTGGTTCCCGAAAAGTAGGCATCAATGACCAGGCCAGTGCGATTGCGGAAGTCGTCCGCTCGCCGACCCTTCTTCAGTCGATCACAAAGACTTGCCGTACGTCGATCCTGCCATACGATGGCATTGTATATTGGCTGGCCGGTTCGCCGATTCCAAAGGACAGTGGTCTCTCGCTGATTCGTGATGCCAATGCCCGCAACATCAGCTGCCGTCAACTTCGCCTTCTTTAGCGCAGCCTTCGCGACGGCCAGTTGAGTCGACCAAATTTCCTCCGGATCATGCTCGACCGATCCCGGCTGTGGAAAGAACTGACGAAACTCCTTCTGCGCAACGGCAAGAATGGAACCGTCATGTCCAAACACAATCGCCCGCGAGCTGGTGGTCCCCTGATCGAGTGCCAGAATACAGCGCGGCATAACGTTCTCACTTTCGTGGTGGAGGTTTGTGAGACCAAAACTGAAGCAGGGAATACTTGCTCCCTGCGAATCATGCAGCACCCAGCCGCGTGTTTCAACCGGGAGCAGACGTGATGCAGTCCTGCGGCGCGGGAATGTCAGTCCGTTGATTGACGGCGTGCCTCGTGCAGGATCTCTTCATCGGCAAAACAAGCGTCCAAAAAAATTTGGATGCGAGTCATCAGACAAGCATGCCCGTGGCGAGAACAAAGATCACCGGAAAGCCAAAAGTGACAGCACCACCAAAAACGGCGGGCGAACAAGAAGGGAACCAGCATGCTCGGGCCGAGCCGCAGTGGATCATATGCGAAGGGCAATAGAATCACGATCGCTGAGACGGCGATGGGCCATGCCGCGGTTGTTGCATTGCAGATGTCCTTTCGTCAAATCGCTAATTGACTGCAGAACAGAAGCAATGCCAACTCCGACGGAGTAGAGAAGGAAGACATTCCCCATTCGCCAGCTGAAATGGAAACGGGACTTTCTCGGCACTGTGTCACGCGTCGGCGCCATGTTCCGGTCAGCCGCAGCACGCGAGGCTCAGGTCTGGGCATTCAACGAACAAGAAGTACCGAACGCCAGCGAGTTCCGGATGATAGTCGAAAACGTATTCTTCTTGCAGACAGACGACGTCCGGCTAAAGTTTTTCATCCGCTCGGGTCAGACTGGCAACGCCGCGAATTCGGGACAGGAGCGGGCCGATGGAGTTCAGGGGGCGGCCAAGCCTTTCGGCGACCTGTTGATAGCTAACACCTTCCAGGTAGATCCACCGCAGAACGCGGCGAGCCTCTTCCGGAAGTTTGGAAAACAGCTTTTCAACCTGATCGCGTTGCTCAACGTGTTTACCAACCGGTGCATCCATCGACGCAAAATCGACCGCAGCCTGATGAGCGTTCACGTGGCCCATTGCCTGCAGGTGCCGATGCTGGGCCAGTTTGCGAACCACGATCCGTCGCGTGATCACTCCCAAATACGTCGCCAGCGAACATCGTCCGCGGAAGTTGCGAAGTGCCTGCATGTCACGATTCAGTAGTTCGGCGAACGTGTCCGCACACAAATCTTCCATATCATCGGCATTCAGTTTAAGGCTGTGCGCGTGAGCCGTATGCTGAATCACCTGCAGGATCAGACTGGTGAAACGGTCGACGAACAACTTCCACGTCCCGCTTTGTCCGGCGAGCAGATCGCTGAGGAGCTTTCGATCAATGTCAGTCAGTGGCACGGTTTGGACTCGATTTTAGTGTGAAAGTTCAAATTCCAGACAGAACAAAACTGTTCCAGGTCAATGAGGCTTTCGACGCCGAATGTCAGGACTAAAGACTCCTTCCCGCGATAAACACCACAGTCTGTGGCCCCGGTTTGCTGATCCTGAGCTAAGATTGTGCCATTCTCGCTCATTGCCGACAACAACTGTTTCCTGTTTGATCAGACAATCGCAATCGTGGGGTCTGCTTGGAGAATTCGCGTAAACTGGTTGACTCGTGACGAATTCTTGCGCCACCTTCGTGGATGGCCACGGTTTCGCTGGTTTCGCGGGTGTCGAGACTCTGTCTCAATTTCCACTCTATCAGATTGCCTGACTAAGCAGTCTGGAAATTGCCGAAAAGGATGTCATAAATCGCTCCGTTAATGGCCAGCGATCGTCGCGTGCTAAAATCTGATTGTCCCGTTTCAATGCATTCGTCTGATTCAAATCGCTGCAACCGGCGTTGGATCAGTTGTCACTTCTGAGCGTGACCGGAACCTCTGGTCAGAAAGGCTTCCCAATGACTCATGTCGTCGCTGAACCATGCTTTAACTGCAAATACACAGACTGCGTGGTCGTATGTCCAGTTGAATGTTTTTACGAAGGGGAAGCGATCCTCTTCATACACCCTGACGAATGCATCGATTGCGAAGCATGCGTTCCAGAGTGCCCAGTGGCGGCTATCTTCCATGAAGACAACCTTCCAGCAGAATGGTCTGCCTACAAAGAACTGAACGCCGAAATGGCGACTCAGTGCCCTGGTATCACCGAGCAGAAGACGTCGATGGCCGACACTCACGGAAGCTGCACCGCTCCAAAGCGATAGTTCAGACCGTCGTTGAGGTAAAAATCTGAAAGCTCCGGCGGATAAGTGCCGGAGCTTTTTTTACGCAGATCAGTCCGGCCGCAGGCTCGCATTTGGTCTGCGGGCTCGAGCGTTTCATTCAGTGGTAAAGCGTGCTTGAGTGTGACCGCTGGAATCGCATACTGTGCCCGCTGAGCGCATAGGAAGGCCGGTCGATCGGAAGTGGCCAGATCGAAATTGCATGCAAGGATATGAGCGGTCGTCGCCTGAAACAAACCGGTGCCCGCTGAAAAGTCCGCCGTATCAACCGGATGGCTGGGCTTCGTCCCGTCAACGTTCAGAAACGGTATGTTGAAAACAACGAAACGAAGGACATGTCTTCCTTCAGTCTCGCGGAACTACCTCGGGCAATCCGTGCCCTGCAACTCGCCAGCGAATGGGTTGAACAACAGGAAGCTTCCATCGAACCGGACGGCTGATTCGCAACCCTTCAACGGTCGGTCATTCAGGTGATAATCTTCCTTCCCTTTCGCATTGCTGGGCGGAAGAACAATTCGATTGAGATCCAGTTGGCAGTGACTCCCTTCCACAATCCTTGCCTCCTGCGGGCGGGCACCGGTGTCAGACAGGAAGATCAAGTAGTCTCGGAAACTCTCGTCAGAAACCAGAGAAAGTGTCAGTTCGTGCTGTTCCAATGTCGTCGCGTGTTCTCGCCGCTTCGGGCTTGGAGATTCCACTTCTCGAATCGGGGTTGACGTCCAGCCGATCTTCCTTTCTTGCCCAGTTGAACACACGCTTGACGTATCTGACGCCAGTGCTCTGGGTGGTCTCGTTCCAATGGAGCGAATGAAGGACGAGAGAAAATAGCAAAAGCTCTCGTAGGTTCGGGAGCACGCTTCTTCTCACACCACTCAAGGTAGAGGTTGCAAAGGCTGGCAACCGAGTCAGAAGTTTGGGCTGGGGCCTCTCTGGCCATCATCTCGTGGAACATCTGAAAGGCCTTGGCCTTGTCCACGTCCAGCCAGATCTGCTTACCGTGGTACCAGACGTACCACGCATTCAATTGTTTCATAAAAAACAGTTTTCGCACGAGATTCCCTCCATTTTGGTGGAGTGTTTGGTGGAATCATTCGAACGGGAAAACAGTTCGATAAGGAAAAAACAAGTCGGGGCGACACGATTTGAACGTGCGACTTCCTGCTCCCAAAACACATCTGACCGCACCGCGTTGAGACGCAATTGGATCAAAAACGACAGTGTTTTATCGTCTCAGAGCGTGCTTTCACTTGCAACCATTCTCGCTCACTACACATCAGAATTGTGTAGAAACGTGTAGTGAAGTGTGTAGTGGACTTTGCGCAGCAGACTTTCGATTTTTTGTGGAAGAATCTGAGCGAGGAAAGGGGGGTTCTGTCGCATCATCGGCCCTATCTTTTCCGGCCCCTGCCTTTGTGTTGTTCTCAACCACAATTGTGTGTTGAGTGGACAAAAAAAGTGCCATCGACCACCACTGACCACGGTCGAAAGTGCTGGGAGGGACCCGCTAATTCTCCAATTTTGCGGACGAATGCACGTGCGGTCACAGGATATCGTGAGGCCATCGTCAGCCAGATTCCGACCACCGCCCCGCACGGCCCCCCACCCCGGCGAAGTGGCGGACGGACGAACTTTCTTTTGAGACCTCGGGGCTAATTCTGGCGTGCGACAATCATCAAACGTGAAAGGGACCCGCTCGAAAATCTATACCGCCGGACTGTGTGTTTGAAGGATCGGGACTTCTTTGACCGTATCGACCGAGCAACTGTAGAGGGGACCCAAAACCCGGACCGCCCTTCCTCAAACATCTCCAGCCACTGCAAACAAAAGAAACCAGAACACCGATTGCGGTGTGTGTGG
>JANMEV010000698.1:0-7309 GCA_031377305.1 Planctomycetota bacterium | reverse complement strand
TACCGCAGCGGCGATTCATTGGAATCGGCTGACGTGCATCGCAGCGATGGAGTCTATTCGTATCGCGATGGCGACAACTACGTTTTCATGGACAATGCGACGTTTGAACAGCACAGTCTTGCCGCCGCCGTCGTTCAGGATGAGATGCGATGGCTGCTGGAAGGCGCGACAGTTGGGCTGCTGTTTTGGAACGGGCAGCTGATCAGCATGAGTCCGCCTCAGCAGGTTATCCTGAAGGTGACTTACACTGAGCCGGCCGTTCGAGGCAACACGGCGACCAACGTCAGCAAGCCTGCGACTGTTGAAACGGGAGCCGAGATTCAGGTTCCTGCGTTCATTAAGGAAGGTGACAACGTCAAGATTGACACCGAAAGCGGTCAGTATATGGAACGCATTCAATAGTTGATATCACTTGCATCTTGCCGCCACGAATGAATTCGACGGTGAGATGCGGGTGAGTGATTTAAAGAATCCGCCGTTTCCACCGGCTTGTCGTAAAGAGAAAATCGTCGATCGGTAAACGCCAGCTCATGACCCAAACACCATCCTCCCATAACGGACGCCTCTACATCGAAACCGTTGGCTGCCAGATGAATATGCTGGACAGCGAACTCGTTGTAGCTGCGCTGCGCAAGGAAGGTTATGAGCTGACGGACAATCCGAAGGAGGCCGACACGATTCTCTTCAACACATGCAGTGTTCGAGAGCATGCGGAGCACAAGATCTACAGTGCTCTGGGACGGCTGAAGTTCAGCAAGCGAACTCGCCCGCAAAAAGTGATCGGCGTGATGGGCTGTATGGCTCAGAAGGATCAGGACCTGATCTTTCAAAAGGCCCCGTACGTCGATATCGTTGTGGGTACCGGTCAGCTGGCTGAAATTCCCCGGTTGATCCGCGAAACTCGGGAATCTGCCGAGCGAACACATGTCAAAGCGGTCAGTCTTGGTCGGCGCGAGGGGTCTCGCGAAGAGGTTTCCGACAGCTTCCAGAGCTACGATCCGCTGCGAGATCCGGAAATGCGGCCGACCCCTTTTCAGGCATTTGTTCGCATTATGATCGGCTGCGACAAGTTTTGCACGTACTGCGTTGTCCCAGCGACTCGTGGCCCTGAACAAAGTCGTCCGCCGGCGCACATTTTGCGCGAGACCAAAGTGCTGGCCGATCAGGGCGTGAAGGAAATTACGCTGCTGGGTCAGACTGTAAACAGCTACAAGTACACGGAGGACGGAAAGCTCGTTCGGATGTCGGATCTGCTTGAGCAATTGAGTGAAGTGTCCGGAATCGAACGCATTCGGTTCATCACAAACTTCCCTCGCGACATGACCAATGACTTGCTGCAGGCGGTTCGCGATCTGCCGAAAGTGATGAAGTATCTCCATGTGCCGGCCCAATCCGGCTGCGATGAAGTGCTTAAGCGGATGAAGCGAGGTTACACCGTCGCTGAGTACCGCGAGATGATGCATCGTATTTGGGAGCATGTTCCGGGCTGTTCAGTTTCCAGCGACTTTATCGTTGGCTTTTGTGGCGAAACGGAAGAGGCGTTTCAGAAGAGCATGGATCTGATTCGCGAATGTCGATTCAAAAATAGCTTCATCTTCAAGTATAGCAAACGCGAAGGCACCAAGGCGTTTGATCTGTTCGAAGATGATATTCCCGACGAAGTGAAGCGGCGCCGCAACAACGAGATGCTGGATCTGCAGAACTCCATCAGCGAAGAAGACAACGCCGAGTTCATCGGTCGACGAGTTACCGTCCTAGTGGAAGGCCCCAGCAAGTCCGCCGCAAAACGAGCGGCTCGCGCGAGTCTTCCTTCCGAGGCTGCTTCGCTGCTTCCTGTGATCAGTGAATCCTCCGCTGATCATCGACACGATCACGGACATGATCATCCTCACGATCATGACCATGATGCTGAGCCTCAGACAATTCAACATGCTTCGGCCGAAGCCGCACGTTTGGCGATGCAGTTGACCGGCCGTTCTGAATGTGACCGAATCGTGGTGTTCGACGGGAATCCACGACTCATCGGGACGACCGCCGAAATCGAAATCCACGATTGCACGAGCACTACGCTGATGGGCTCCATCGTGACTCGTGAACTGCAGCACGGCTCAGGGATGATGCTGCCGATTTTGTCGTAGGATGGCGGGGGACAAGGTCAATCGATATCCCCGTCTTGTTAAAAGCTTGTTCGTTGCAAATCCATCTGTGGCGCACGAATGCTTCGATGTCTTCTGTTTACCATCGTGGTCTGCTCGGTGGGATGCAGCAGGCATCGCCACACGGATCCGCCTCCACCATTGCAAGGAGTGCCTGAATCCAGCGCAACGAAAACCGATGATTCGCTTCGCCAACTCTTGTTGGCCCCAGTTGTTAATGACGCCCCAAATATTCCGGAGGGGGAATCACTGAGGCAGATCACTATTCCTGATACCCAAGTCTTGGCTGCCGATGGTGACCGATATGCCATGTTCATCAGCGATCACCATCAATTGGTGTGGATTAAAAAGACAGGTGGCATTGGCAATCACATCAACGAGGTTGTTGGGCCTTGGTTAATCGAGAATCAGTACGCGGTTGCTCTACTATCCGAAATCGCGGAGCGTGAAGCCGCCGTAGAGAAGAATCGCAGCACCGAACGATAAGATGGAGCGGAGTTGCCGATGGGCTGCGCACATTGGAAAATGAGTCGTGGCAACTGGCTGATCTTGGTCGTTCTTTACGCAAGACGGAGACCAGCGGGCAATGATTCGCCGAGGATGAGGTTGGCCTCTTCGGATTCAAGGTTGCCGCCTTCAGACACGAGCTGCACATAGTGCAACGGCGCATTGCAGGCGGTCAGGCGGTCGGCAAGGCGGCGGCGAAGTGAGTCATTGATGTCGCGAAACCGGTCGTTGGCTTTACGCCCGAGTTGCATTAGCGTCAGTTGCAGACCCGGGGAGTTCACGTCGCCCGTGCGCAGTAACTGCTCAATCCAGTCCGAAACTTTTGAAACCGGCAGGACAAGGTTGAGCGGTCCATAGATTGGTACTCGTCCGCCGACTCGACCGAGAGCCCAGATTAAAGCGTTCTGAATAGGATCGAACGCAGCACGGTTGACAAGGTCAATCATCATGTCGCCGAGTTCGGTGCGCACTGCCTGATCCAGAAGTTCCATCGAACCCAGCATCCGCCAGATCTCCGCCGCTTCGTGATTGCCAGACGCATAGGGAGCGGCCTTGCCTCGTCCCGTTTGAACCTGACGAAAACGCTGACGAATCGCAGGCAGCACCGTTGATGCAATCTGATTCTGTCGGCCCGCGCTCAGGCCACCCGAAATGCGGCGGCAGAGAGTTCGCAGTTCAGCAAGGCAGGCAGGAGTCGAATGGATCAGGCGGCCGTTGGTTGCTCGCCAGGTTTCTTCAGCTCGCCAGTCATCGGCCGCCATTCCGAAGCCCGGGCGAAGGCAAAAGCCGACAAGGTTCAGCCATCGAGCTTCATGCTGCGGGCTTCGCTTGCGACCGTCGTTCAGTTCCAGGAGTTCAGTCCAGAGGGCTCGCAGCAGCGACGGCGGCCAGTCACCACGAGGCAGGCCAATGGCTTCGGAAAGCAGCTTCATGGTTTCATCCGGACGGACATCGCCGTTCGCGCCAAAAATGCTGCTGAGAACTCCTGTTGCTGAGGCGACGACTTCCTGATCAACGATGCCGGACTGTTCGGCCATCCCAGTATGTGCGATACGGTCCGTTTCCGTGGCGGATCGAACATCGAACTGCAACTGCCAGCGACGCGATCCGTCGGCCTGTTCGCACCAGAGTTCCAGAGTCCCGATTTCGGTGAGCGTTGCTGAAAGTTTGGCATCTACCGTCGCGTTCTCGCCACGTTTTCGCGTGGTCAGGACGGTGCGAATGGGAGGCAATGATGAAAGTTGTTCCGGGTCGAATGGTATGACTTGTCCCGGCTTGTCAGAGAGTCGCGTACCCGAAACAAGGATCGGAAACTCGACAGGTTCAGATGTACGCACTTTGAAAGTTCGGTCGATGACAACAGGTACCGCCGACGCTTCCGTCCCCGCCGCAATGAGGCACAGCGCGGCTCGTGATCCGTCCGCTTGTTCGATTCCCACATAGTAGGTTCGCGCGAGTCCAGCGACGATGCGAATGCCAACGCCTCGCCGAACCATTCCAAAATAGGCGGCTCCGCGCGCAACGGCCAGGTCAAGCCGATCGTTGCGAAGGACCGTTGGTGTCCAGTTTGAGTCAAAAGGTCGAAACCATCGTTCGAGCGAATCGATCAGTCGGGCTCGCAACAGCGGCGATGAGAAAAAGCCGCCGTTGAAAAGCACCACATCGGGTCGCGATGCAAGTGCCGGGTTCGGCGCATTTGCCACTGAGGTTGGCTCGGTGTCCTGGTGCGTCTGCAGAAACGTCGCGAGATATTTTGTGATCGCGGGATCGGCTGCATAAGGAAGTCCGAATTCCTGAAATCCCGATTGCCGCCGTTGGGGGCGATCCGTGAGTTCCACTGTCGGAAGAAATCCGTCGAGAAAGATCTGCAGGACTTCTTCGCGAGTCAGTTCGGCCTTTATCGCACCGCCGATCAGCCGCGATCCTGCGCCAGTGATCACGACGGTGTGCGAGGCGGGAGCGTTTTCGCCCAGCAGAATTTCCTTCGCGTGACGGCAGGCCGGAATAAGCATGCTCCATTGGCGAGCATCAAGCTTTCCTCCGTTGGCGAGGTTGTGTTCCACATGATGCGCGAGCGCAAGGTCCAGATTGTCGCCGCCCAGTAGCAGGTGGTCGCCGACTGCGACTCGGTGAAACTGCAACCGCCCACCTTCGCCCGATCGAACGTGGATGAGACTGAAGTCGGTGGTTCCGCCGCCAATGTCGCAGACCAGTATCTTCTGTCCCGGCGAAACAATTTGATCCCATTCATTTCGATGCGCATCGACCCACGAGTAGAACGCAGCCTGAGGTTCTTCCAGCAGAATCACACGAGGTAACCCGGCGACTCGAGCGGCAGCCACGGTGAGTTCGCGGGCGACTTCATCGAAAGATGCGGGAATCGTCAGGACAACATCCTGCTTCTCCAGCAAGTTGTCCGTGTGAGTTGCATTCCATGCGTCTCGCAGATGCTTCAGATAGCGAGCACTCGCTTCGACAGGCGACAGACGTTCAACATCGTCGGCGCCATGCCATGGCAACAACGATGCCTTGCGATCGACTCCGTTGTGACACAACCACGACTTGGCCGATTCAATCATACGACCGGGAATCGTGCGACCATGATCCCGAGCATAGACGCCCACCACGCCGTTCGGGGCATCATTGAGCCACGGAAGTCGGGTCGCTCCTGAGGCTCGTTCTTCCGTCAAGGCCTGATAGTGAAACGAAGGCAGCGTTTCGAACCGTTCAATCTGCCCTGCCGCGACAACTTGAGGAATGGAAAAACTGGCGATTGCCCATTCGGCCACTTCTGTATCAACAAAGCACAGTGCCGAATTCGTTGTGCCCAGATCGATGCCAACGACGAACCGAGGACGTTTTGGCTCATCGGATCCGCCATCGGGATCCCGAAAATTGTCAGTAGGGGAAGTCATGCGCGGGAGGATACAGGCTCGCGGGGACTCTCAACAAGGGTTGAGCTCGTTTTCATGGCGGCTCGTTGTTTCTTCGTCCTCAGACTGACGTGCCCCAACTGGCGTGGGATAAGCAGCCACGCATGTTCGAACGACTGCTCAATAAAAAAAAGGCCCTTCGAATGCCGGAGCAAGCGAAGGGCCTTTGAGAGCGACTCAGCCCATCAGTGATGACGAATTGAGTAATTCCGTGTAACCTGGCGGCTATGGATTTTCCGCAGGCATCTGTACAGCGTTTTCACTTCCAAGCCGAAAACTGATTCCCCCGCCACTGTTGCCACCGCGACTTGGGTTCAGGATGTAGTTTGCATCCAAAGCCTTGGTGATTCGCTCCTTGGCCTGAGCCAGATGAGCGGTGGTGTAGGGATCATGCTTATCCGCTGAAGCCGCTTGTGCCGCTTCAATTTTCTTCACGATCTGACGCAGTTGTTCGCTGGCCAGAGTGGAGATCGTTCGTCCTGCGGCACCCTGTGAGCTGCCAGGCAGTGTGAGGTCGATCAGACGCTCAAGCTGTTCTCGCTGCAGATTGCGGCGAAGGCTGGAAATCATCGGCTTTCGAGCACTGAACTCACCTTCGGGCTTGGCATCCAATTCTGTCCAAACGCCCGTGGTGACGGTCGTGAGAAGTTCCGGCAATGTCAGCGAATCCTGATCAGCAGGTACTCGAAATTCGTTGTCGTAAACGCGCTTCAGCGTCGTCGGATTCATGATGCTTGTCAGCGCTGATGCCTGAATTCCCATGATGCGATCGTGGATCGGCCATGTGGATTCCTCCATCATTGATGACATGTTGTCACTCCACTTGTCCAGCCCCATGGCAGTGACAAGATCAGGACTGAGCCCAAAGGCTTCGTCTTTGAATGCTCCGTTGACGATAAAGGCCAATGCCTTTCGCTGAGTCTCCGCAGGGACGACTTCGATTGGCTTCCGTCCGTTTGGATCGCCTTTCTTATCGCGGTTGATGTGAGCTCCACCGACCCAGCCAGCCATCATCGAAAGAGATCGAGTTTGCAATGACAGGATCATTTCGTAGCCATAGCGGATGCGGTCCCAGCTGTCGCCGTCCTTGATGAACTCAGACAGCAGGCGAGATCGATGATGGGCTGCAAGACGATATTGTTCTTCTGCGTAGTCGAGCGGATTCTTTGTGAAGTCATATCGGCGTGCCAACGGATCTGGTCCGCCGGTGTCTTCGTCGGTTGCAAAGACGAGTTCCGGCTCAGCGACTCGTGCCAGAACAGGCTTGAGGTCTCCGAACGTATAGCCGTACTCGATCGCCCACATGTCATACGGACCAACGCCGGTCATTGAGTAATCGCCCTGCGTTGTGCCGGAATCCAGTCGGATGTTGGTTCCGATATAATCCATTACCGAACCAGCCAGCTGCTTTTTGCCTTTGACTTCATCACTATTGATCTGAGCCAAAGTAAACACACTGGATGCCTTGAAGTTGTGTCGCAGACCAAGCGTGTGCCCCACTTCGTGAGCGACCAGGTGTGCAATCAGAGGACCGACAAATTTTTCGGGCATCCCATCGAGTTGCTGTTCTTTCTTCTCAGGCTTCTTTTCTTCCTTCTTCTCGCCTTCGGCAGGCGTGACAGCAGGTGTTTCCTGAGCGGTGATCAATTCCATTGTCATTTTCATGACAGCCAGGTCGAACGACATTCCTTCAGCGGCAAGGCACATTCCGTT
>JANMEV010000685.1:0-5650 GCA_031377305.1 Planctomycetota bacterium | reverse complement strand
ACTCACGAACAGCAGCTGGGATATCTGCGAGCCTTGGGTCTCGTCTTCCTGCGACTCGGTGAAATAGACAAAGCGACTCAAAAGGATTTTGTCGGTCGACTTGATCAACAATTCCCGTCGAAGGACGACGAACTCAATCGTGAACTTGTTCAGGTTCTGATCTATCTCAAATCACCGACCGTGATTGAGAAGACCGTGAAACTACTCGAGGCGCCATCGAAGCCGACCGTGACGGACGACATGAAGGACTTGCTGGCTCGAAATCGAGGCTACGCGGGAGATATCTTGAGGAGTATCGAAAAGGCACCGGATCAGCAGCAGATCTGGTATGCGTTCTGCCTTCGCAATCTGAAAGAAGGCTGGACGATGGACCAGCGGAAGGCGTACTTCGCGTGGTTCGAGCGGGCTCACACCTGGGCTGGTGGAGCCAGCTTCCATGGCTTCCTTCGCAATATCGAAAAGGAATGCTTCGAGAACGCGAGCGAGAAAGAACGCTTGCTGATCGAAGCCAGCGGGGCTCGCAAACCGTACACGCTGCCAGAAATTCCCAATCCAGCCGGACCGGGGAAAGACTGGACTCTGGAAGAAGTCCGAGCCCTCGCCAAAGACGGGCTGAAGGATCGCAACTTCGAGAACGGACAGAAGATGTTCGCCGCAACTCGTTGCGTGATCTGTCATCGATTCGCCGGTGACGGCGGTGCCACTGGCCCGGATTTGACTCAGCTCGCCGGTCGCTTCAATCTGAACGACCTCACCGAAGCCAT
Organism: Planctomycetota bacterium; assembly: GCA_031377305.1. Lineage (GTDB taxonomy): Bacteria > Planctomycetota > Planctomycetia > Planctomycetales > Planctomycetaceae > SXXK01. The sequence continues at coordinate 4,886 of JANMEV010000685.1, read as the reverse complement.
CATGGTGCCAAGCAAAGTCATCAGCGACCAGTACAAAGGCAGCACCATCGTAACGACCGACGGCAAGTCCCTCAGCGGCCGCATCGTCGCCGATCACGACGACACAATCACAATCCTGACCAGCCCCGAAGATCCAACCAAGATCACAAAGATTGCCAAGGCAGACATCGAGGAAACTCAGCCGTCCTCCGTTTCCATCATGCCGATGGACCTGCTGAAGCCGCTGAACCAGGACGAAGTGCTCGACCTGTTGGCCTACCTTCTCTCCCGCGGCGATCAGGGGAACGGGATGTTCAAGCGGTAACGAGGTTCGTTACTCCCAAAGCGTTTGACCCCGAGTCTGCTACTCGGGGTTAAACACGGTTGACGGATTTCATTCGTCGCCGCACTGAATTGGGCTGAGTACGATCTTGCCAGACAGAGTGTTTGCTCCATTGAGCGTGTTTTCTTCCTGCAATCGGTGAGCGGCTGCGGCTTCCGATAGTGGGAGGCTCACGCCTACCTGGGGACGCCATGTCCCGTTGGCCAGCATTCGATTTAAGTCCGTCGCCGCCGTTCGCTGTTCGTCCTGCGATGCGTTGAACATTGCGAACCCAAACGCTCTTAGGTCTCTCGTGTAAAACGGCCCAATTGGAAACACAGGTCGAGCATCTCGTCCGGCCATGAAGATCAGACGACCTCGCATGGCCATCAGCGGGATACAACGATCCAGCGCCGGAGTCCTGAGCGTTTCGAACCACAGATGAATGGGACCAGTCTTAGCGGTGATCTCAGCGAGTCGTTGATCGACGTCTTCCGTTCGATATTCGATCACATGAGCCGCGCCGGTATTTCGGCAGGCGACTGCTTTCTCGGGCGATCCCGCCGTTGTGATAACGGTGGCTCCTGCGGCTTTGGCAAGCTGCACAACCGCTGAGCCAACGCCGCCGGTTCCACCGTTGACGAAAACGACTTCACCGACCTTGAGTCCGCCGTGGAAAAACAAACCCAGATGCGCCGTGATTCCCACCAGCGCGCCGGCGGCAGCGGATTCGCTCGGCACATTGTCGGGCGTTGGATACAACCAGTCTTCATCGATCGCGCAGAATTCGGCGAAAGTACCCTGACGACCGAACAAACCCTGGTTGCTGCCCCAGACTCGATCGCCGACTTTGAACCGCTGACAATTCGGTCCGACGGCGACCACAACTCCCGCAATATCGCAGCCGATGATGAACGGATTCGGGAGGCTGAACTTCACATTTCCTGCTCGAACGTAAGTATCGATCGGGTTGACGGAGACGGCGGCCGTTTGAACAAGGACCTGACCCACGCCAGCAGTTGGAACCGGCAGTTCACCGAACTGGATGCTGTCTGCGGGGCCCGGAGAAGTGATAAACGCGGCTTTCATGGAACGAGACCTTCCTGGATGTTTGTGAAGAACGGCGATTCGAATTCTGTTGTTGTTGTTGATGTCGTCAACGTCGTTTTTTGGCAGAACGCCTGAACCGCAAGGCGCCAGGAAAATGGTGATTGAGTGAGCCGCAAAGCGCTAGCTGCGGGTAACAGTCTGAAAAACACATGGAAAACACCCGCGGCTAGCGCCTTGCGGCTCATTGTTGTCGATTTGTTTCGGTCTGTCGTTGCCTCGCGGTTGATGACATGTTCCCGCGAGGATCAGGGAACTTCAATGGAACACGATGCAGCGGAGTGACTTTGCCTGTTACCGCTCCGAAACGTCCGGAGCCAGCGACGCCCGTATCGTTCGATCCCGGCCTACAGCCGCAAGTGACGACTTCAGGGATCGCAGCAGCAGACCGGTATCCATACCCACGCCGATCGCGCGAAAGCCCTGTGACTGACGTTCGGACATATTGTCGATACTTGTCGCGATGACGCCGCAATGCTTGCCAGCCGCCACGATCGTCTCCTTGAGCTTCAAAATCTGCTCCGCGACTCCGGGACCTTCCCACTGTCCTCGAAATCCTGCACTGGAAGAATAGTCGGCTGGACCAAACCACATGAGTTCGACGCCATCGACCTTGCACATCGCCGGCACCTCGCTTGCCGCACGAACTGTTTCGATGATTGGCACAACCAGCACATGTTCGTTCGCTTCCGCCGCGTGTTCTGCAACACACTGGCCCCAGGCGGTCGCTCGCTCAGCTCCGATGCCTCGCACACCTTCGGTTGGATATCGAGCGAACGCGACGGCCTGTTGAAGTTGCTCAGCCGATTCAATCCACGGAATCACGACGCCGTCCGCACCGATGTCGAGCACTCGCTTTATAAGCGAGCCGTTCAGTTCAGCAATTCGTACCAAAGCCACTGTGTCGCTTCGAACGGTGGCGCGGATGTGTTCGGCTATCTCTTTCCAGTCCAAATGCCCGTGTTCGGCGTCGATCACCACCCAGTCTAAACCCAGCGCCACGGCCATTTCGGTGACACTGGGCGATTCCAAAGTGACCCAAAGCCCAAAGACGGTTTCGTCAGCCGCCAGTTTTTTCCGCAGGCTTTTTATGGCAGACGTTTTCATAAAATTCCCTGCCGACCTGATCAAGCGTTACGTAGAAATCGCATCGGTGATGTAGTCCCGGCTCCGGAAAGTGTCAAGCGGTCACGCAACCGCGAGACATCGGTGTTACGTTAACGAATTCATATCGCAGCTTCGGCAACGACCGCGTTTTCCGCTCCAAATCCAAATCTCAGCGAAACGACAGACAAATTCTGCCACCTGACGACTTCTTCGTGATGCCAAACCAAACTCGACCGGGTATCCTGAACGTTGCCACTTCGCGGCAAGATCACCTGAACGTTTCCGCCGCTGCGAATCGCGTCCAATGAACCTGACAGGAGCGAACCATTGAGAACTCTGGTCTTCACATCGATGATCATCTTCGCTTCGACCTTTGCCGCCGAAATCGTCGCGCAGGAAACGGCCGCTCGCACCGTTGAAGAAACGGTCGCTGAGATCGATCGCCTGTTTGCGGAAGCATGGCAAAAGAACGCGGTCGTTCCGGCTCCGGAAGCGACCGACGAAGAATATGTGCGACGGCTTTATCTGGATCTGGCGGGCAGGATTCCAGCAGCGTCAGAAGCTCGCGAGTTCTTCGCAAGCACATCGCCGACGAAGCGAAAGGAGCTCGTCGAACAATTATTGGACGGCCCCGCGTTCGTGCGACACTTCACAATCATCTGGCGGAATGCGCTGATTCCGCAGGCGTTCAACGATCCTCAAACACGCTCGCTTGTGCCCGGTTTTGAAGCATGGTTATGGAAACATTTTTCCGAAGACACTCCATACGACCAGATGGTCCATGAGCTGATCACCACTCCGATCGATGCTGGCGATAATCCACAGGCGTTGCTGACATCGGCCAGTAGCCCCAGCGCGTTCTTTCTTGTGCGGCAGTTGCAGCCCGAGAATCTGGCGACGGGCACATCACGAGCATTCCTCGGCGTGCGTCTGGATTGTGCTCAATGTCACGATCATCCGTTCGATAAGTGGAAGCGAGATCAGTTCTGGAACATGGCAGCTTTCTATTCCGGCTTCCAGCGACCTGACGGCGTTGATCCGGAAAGTCCGATGATGATGGCGTTGACCGAGACCAAATCGTCGAGATCCATCAAAGTGCCATCCACGGGTGATGTTGTTCCTGCCGTCTTTCTAACCGGCAAAGAACCCGAGTGGACCGAAGCATCGCAGCCGAGGGAAATCCTGGCCGATTGGGTCACCGCGAAGGACAATCCATGGTTCGCAAAGATGGCGGCGAACCGCCTGTGGGCTCAGTTCCTTGGTCAGGGCATTGTGCAGCCGATCGACGATTTCTCCGACAACAATCCTCCGTCGCATCCGGACGTGCTGAACCTTCTGGCCGTACAGTTCGCGGCTCACGACTTCGACCTGAAGTTTCTGGTTCGCACAATCACGGCGACTCGAGTCTACCAGACAACCAGCCGACAGACTCACGCCAGCCAAAAAGATCCGACGCAGTTCGCCCGCATGGCGCTGCGAGGCCTGACGCCCGAGCAATTCTTCGACAGCCTCGCCGAAGCCACGGGCTTCTATCAGCCGTATCGCACGGACAACCCTTTCGTGATCGACGCCGACACGCCTCGCGGGCGTTTTCTGGAACTGTTCCGCGACGAGAATGAATCGCCGCTGATGAAGGAGACGACGATTCTTCAATCGCTGGCGATGATGAACGGCGACTTCGTTGACAGTGCGACCACTCTGGAAAACAGTCAAACGCTGCGAGCCGTCGCCGACTTCCCGCTGATGTCTTCCGACGAAAAACTGGAGACTCTCTTCATCGCTGCGCTCAGTCGTCGACCGACGGAATCGGAGAAGACAACAATGGGTAAGTACATCGCAGACGGTGGTTCGTCGAAAGATCCGAAAGAAGCCATGACGGACGTCTTCTGGGCGTTGCTAAACAGCAGCGAGTTCCTTTTGAATCATTAAACCGTCCTTTTTCGATCGGGAAGAATCACATGATCAAGCGACGCGACTTTGCAAAGTACACGGGACTCTCACTCGTTGGCAGTTCGCTTTCCGGTTGGCTGCCTCGGCTGGCGGCTGAGGTTCAGCAGTCGGGAACGAAGGCTCCAAAGAACTGCATCCTGCTGTGGATGTCGGGCGGGCCGAGCCAGATGGAGACGTTTGACCCGAAAGCGGGCCACGAAAACGGCGGGCCGACAAAGGCCATCGACACGAGCGTTCCCGGCATTCGCATCGCCGAGAACCTGCCGAAGGTCGCGACTATGATGGAGCACCTGGCGCCGATTCGATCGATGTCCACAAAGGAAGGCGATCACACGCGTGCCACTTATTACATGCGCACGGGGTACTTGCCGCAGGGACCGATTCAGTATCCTGCGATGGGTTCGTTTCTGGGCAAGGAACT
>JANMEV010000680.1:0-2278 GCA_031377305.1 Planctomycetota bacterium | reverse complement strand
TCCCGCGAGACAGCCCATCGACAGGCGAGTCTGCTTTGTGGGACATGTCGGTCAGCGTCAAAACATCGTCGATTGTGGCCTTCCGTTTTGACATCGGAAGTTTGTACGCGGCTGCGAAGAAATGCAGGTACTCCAATGCTGTCAGGTCTTCGTAGACTCCAAAAAAGTCCGGCACAAAGCCCATCACATCGCGTACTTTCTGTGGCTGACTCAGCACGTCCAGGCCACACACTAACGCCATACCGCGAAAGTTTGGCTGAAGTGTCGCGAGCACTCGAAACGTTGACGACTTGCCAGCGCCGTTTGGACCGATAAAGCCGAAGACTTCGCCTTTGGGGATGTCCAGCGAGATTCCTTTGACAGCTTCGAACTTGCCGTAGGTGACTCGCAAATCGCGAATGCAAATCGCCAGCGATCGCGGCGTGTTTGCCGGCGGCACGACCGGCTGAGTTGTGACTGACGTGGACATATCAATTCCGTTCATCTGTTGAGCCAGGTTCGTGAGGTCTGGAACGCTGTTGTGCCGTCACGACTCATTGCTGAGCCTCATTCACGAAGTACAGCTTTCGAAACACCTGAAACTCTTTCCCATCGTAAAGCATAATCGCGAGACCCCATTGAGCTGGATCCGCAGCGTCCACGAAAGCGAGATCTTCCAAAGAGCCTGCTCCTTCGGGGGCCACCTGGCTGACGAGCCGAAAGAATCCCTGGTCGGCGGATTTCATGGTCGGCAGGTAAGACAAGAGTTGAGAAAATGCCGTTTCACGAGTTTGAGAAAATCGCTCCCCGAAGTTGAAGAAGTCCGGCTGCTGTTTGGCATTATGGTTGGCCGTAGCCTCAGTGCCGGTCATCAGATTGAGGCTAGTTCCTGCATGATAAACTTCAGCCGCAACCTGCAGTTTTGGCGTGCTCGCATCTCGAAGGAGATCGTTCCGGAGTCGCCTGTTTCCTTCTGCAGAAGTCAAAAGAGAAGCGTCGTTCCAATCGATCGAAGGCGGCTTGATACCAGTCGGCTCCAGTGAGATTGTCCTCAGCGACACCGGCGACCACTGTTGAACCTGTTGTTTCACAGAATACTTCTCAGGAAAACGTCCCTGATAACTCAACGGCGCGTCAGGCTTTCGTTCGTTTTTTACCCCGTACACGGATTCCCAATCAGCCTGCGTGAACGAATCTTCTGCCTGCACAACAAGCTGCGATTCGTGTTCGGTATTCACTTCCGCCTGAGCACCAAAGAACAAGGTCTCAAGGATGGTTTGGCGAGCGGCAATACCGTCTTCCACCAGATCCGTGATGACCAGTCGACCACCGGTGTCTTCGCTGCCCATGTAGGCGTTGGCCATGACAATCGTCAGTGCCGTGAACAGCAGAGTCACAATGGGAAACAGGACCCACGTGTATTTTCGAAGTCGCAGCCAGCCAAGGACGAAGTAATCGATCGGACCAATCGTGAGGACGTATCCGGTGAGGATTAAACCAATCACCCACGTCGGAACCATTTCCACATCGGACGGCAAAAGAGCCTGTTCGGCAAACGCCAGCAGCGGCTCGGTGCGAGGATTCAACAGGTCGAGGGTCCCGTTTACAGATGTTTCCGGGCGAAGATAGAATCGACCATTGATCGCTGTCATGCGCACATCGGGCGAATTGCGATAGAAACGGTTGAAAACGCCTTCGTCGACGTAAACGCCATTGGCATCTTCTTCAGCCGGAATGCCAGCGGTTCGCAATTTTTCCAGCAATGACAGCCGAACCCAGGGCTCGCCTTGCCAGATCGAACTGGCTTTTCGCACCTTCCACAAAAACGCCACAACGCTCCCGAGGTCTGCCTTGCCAAGTCGCTCCTGAAGGCTGTCGACAACCGGCAAAAGAGCGGCTCGACCGTAACCGAAATGGCTGAACACAACGGGATCATTCTGATCGCTGACGACCAGTAGTTTGCCTTCCGGAGTCAGCGATAAATCCGCTTCTGCGGTTATGCCGTTTTTGAACAGCGTCCGCAGGAAATTCAGATGAGTGCCTTTCATGGGAGCATCCGGCAGAATGCAAACACTGCCTCCCGCCCGAACCCATTTTGTCAATCCGGTTAATTGTTGCTCGTCGAGCCGGGACAGGGCAGCATCAGAAAGTGTGACGACGTCAAACGCACAAAACGACAGAGGATCCGGTGGCAGATCCTTAGCCGCCCACTCGGCAGCAAAGTGAATGATATTTCGTCCCGCGTTGCCTCGCTTGATACCACGCGTTGGCGTGTCTGTGGGAGCGACAACGACTTCGG
>JANMEV010000080.1:0-5148 GCA_031377305.1 Planctomycetota bacterium | reverse complement strand
GGAAGTGATCGCTCGCATGGCTAATGTTGAAGACGAATGCACGGGCCGCTTTTGGGAAGGTCGCTTCAAAGCGACTGTGCTTCCAGACGAAGCTGCGATTTCTGCGTGCATGGCGTATGTGGATCTGAATCCCATTCGAGCGGGCATCGCGACCACTCCGGAGAAGAGTGACTTCACGAGTGCTCTGGAACGTATCGATGACCTGAGATCAGCGGACGAAGTTTCAACGACGGATGCAAAAGATGTACGGATTGAGCACGGCGAGAAGGCCGGTTGGCTGGCTCCTGTCGAACTGGAGCCAAAGCGAAAGAAGGTCCGCGAGAAGTGTTCCAGCCGCCGTGCGTCGAACAAAGGCTGCGTGTTCATGGCGTTGACGGAGTACCTGCAACTGCTCGACTGGACCGGCCGTCAGTTGAAGCCGGGCAAGCGAGGCTCCCTACCGAAGATCGCTCCTCCGATTCTTGAACGACTGAATCTCTCTGCGGAACTCTGGCTGCACGCTGTCGAACAATTCGGCAAACGCCGAGCCGCAAATCGCATTACGCCAGCCTCAAGATTCAGCGCAACTGCAAAGCCTGTACTGTCGTCAGCGGCCGTTCAGTAGATCAGCATTATTTCAAGGAGATACGCCTCGCTCCGATTGCTGATAAACAACTGCCGTCGTGGTTAGTTTGGATGGCCCCGATTGAGATGATTGCTTCTCGACGCAACGGCGATTACGGCCTGCATGGCGTACGTCGATCTGAATCCGATTCGAGCGGGCATCGCGGCGACCAGTGACTTCACCAGTGTGAAGGAACGCATAGAGGACCGAGCGACCGCCGGATCTCAAAGTTCTGTTGGTGGTGCTCAGCGTTTTGAAAATGCAGAAGCGGCGGTGACGTTGAAAGGTGTTTCGGTTGTTGTTCCAGAGATGACATCGTCATTGGATCAAAATCGATTTGATGCGGCGATAGAGCTCGGTGAGAAGGCCGGTTGGTTGGCTCCGATCGCCCTTGATCCGTCGCGGAAGAAAGTTCGCGAGAAAGTAACAACTCGCCGAGCCAGCAACAATGGCTGCCTGTCGATGACGCTGGATCAGTACCTGAAACTGCTCGTCTGGACCGGTCGTCAGATCCGAGCAAACAAAGTCGCAGCGATCCCCAAAGACTGTGCTCCGATCCTTGAGCGTCTCGAACTGAACGCCGAGACATGGCTCGACATGGACAAGCATTTCCGCAAACGCTTTCGCAACGAAGCCAGCCTGCCCAACGCTCGCCAATCCTTCCGCACCTTCCGTCGCCAAATCCGCTCTGCCTCAGCAACAACATGACGTAAAGCCCATCAACTCAATGCCCGTTGGCATTTTTGTTAGACGTCGGGTTGATCGGGCGTTCGTTGTGTGCCAACTTTTGGCCTGTCGTCCAGGGTGATCCAATCGTCTGTTGATCAGAATTTCTGGCGGAAGATTTGTCCAACCCGCTTGAACGACATCAGTTTGTCGGTATTTCCACAGTAAAATGCTACAACAGCATCGCACTCAATAGACCAAAATCCGATTTGGCGGTTGAACTCAGCGACCGCAAGTTGCGATGATGCGCATTCCACGCAGAGTTAATCCCACATTATCCCTCCGCAGACTTACCTCGCCTATGAAAACGCTGATTCACATTGGCATGACTTTGGTCGTACTCGTTCCGACAGTTTTGCATGCTGCGGATGAAGACGGTGTGCAGTTCTTCGAACAGAAGATTCGTCCGGTCCTTGTGCAGCACTGTTACAGTTGCCACTCGGTCGAAGCCCGGGATCAGAAGAAGCTGCAGGGTGCGTTGTTTCTTGACTCAGCGGCCGGCGTTGCCGCAGGCGGTGAATCGGGGGAGATGCTGTTGGTCAAAGGAAAATCGGCGGAGAGTCTGCTGCTGAAAGCACTGAAGTATGACGGCATGGAAATGCCGCCCACTGGCAAGCTGCCCGACGAGGTGATCGCTGACTTCGCAAAATGGATTGATCTCGGAGCACCCGACCCGCGCGAAGGCGAAGCGCCGATTAAGGCTAAGCGTGAGATCAACATTGACGAAGGCAAACAGTGGTGGGCCTTTCAGCCGCTGAAGGAAGTTACGCTGTCTAACACCCAGAAGCCCGTGGACGGTTTCATTCGTCAGGCTCAGGAGGCACAGGGTCTAAAGCCGAATCATCCGGCCAGCAAAGAGAAGTTGATCCGTCGCGCGTACTTCGATCTGATCGGACTACCGCCGACACCGGAACAAGTCTCAACGTTCGTCGCCGATACGTCACCGCAGGCGTTTGAAAAAGTCGTCGATGAATTGCTTGCAAAGCCCGCCTACGGTGAGCGTTGGGCTCGTCACTGGCTTGATGCCGCGCGATTTGCGGAGAGCGGCGGATATGAATTCGACGGCTTTCGTCCGGGAGCGTATCACTATCGCGACTGGGTGATTCGAGCTCTCAACGAGGATATGCCCTATGACCAGTTTGTGAAAATGCAGTTGGCTGGTGATGTGCTCGTTCCCGATGACATCGAAGGGGCAGCGGCGACCGGATTTCTTGTGGCCGGGCCATATCCTGGTCAGATCACAGCCAAGACGGTGGAACGAATTCGTTACGACCAGCTCGACGACATGATGATGACAATCGGCGGCTCAATGCTTGGGCTTACACTGGGCTGTGCTCGATGTCACGAACACAAATACGATCCGATTCCACATCAGGATTACTACGCTTTGGCGGCGTCTTTGGCCCAAACGGCTCACGGCCCGCGTACGCTGGATCTGGATGTCGCGGCGACAGAACGTGCGATTGAGAAACATCGGGCCGAACATGAGCCGCTCGTCGCGGCACTCAAAGCGTTCGCTTCGAATGAGCTGCCAGCCCGCCTCACAACCTGGCAAGCAAGTGAACTGACGAAGCAGCCCGAGGCGACTCGCTGGCAGTCACTCGAGCCGATTGCCCTTGAAGCCGAACGATCCTGGCTGAAAGCCGTGCCAGGCGGGATCATCGCACACGATGGCTTGCTGAATCCGGGGGCAAACGTTCGGCAGCGAGGTCAGCGGCGGAACGTTCGCAATGAGGAAGAGTATCGACTGACATTTCAGACCCATCAGAAGAATGTGCAATCGTTGCGTCTCGATGCCTTCACGGACAAGTCGCTACCGCAGCGCGGACCGGGGCTCAGCGCCGACGGCAGTTTTCAACTCGCCGAGATCACCGTCACCGCTCGTCCGCTCGATCCGCAGGCTGGCGACGCCCCTCAGACAGTGAAGCTGAAGCCAGTCTTCGCGGCATTTGAAGATGAGAATCAGCCACTGGCGAACGCCATCGATGACAAGCCCGCGACCGCGTGGGTCGTGCGAACCACCGCGAAGAAAGACAACGCGGCGATCTTTGAATTTGAAAAGCCTCTTGCGGGCTTTACAAATGGGACAGAACTCGTCGTCGAAATGAGATTCCGCGACCTCGGAATCGGCCGTATGCGAGTTTCAATCAGCGTTGAACCGAATCCGGCGACATGGGCCGGTGACGTTTCGCCTCAACATGTCAGCGAACTACGAGCTATCGTCGCGGCTTACGGCAAGGAAATTCCGGAACCGGTGCGGGTCTCAGTGTCCCGCTGGTTTGCTCCGTTTGATGCGGACGTTGCGAAGGTCTTTCATGCCGTCCGCGATCATTCGGCCGCTGTACCTCGACCAAACCTGCAGGAAGTTTATACCACCGTTGCCGGCGGACAGGATGTGTTCTTTCTTCGACGTGGCGAAGTCGATAACAAGCAGAATAAAGCGGAACCCGGTTACCTGCAGGTTTTGTTGCGCAACAATGAACCAGCAATCCCAGTCCAAACACCCACGCCGGAGCCTCCGCGAGTCGCGCTGGCCAACTGGATGACCAATGTTGAACGTGGTGCCGGGCCGCTGCTGGCGCGAGTGATCGTCAACCGTCTCTGGCAGCATCATCTGGGCGAGGGAATCGTCAGTACGCCGAACGACTTCGGTGTTCAGGGCGAACGGCCGACGCATCCGGAACTGCTGGAATATCTCGCAGCAGAACTTGTTCGCAGCGACTGGAAGCTGAAGCCTTTGCACCGAGCCATCATGCTCAGCGATGTCTATCAGCAGTCTAACGAAGTCGACGCGGACAATCTGAAAATCGATCCAACCAACCGCTACTGGTGGCATTTTCAGCCGCGTCGTCTTGAAGCGGAAACGATCCTTGACGCGTTGCTGGCAACCGGCGGCAATCTGGATGCGACAATGTTCGGGCCAAGCGTGCTGGACAACAGTCAGCGTCGCAGTGTCTACTTGCGAGTGAAACGGAGCGAGTTGCTGCAGATCATGACGATGTTTGACGCTCCCGAGCCGACTCAGAGTATCGGCGAACGCAGTGTAACGACGGTTCCGACGCAGGCTCTGGCTTTGATGAATTCGCCATTGGTGCGGCAGCAGGCGGAGAGGCTGTTCGCTTTAGTCAAGCCGACTAACGACGCTCCGCTGTCGTCCGCGATTGATCGCGGATACCAGATCGCCTTCGGCAGGTCGCCTTCGGATGTCGAACGATCACGTATGGAAGCATTTATCGAGCAGCAGCGGACCGTGATGGGCGAAGCAACATCCGAATCGACCGACAAAGCTCTGATCGAATTCTGTCATGTGCTGTATTGTCTGAATGAGTTTGTTTACATCGACTGAGTGTTGAGCCTGAGGCGCTAGCCGATTTCCTGCTGTTGAATCGGCTAGCGCCTCAGGCTCAGAGAGTAATTCTTAATCTGTCGCTTGAAAGATCATTCCATGTTCAACTTCTACTCCCCTGCCGAGATCGCTTTACCTGCTCGCCGACGTTTTTTGCAACAGGCAGGGCTTGGGTTTGGGTCCGTTGCACTTGCAAGCATGCTGCAGGGCGAAACGGCGACGGCCGCGGACGCTGCAGATCCGCTGGCACTCCGGCCGCCGCACTTCCCCGGTAAGGTGAAGTCAATCATCTGGCTCTTCATGACCGGGGCGCCATCGCAGGTTGATACGTGGGATTACAAGCCGGAACTGCAGAAACGAAATGGTGAGACGCTCGCCGGGTCCGATCCTCAGACTGGGTTCTTTTCGACCAGCGGTAAGTGTCTCAAATCACCGTTCGAATGGGCGCAACACGGGGAATCCGGCTCATGGG
>JANMEV010000586.1:0-3325 GCA_031377305.1 Planctomycetota bacterium | reverse complement strand
GATCTCCGGATACGCCAGGAACGAACCGCCGTTGGGATGATCAGTGCTCATCGCGATTCGCCATGGATCATTCACCAGCAAATACCATTCGAGCCCGATTGCCCACTGCAGTGAATGCACGAAGCTCTTGTCGCGGTAGGTGATCGGCACAATGCCGCAGCCGCCTTCCAGTTCGACGTCGCCACTGAACCACTTTCGCCCTGTGACTTTATGCAGATAGTGCCCCAGGGGTCCATCACCTGTCATCGACGTTGTTTCGCCGAAGATGACTTGTCCCACATCGACGGTCAGTAACGGATGCGAATTGACATACTCGGCGAGTTCAGCAACTTTCGAACAGAACGTTGACTGATCATCCAGCGTGCCGCCATAGCTATGAAACTGGATGTGCGTCAGATGGGCTCGCGCGCCGTCCAGCGACTTCATCGTTTCCAGCGTTGTGGTCCAGTTGCCGGGGATGCCAAGATGGTTGCAATGAATGTGGGCGGAATGTGGCAGCCCAAGTCGATCGACGGACCGGGCGAGTTCCATCAGAATCTGCCGCGGGCTGACATGGAGGTGGGAGACTTTTTCATCGAGCCCGCAGTAGCCATCGCCGCCGCTCTTCCACATTTCGACGCCGCCTGGATTGACGAGCTTCACCGCGTATCCGCCGGTTGCGTTCAGCAGCCATGAAACAGCCGCGTCGAGTAGTCCGTTGTGTCCCTTCGCGATCTGTTCCATGACGAGATGGTTGTTTCCCATCATGACGTAGAAACCCTTGTCGAGAATCGGCGTGTCCTGCATCTCGTCATGCGCGTGGCGAGCTCCGATCGGCGGCACGGCAGCATCGAAGGCGGTGGTGTAGCCCAGCCCCGCATAAAGATATCCGGTGGCGAAGGTGCTCGGCACAGTTCCCAGTGTTCCAGATCGCGTGAGTGCCGTCCTGGCCATCGGCGCGGTTTTCCGACGCTGTTCGGGCAGCATCTTTCTGGCGGTGTTGACTTTCGGGCCCGTGATGTGACAGTGCATGTCGACTCCGCCAGGCATCACGATCATGCCGGTAACGTCGATTCGAATTTCTGCACGGGCGCCAGGATCTTTCGGAGTCGCGATGATCCGGCCATCCTGCATCCACACGTCGCGCAGTTCACCGTCGATCCCATTGGCTGGATCGTAAACGCGGGCTCCATGGAGGACGGTGCGAGTCATATCTGTAGCCCGATCTGTCTCAGATAGGGATTGTGAAAACGTTGTTGTGGCGGGTGAAAGTTGATCATTCCTGGGTGGTAGTTCGGCAGTCGAAGTGCGTTGGTGCCGACTTGGGACAGGTCGGCCTACGTTGCCCGATCTGTCTCAGATCGGGATTGTGAAAGCGGTGATGTGGCTTACGCGGGTTGATCATTCTCGGGTGGTTGTTTGGCGGTCGAAGTGTGCAGGTACCGACATGGTCCGTCGGGGCTGCGCAGGTCACGCGATCCGGTAAGCACAATCGCTGAATCTATTGTCTTTCGAAACAACCCGGCTCCCCAAAGTCGACATTTCTGAACGAAACTATCAGATTTCGGTCGTCAGTCCCCGGATATCGCGGCACGATCTGCGACTTCACATATCGAAAAAAGGTCGCAGTTCGCAGGCCGCACGAGCGATTTCCGGTCTTCTCTTGTTACGGTGGACATCGAAATCTAGACTCCCAGAGCAAACGACGCATTAATTTGTGGTTCGGGAGTGATATCTGACGCATATTTTGAGCGATGTTGGCAGCGATTTGGTTTTGGTCACAGCGTGCTCACTTGGGTTTTGGAGTGCGTTTTTACAGATAGCCCCTTCTGTCTGCTGGAAATTATGAAGCCGACGTAATCTGCCACTGAAAGCAGAGCGTCGACTTTCGAATACCATTGACGAACGGCAATTGCCCTTAGGACGGTCCCTTGAGAGCTTTGATTAGTGACATTCACGGCAACCTGGAAGCGCTGCAGGCGGTGCTGGCGGACATCCGGAAAAAGGGTATCACAGAGATTTATTGTCTTGGCGACATCGTTGGCTACGGTCCGAATCCGGCCGAGTGCATCGATTTGGTGATGGACCTGGACATGTGCCTGCTGGGCAATCACGACCAGGCCGCGTTGTTTGACCCGGAAGGTTTCAACGCCGGGGCCGAACGTGCGATCTTCTGGACTCGATCGGTACTGGAAAAGGGAGTCGGTCCCAAAGCAGAAAAGCGGTGGGACTTTCTGGGTGAACTCAATCGTCGATTCAAAGACGAATCGACAAAGACCATGTACGTCCACGGATCGGCTCGCAATCCGCTGAACGAGTACGTCTTTCCGGACGACATTTACAATCAAGTGAAGATGGAAAAAATCTTCGCTCTGATTGATCAGTACTGCTTCCAGGGACACACTCACATTCCCGGCGTCTTTACCGACACATTGGAGTTCTTTTCGCCGGAAGAGATTGGCTTTAAATACAAACTCGACAAGCAGAAGCTGATGATCAACGTTGGCTCCGTTGGCCAGCCTCGCAATAACGACTCGCGATCATCGTACGTGACTTTGCACGACGGTATCGTCGAGTTTCACCGAGTTGACTATGACCTCAACAAGACAGTCGACAAGATCTACGCCATCCCCGAACTGGACAATTTCCTGGGCGATCGGCTGCGGGAAGGTCGATAGTACTGCGTTAATCCTCGTTTGCGAGATGGAAACTCAAGTCGCAGAGCGGAGCGAGTTCCGGCATTTGGCGGGAGACGACGAAAGTCGCTCCGCTCGGTCCGGCCTGCATGGTTGAACGTACTTTTGTGGCCGAAGGTTTATGGAACTGCGGTGCTGGCTTTGACGGTGAGTGATTTCAGCAGTACGGCGATTGTGCCTTGAGTGTCGGAGCGTTTGGAGAAGACGGAAACTTCCTTGATCCGGGCATTTCCGGCGGGGTATTGGCTGAAGACTTCGAACTTGTCCGAGCCGGCTTCGGCGAACAGGCAGTAGATCTGATCGCGTTGCCGCACGAGTCGAAGTTGTCCGGCTGTTTTCATTCCTGGTTTGGTGATGATGTTGTGATACGTCGCGTCACCGGTCGCCACGGATTTTCGACGCATCAGGGATTGCAGGCGAGGGTTGCCCTTTCCGTCCATGGAAATTTCACACTGGATATTGGATTCCGTAGCGTCGTCGAAGAGAAATGCCAGTTCCAGACTTTGGCCCCAGCCTTCTTTCACTGGCGTGAACACTGCGTCACTGAAGTCGAGCGTGGCTTCGCAATCGGATGTGATCAGCTTGTTCCACGACAGTCCCGCGAAAGTGCTCTCGGGACTGGCTTGATTCAAAACCGCCCTCAGTCCGTC
>JANMEV010000061.1:0-3496 GCA_031377305.1 Planctomycetota bacterium | reverse complement strand
ACGTCGTCGGCGCGTTCCATTGTGCCCGCGCGGTGCGTGAATCGATGCTGGCAGTCGGCGAAGGTATCATCATCAACGTTTCCAGCGTCGCCGCGTTGCTGGCTCAGGGAAGTTCGATCCCCTACTGCTGCACCAAAGCAGCGCTCGACAATCTGACCGTGTCGCTGGCGAGAACACTGGCTCCAAAAATCCGCGTCAACGGTGTCGCGCCAGGCTTCATTGACGGCCGATGGACTCAGGGCGGACTTGGTGATCGGTACGATGGCATCAAGGAAGCCTACGAAAAAACACTTCCGCTCGCGCGAGTCTGCAAGCCCGAAGACATCGCCGAAGGAATCGTGAGCCTGATCACCGGCAGTAGCCTGGTGACAGGTCAGACTTTGACCGTCGACGCTGGCATGATGATCGCCGGATTTCAGGTGAGGTATCACTAATTGATTTGCTTTACAGCGTCGTTCAGCATGCCAACGTACATCATAGCGATGCGGAAGATGAAGAAGATCACCATCATCGCCACGCTGGCCCAGACGATGCCGCTGAAGATGGCCGTCATACGGTTCATCGCTCGCTGAGCTTCGTCCTCAAACAGATGGCTCATGCGGTCAAGCTGTTCAGGAACGGTGCCTGTTTCTTCCGCCGTGGCGACCAGTTGCAGATACTCTGGCGGAAAAAGCTTTGATGATGTGAGAGCGTCAGTAAAAGTTTCGCCGCTGTCCAGTTCCTGCCAGATAAACGGCTGAGCCGTGATAAACGCGCCGTTGCCAGTGGCTTTCAGGCTGCATTCGAGCGACGGGCGAATCGACATACCGGCCTGTTGAGTCAATGCGAAGCACCATGAGAATCGCGAGATCGCAAACGATCGCATACAAAGCCCGATGACCGGAATGCCCAGCAGCATCGGATGCAGAACCATCTGCCAGCCCGTGTTGTTGCTGACAAGTTTCCATACGACAAACCCGCCCGCCGCCGCAGCCGCCCAGCCGAGAAACCACGTGATGGCTCCCGACGCTCCGTACAGCCCAAGGCCAATCACGTCGAACGGTTTTCCATCCGGACCGGCAGGCAGCAGGCCAAGGATGAACACCAACAGGCCGACAATTCCGATCGCTGCGATGAGCTGAATCATTGGCCACGAGATCGCCGCTCGAAAGTCACGAACCTGCTTCAATCGTGAGTCATAATATTTGGAAAGCGAGGCGAAGACTTCGGGAACGGAACCGGTCTGTTCCCCAACGTGTACGAGATCCAGAAACAGTGGCGGGAAAAGTGGATCTTCTTTCCTGAACGCTTCAGCCAGTGTCCGGCCGCTCGCCACGCTGTTGATGGAATTCTCAACGGCTTTTGCCAGCCGATTATCCGCCGATTGTTTCGATGACGTCTGCAGCGATTTTCGCACTTCAACACCCGCCTCCATCATGCGAGACATCGAGCGGCTAAACGCGGCGAGTGCTTTCCACGAAATCTGGGGGTTACGCAGCATTGAGTTCTCGAAAAAAGCACACAGTGCCCGGGGAATTCTGGGGGGTAGTGAAACAATGGCCTCAGAGCAACGAAAATTCGTTTAGGCGCGTTGGTCGGCAACCTAAACTGCAGTTGCTTCAGTCCGGTCCGACTGAGTCGCTCAGCTTGAAGAAGATGATACCGAAACGGCAAATTGTCTGACAGTTAAGTCAGGATTTGGTTTCGATGAACGAAAACTGGCCGCATTGGTGGGCGTTGGCTAATCCCACAGCAGCGTTGTCCAGTTCTTCAGCAGACTCCCCGGGATCGTCGGACTGCAGGCGGATCAAGTTTCTTCGAATTGTATTTCCTGTACCGCCAATCGATTCCCGTCATTTGTTTGCCATGGCTACAATCAGCCCGGAAAGGACGGGTTGAATCCTGAGCGATTCCTTGATCAAGCCATGGTAAATGGTCACAGTGGCTCGTACCAAGCGTCCGAAGTATGTGGGTCAACGATCTTCATTGAAGGATTGAAGGAACGTCAAAATGCTGTTCAACTCGGTTCGCTGGATCCAATCTATTCTTGTCGGCCTTGCGCTGTTTCTTTCCACATCGACATCGAACGGCGGCGAAGATTCAAGCCGCAGTGAAATCGTTTCGCGAGTTCGGAACGACATCGAATACTTCGCATCTGATGCTTTGGAAGGCCGCGGAGTTGAAACCAAGGGCATCGAACTGGCGGCTCAGCGAATTCTGGCAGAATACGAAAAATTTGGCCTGAAGCCCGGGATGCCTGACGGTTCGTGGAGACAGTCGTTTGATATTTCGCTCGGCGATGTGGTTATCGCCGATTCAACAAGTGTCGTTCTCACATCGCCAGATGGAACGAAGACAACACTTGCGACTGCTACCGATTTCCAACCGGTCCGTCGTGGAGCCAACGCGGCGGCTGAAGGCGGCCTGGTCTTCATCGGCTATGGGATTTCGTCCGACGAAGAGGGTTACGATGACTACGCCAACATCAACGTCGAAGGTAAGGTCGTCGTCCTGATTCGACGCGAGCCAAACCATGGTGAGGCGTTCAAGGGCCCCGAAACCAGTCCCAACGCCTACATCGATCGCAAGCTGGAGCTTATCAAGAAGTCCAAAGCCGCGGCCGTGCTGTTTGTGAATAACTTTTCCGCATCACCAACGCCCGAATCTGATGACCTTTCAGACCCGTCGGCGTTCGGAAATGAAGGCAGCGCGGTGCCGTTTGCTCATGTGAAACAAGCTGTCATCAATACTATATTGAAGACGACTCCTTTGAAAATCGAAGGCGACAAAACGCTCAGCAGCCTCGAGGAAGTCGGCAAGTACATTGATGAAAACCTGAAGCCTCTTTCGCAGGAAATCGCTGGCTGGTCGGCATCGGTTTCTACAAAGTTCGAAGCCAACTCAGTATCCACAGATAACCTGATCGGCGTCGTTGAAGGCGAAGGCCCGCTGGCGAACGAAACCATCGTTATCGGCGCTCATTACGATCATCTTGGTTTCGGCGGATACGGTTCTCGGTCTCAGAACCGCACGGGCGAAGTTCACAACGGTGCTGACGATAATGCATCGGGCACAGCGGCCGTGGTTGAGCTGGCTCGACGAATTGCTTCCGGTCCAAAGCCAAAACGCCGCCTGGTTTTCATCTGCTTTTCGGGGGAAGAGCGAGGACTCATAGGAAGCAACTACTACGTTCGCAATCCTGTGTTCCCGATCGAAGACACAGTCTTCATGATGAACTTCGATATGATCGGAAACCTAAAGGACAATCGAGTCGAAGTGAACGGCGTCGGGACCGCAGCGGAGTTCGCTGATATCGCTAAAGCGGCTGACGAAGCGACGCCAGTCGACATTACCGTGATTCCTGGAGCGTTCGCTGGCAGCGATCATCTTCCGTTCTACCAGAAGCAGATTCCCGTAATGTTCTGTTTCACGGGCATGACTGACATCTACCACACTCCTGATGATGACTTCAAGACGTTGAACATCGAAGGGGCAGTCACTGTGATCGACTATTCTG
>JANMEV010000522.1:0-18250 GCA_031377305.1 Planctomycetota bacterium | reverse complement strand
CGGCTTCAGCCGTGATCATGTGTCATCGACTCCATTGTCTAGGGGTCATAAATTCAGTTGCTCCGCGGAATCGTACGCAGTGGCTTCGCATCAGAACACACGCGAAACTTGAGATCCGTGCGACAATCAGCCACCAGCTGCCTCGAAATGTGAACGCATGGCCAGTTTCGCCGCGTGTTCGATTTCGATTGCGCCGAATTTACACCTTTTTCCGCCAACTTCGAGAACTTCTTTGGTCATTTCCTCAGATTCCAGGTCACCGTCGCCGACCGCCTAACCTGTCCCATTAGTCGGTCAACTCATTGTACTTGACCTAAGTTGACACTTGGGCCTGAGTTAGCGAGTTTCCTGCCTGGCAGGTACTTTGGCCAGACGACATTGTTCGAACCGCCTGGATGAGCCACGGTTGGATGTTCGAGGGAAAGCGTCCTCGGAAAGTAGCGAACTCCATTTGGTCGGCGAGGTTTGCTTCTACCGAATGACATCGTGGTCCAACTCACTTTGAATCCTGAGCCCTCTTTGTAACCTTCGGAGTCATTGGCGAAGTGAGTCGTCTTTTCACATCCACCTCCTATCAGACCATAGTTTCAGGAACGGCCTTCGATGACCGATATTCATGACTTGACGCGGCGGTTGCAACGCTCAGCCGAATCGAAAATTGTGCTTTATGTTGCCGACGGCCTCGGCGGTCTACCGCTGCAGCCGGGCGGAAAGACAGAGCTTGAAACTGCAAACACGCCGAACCTGGATGAATTGGCTCAGCGAGGGGTCCTGGGCATGAGCATTCCTGTGTTGCCGGGCATCGCACCAGGCAGCGGCCCGGGACATTTGGGACTTTTCGGATACGACCCGCTGAAGTACGACATCGGGCGCGGCGTGCTGGAAGCCCTTGGGATCGATTTCACGCTCACCGATCGTGATGTCGCGGTGCGAGGCAATTTTTGTACTGTCGACGCTGCCGGAAACATCACCGATCGACGAGCTGGTCGAATCTCCTCCGACATCGCTGCAAAGCTCTGTGAAAAGCTCGACACGATCAAGATTCCAGGCGTCGAAGTTTTCGTTCGGCACGTCAAGGAATATCGCCTTGTCATCGTCTTTCGAGGCGATGGGCTTGGTGGTCATGTCAACGACACAGACCCACAGCGAACCGGTGTTCCTCCGCTAAAGCCACAGGGGGCCGATGCTTCGTCGCAGAAAACGGCTGACATTCTTGCCGAGTTCAAGCGACAGGCTGCCGAAATTCTCAAGAACGACGCGCCGGCGAACCTGTTGACCATGCGAGGTATCGCCAAAATGCCTCCGATTCCAAAGTTCCAGGAAGTCTACGGCACTCGCGCGGCGGCGATTGCCGTGTACCCGATGTATCGAGGATTGGCTCGCCTTGTCGACATGGACATTCTGGATGCTGGGCAAACCCTTGACGATCAAATGAAGTGTCTGGAAGAGAACTGGTCGAAGTACGACTTCTTCTTCATCCACTTCAAATACACCGACAGCACGGGCGAAGACGGCAACTTTGAAGCGAAGGTTAAACGCACCGAAGAATTCGATTCCGCGATTCCTCGCATCAACGCACTGAAGCCCGACGTACTAATCATCACTGGCGACCACAGCACTCCTGCCAAAATGAAGTCTCACAGCGGACATGCCGTTCCAACCATGCTTGTGGCGGATATCTGTCGTTTTGATGGTTCGAAACAGTTCGGCGAATCAGCCTGCCGCATCGGCGAACTTGGTATGTTCGAAGCAAAGTACCTGATGCTGCAAGCATTGGCTCATGCCGGACGACTTGAAAAGTACGGTGCGTGACAGCCGTGGCGTAGCATCGGTTTGAATCTGTTCGCACTTGGTTTTATTTCGTTTAACCCCGAGTCGGAGACGACGGCCCGCGTTGCTTGTCGCACACGTTGTCGGCTGCGTCTCGGGGTTAAACAATCGTGTAGCCCTCTTCTGTCTGCACCATTCATGATCGTTGGCATCGGCACTGACATCGTTGAGATCGAGCGCATCCGCAGCATGATTGAGCGGCATGGGGATCATTTTCTGACGCGATGCTATACGGCGGCAGAGATCGAGTACTCGCAGCGGCACCGAGATTCAGCAAGTCGGTTTTCCGGACGCTGGGCCGCAAAGGAAGCGGTTGTGAAAGTTCTCGGCACCGGTTTCATTCAGGGCATCACATTTCACGATGTGGAGATCGTTCCGCTTCACACGGGCCAGCCAACCGTGAAGCTAAGCGGCGAAGCAGGACGCATCGCGACATCGCTGGGGATTACCGAAATCAAACTGACGATCTCACACGCTCGTGACTACGCAACGGCGACTGCGATTGGATTGAAGGCCCCGTAGTGATCGGTCGTTCGGACTCCGCAATGCTTCAGAGAGGTCGATTCGGATTTTTCCGCTCGAACGCAAACGCCGACCTTCCCCTCCGCAGTTCCGATCGTCTCAGTGACTGGGCAGTGTTTTGTCTGGCTTGTTTGTCCAGCTTGTTCGACAGGCTCATTCAGCAATCAGGGAGCCGACTTTTCTGTGCCGTGGTCATGGCCGTCGTGGTGTTCCACGTTCTTCGAGTCCGCTGCGTACTCTTTGTCAGCGATGATTGATGAGTAGGTCCACCAGCTGGCGATGCCCATTGCGAAAATTGTGTAGAGGAAAAGCGCTGACAGCATCTTTCCGATCGCACTGCCGGCAACGACATCGTCCGCTTCAAACTGTTCAACCTCAACGGCTGAAAACAGCGGAGCGTCATCGGAAGCAATGTCGTGGGAAGCATGGTCTGACATGGATCAAATTCTCGCGGTCTCAAAATCGGATTCGGATGCGGAAATCGGGGCCTCGCGGCTGAACAAAGCATAACTCACGCCCGAATTGTTGCGAATCCGGACGTCTTTCGCCTACTGCAGTTTTCACGAATCGGAATGCCCGATGCGGCAAGACCAGCCTTTTGAACACAGGATGACGCCAGCTTGTGGGCAAAACCCTGCGACAGAAAGATGGAGGACAGAAAAATGCTGGTTGGCGAGCCTGTATGAGCGAGCGGCCGCCGCTAGAGAATACCGGCGTGAGCCTTTGCCCTGCTGCGGGTGACGTCGCGACAGAGACAACATTCGCCGGATTACAGCCCCAGCAGTTCACCAAGTAGATTGCTGGTCGGATGTGGATGGCCTTTGTATTGCCGAAAGCCTTCGCCGTAGGCAACGCCGATTTCCTTGCCGCGCAGGCTGCTCCAGCGTTTGCAGGCTTCGGTGTATTCGTCCATGCCGTGCTGTCGACGCAGCCATTCTCGCTGGCTGGCATGGCAGGCGAGTGAATCCAGCTTTGTGGCAAATTCCTTCGAAATGTCGACCACAAAATCAGAAGGCTGACGATTTCCAAAATGGTCGATGCCTTCGACGGGGTCGACGAAGTAAAGCCAGGGGATTTTCTTCGACGGCGGCGCGGGGTCCCACTGGCACGTGCGATAGTTTGGCACCGAAGCGTTGAAGCAGGCGTCGCGAATCAGAGCACTCGTGATTTCGTGATCGTGCATGTAATCGACGGGCGGCGCGGTAAAGATGATGTCCGACGAAGTTCGACGAAGGAACTCTGTTACTCGACGCCGGCTGTCATTATCGAACACGATGGACAGATCGCGGAATTCCAGGCAATAGCAATCCGCCTGAAGAATCGCAGCCGCCTTGCGAGCCTCCTCCCGTCGCATCGCGGCAATCTCTTCGCACCCATGCTCAGCGCTTCCGCAGTCACCGGGAGTCATCGTGGCCACCGAAATGCGGCAACCTAGCTGCTTGAGTCGAAGCAAGGTGCCCGCGCATTGAAACTCGATGTCGTCAGGGTGTGCGTGAATCGCAAGAACGTGGATCTGCTTTGGGTCGACGGGCATGACGATTCTCTGAGTCGCTTTGAGGATTTGGAAATAGCGGCGAAGACTGAATGGACTCCAGGACACTAGCGGATTTCAATGGCAGACGCCAGAACACGATGTTTTCCCTTTTCTGGAAAGGAAAAATGCAAGTCCGAACAGCGGTAGACTCATATTTTCCTGAATGGGACTTTTGCGTACAACCCAGTAGCGCAGGTGGTGCGCCGTGGAATGAAGTTCCATAACCAACGAAGTGAAGGATCGACGTTGATGTCTCGGATTCGAATTCAGCAATTTGGCAGCACTCTGATTCTGGCGGGAGTCCTGGCAGGATGCGGCGACGGTGGTTCTGAAAGCGTCGTGGCGATCGCTCCGACTGAAACCGCGACGGGTTCACAAGCTGCTGAGACTCCCGGAACGACAGAGCCAAAAGCCGCTGGTGTGACCGCATCCATCGAAAGTCCGGTCAAAGCTGCGGCGGATTCAGAAAAGCCCGCCATGAAATCGGCTTTTCCGGATGACGAAGCCACCAAAACACTGCGAGAAATTCAGCAGCTTCGCATTGCCGCATTGCCAACCACGAATATCGAAGAAGCACGCGTCGCACGACGTGAGCGTAACGAACGCATCATCGATATGGCGACTCAGGTGCTTCGTTTGACGATGAACGAAGAATCTCGAAAGCCTCAGTTCCACCTCGCCATCGGACAGCTTTTGGAAGCCAGATTCCAGATGGCTCTGTCAGGAACGAAAGAAGATGTCGATCTTTTTTATGCAGACGTGCAGACCCTGAACGATCGAGATTCCAAGTCCGTCGCAGCCGCAGAAGGTGTTTACTACATCGCGAAGTTCGCGCACACAAAGGCAGGGCTGATGGGAAAGACTCAACCAGTCTGGTTTGAAACGTTGTCTCGCTGGGCACGCGAGTTTGCAGATCGATTTCCCGAGCAGCAGCAGCGAGCCGTCAGTCTTTTGTTTGGTGCGGCTCGAAGTTGTGAACTGCATTCCGTCGCGACGGAAGACGTGGAGCTTTCGCCTCGCCTTTTGACGGAAGCCCGACTTTGCTACACAGCTTTGGCCGAAAAGTTTCCCAAGAGCGATCAGGGTCAGGAAGCAACTGCCTCACTTCGCCGCCTTGCATTGCCGGGTCAGGTTTTGTCGCAGTTCTCTGGCCCAACGGCTGACGGTGGGATGGTTTCCGCGGACGAGTTTCCGGGCAGGCCGACTTTGATTTACTTCTGGGATTCGGAGAGCGACGAATTCACCAGGGACATCCTTCCGCTGCTCGACAAGGTTCGATCGCAACTCACCAACGATCGATTGCGGATGGTAGGAGTCGCCCTCGACGAAGACGAATCAACCTTGAACACCTTCATGGAATCGCATAATGTTCCCGGTCAGCAGATCTTTTTCCCAAATGCTGAACAACGATCGTGGAACAGTCCCCTGGTGCGATTCTGGGGCATACCAACAAGCCCTTCCATCTGGTTGGTCGATGCCAAGGGTAAAGTCGTCTCAACGACGATCGAAACGGACGACTTGATGGCGCAACTGAAAAAGGTCGTGAAGTAGCTCGCCGGATGTCGCCCGTTTTCGGTGCATGCATAAACCGCTTGCTTGAACACAGCTGGTTTTGTCAGCCACGTTGCGATCGGTGCAAGTGCATGCGCGAGAAACACGGCAAAACATCCGCGGTTAGCGCCGTGCGGCTCAGCGTTGCAATTCAGTCAACAGACCGCGAGCGATAGGGCAAATCCGATTCATTGCGCTGTCCGGTAAGTCGGATTGAAGCAACTCGTTGGCAGTGGTCAATGAGTGATCCATGCCAGCCGTGAGCGTTGCCCCGTTTTAGCGGGGGAATTTACCCCATGTCAGGCTGGTGTTCGGCTGTTTGACAGGTTAACGAGAACAAGAAAGTGGCGAGATGGACCATGACTTTGCTGTTCTTTAGTATACAGTACATGCGTCACCCCTGTACCGTTCACTGATGTAAGGGAAAAATTGTGCAGTCGTGACGCGTGGTTTGGCACTTGGACGTCTTTCGGCAGAGGGAAGTCGACTCGAAATTTCGAGTTTTTGATGAAGATCGTATTTCAAACGCTGCTGTTTTACCTTCTTTTGTCAGACTGTATCTCTGTTTACGCCCTTGGCATCTGTTTTGCTCATTCGATGAAGACAGAACTTTTTGGCCGCAAACTGGTTTCAGTTCTTCGGTTCAATTTGTGTTCATTTGAATAGTTTTCCGTCTTCGTCGTATGCTGTAGCCACTGACGAAGCGTATACGCTCAAGCGCAGTTAGCGTTTCTAAGGAGAGTGCCGTGATACAGGCGGCTGTGGAATCTTTGATTTCGAATCGAGCAACAGACCGCAGACCTGTGGGGTCCGGGTCATCTGTTCTATATGAAAGAAGTGGAATGTCAGGCTCTGGAAAAAAAGTTTCGCTGACGAAACGACAGCGAGAGATCTACGAATTCCTTCGAGACAAGATCGTTAATCGCGGCTACGGCCCAACGGTGCGGGAAATTGGATCGCACTTTGAAATTCGGTCTCCTAACGGCGTCATGTGTCACCTTAAGGCACTGGAGCGAAAAGGATTGATCACTCGTGAACAGAATATGTCTCGGGCGATCCAGTTGTCGGATTCCCCGCAGAATCGTCTGTCAGTTTCGTTGATCGGAAGCGCTGCTTCAGGCGGCCCGATCCAACCGACTGTCTCATCAGATGAAGTTGTTGCTTTTTCGGCAATATTTGAAGGTACTGATGTGGCCTGTTTGAAAGTTGAAGGAAATGCCTTCAATGCCTTGAACATTTCCAGTGGCGATTATCTGATCATCAATCGAGACTGTCCGGTTCAACCTGGCTGCCACGTTGCGGCTTTGGATGATCGGCATTCGGTGGTCGTGTGCACAGTTCAGGAAGGCACAAATCATTTGACTCCTGCGATTCCGGGCACGTACTCCTCGACAACTCGTCAAGTGCTGGGTGTGATCACCGGAGTTGTGCGAAAGTTCAAAGTACCGGTCGTGATTGCTGACCCAACTGCGGTCCGATAAGGCACGGTCTGTCTGCCAGGAATTCCTGCTTCAGAAAGAAGAAAAAGAACCCGAGACCAGTCGCTGGCCTCGGGTTCAACATTTTGCTGTCGCGCGTGTCGGAGCATCGCCGATAAAAGACTGGGTATCAGCCCGCGTGGCGCTGCTGTTCCATTTGACTCAAGCGGTTGTAGAGTGTTTTCAACGCGATCCCGAGCTCCTTGGCTGCTTTGGGCTTATCGCCGGCAAACTTATCCAGCACTCGAAGAATCATGGTTTCTTCCATTTCGCGAAGCGTCTTGGGTTC
The DNA here is from genome assembly GCA_031377305.1 of Planctomycetota bacterium. Taxonomy (GTDB): domain Bacteria; phylum Planctomycetota; class Planctomycetia; order Planctomycetales; family Planctomycetaceae; genus SXXK01. The sequence continues at coordinate 11,046 of JANMEV010000522.1, read as the reverse complement.
GCCAGTCGACTGTTCAGAGTTCGGCAAAGAGTGTCCGTTAGTTGCCACTGGCAGTGACGGGGTCGGCCGTGCGGCGGCCGTGCGATGAATGCTGCGAGGAAGATCTTCTGGCTGAATTGTCTTACCATCGGACAGGATCACGGCGTGTTCCAGCACATTTGCCAGCTCACGAACATTGCCTGACCAATAGTGTGACTGAAGGAGTTTTATTGTTGTTTCGGGCAGCATGTCGGGCGAAACGGAGTCCCGTTTCAGGTGTCTTGCGATTAAATGCAAAGCGAGGCTTGGGATGTCGTCCAGGCGTTCTCGCAGTGGGGGCAGATAGATTTCGAAGGTGTTGACTCGAAAGAACAAGTCCTCCCGGAACGAACCTTCAGAAACCATCTGCTGCAGCTCACGATTGGTCGCACAGACAATGCGTACATCGACGTGAAAAGGTTCGTTGTCCCCAACTCGTCGAACTTCGCCCGACTCGAGAAATCGCAGCAGCTTGACCTGCATGGATTTGTCGAGCTCACCAAGTTCGTCCAGAAACAGTGTTCCGTGATTCGCCACTTCAAACAGGCCAGCGCGGTTGGAATCCGCCCCTGTAAATGAACCCTTGCGGTGTCCGAAGAACTCACTTTCCACAAGGTTCTCCGGTATTGCACCACAGTTCACGGCAACAAACGGCGCGTCGCGTCGTTCGCTCTGTTCGTGGATTCTGCGAGCCACCATTTCCTTTCCGGTGCCGGTTTCTCCAAGAATCAGGACGGCGGAATCCGTTGGTGCTATCTTGTCAATCAGCTTGTGCACTCGCATCATCGGCGCGGAGTTGCCGATCAGGTCCGATCGACCCTCCACCCGCTGCAATCGTCCCTCCAGGGCTTTTGTTTTGTTTTCCAAAGCCTTTCGCTCACCGATGCGGTCCAGGACATTGGCAATTTCGAATAGAGAGACGGGCTTCGGCAGGAAGTCGTAAGCTCCCATGCGAATCGCTCTGATCGCATCGTCGCGATCGCCGTGTCCTGTGCTGATTACGCACACGGTTTCCGGACAGTGTTCGCGTAGATAGTCGATGACGTCCCAGCCGCTGCCGCCGGGCATTCGAAGATCGATTATCGCTGCGTCGAACACATTCTTCTGAGCCGCTTCAATTGCGCTACCGGGGGACTGACGCACGGTGGCCACATGGCCCATGCGAGGCAGTTCGGATCGCATCAGTTCCGCTATTGAATTCTCATCGTCAACGAAGAGAACCCGCAGGCTATGTCGTTTTTTGGTACCCACCGCCGACTCCATGGCCACAGCGCTCAGCTTCGTGCCGAGCACAATCCGTTGTTCTTTTGCCTCTCGGAAAGAGAGTTTCCGAAGGCGCAATTGACGGCGTTCCGGCCGAACCATCGGCAGAAACCACCGCAGAGAGAGGACTGTGGTTTAACACAAACCTCATTTGGGGGCAACGTGTGATTTCGCGTGGAATGGCCGTTTTCCCGGCGGTCGGCTGAATTTCGACGCGTGCGTTTTGTCGTTAATTAGCGGTTTGGGAATTCGAATCACCGGTGCGAATCACTGGTGCCACGCACCCTGCTTGAAATTCAGTAGAACTTCTCGGGCCTTGTCTCCGCCTTCTTCGACGTCCTCGACCTTCACGGTCTTTCGGTTGAGAAATCCGGTATAGCCGGGCAACTCCAGAAGTTGTCCGGCACACTTCGCTACTGTCCGCCAGAATCGCTGGACGGAGTGTATTCGAAGCCAGGTGATGTTTACTCACTGGGATTAGTGCTGTTTGAGCTATTCAGCCTGGTCACTCCATTTGAATCCAGCTCGCGACGAGAATTGCTGAACCGAAAAATGAGCGGCGTTGTGCCCGAATTGGCCAATCACACGAGCTCAATTCCGGAATCTGTACTTCACGTTCTGCGGCGGATGACGCAATACAATCCGGCAGCCAGATACCAGTCGGTCGACGAGGTTATTGAGGCTTTGAATCAGTGCCGTCAGGTGGACGGGCAACCAGGTCGATTGAAGATTCGCACGGCGATGTTGACTGCTGCGTCGATACTGCTTCTGGTCGTCGTCGTCTTGATCCTGAAAACTGTTTCTGGAGGCCGGGACACGGTGCCGGACGTCAAGTCAGCTTCAACAGACAATAGGTCTCTGCCGGTGATAAACGATACGGCTGGCAAGCTGGCATCTTCGTTCGCGAATTATGCCATCGGTCACGATGCGACGTCGAATCTATCTGATGCCGGTGGATGGTTGATTCCAGATCGTTATTTCGAGTTGCCCAGGAAGATGGTGCCGGCCTCGCTGGTTTCACTCTCGCAAGATGGCACTCATCTGATAGTGGTAATCGACGGAACGGGTCTCTTCATGGGGCCTGTTGGCGCGCCGCGACTTCCCACGGCTACGGAACGACCGCAAAGCAGAATTGTTGCCATTGATCAGTCTGAAAACGGCGATTTGGTAGCGGTAGTCAATCAAGACCTTGGGCGGCCCGGCGAGGACGAAGAAGGTGCTGCGTCACCTGATCGCGAATACTTTGTGGAAACGTTTAACCAACAGAGAGCGATGTGCGTTCGCATTCCCGGACCGTTTTTTCGGTTCGCCAGCGGGATGCCCTACTTCATTTCAGGACCATTGCACTACAGCAGGCGTGAAGTGCTGATACCCGAGGCAGAAGTGCCTGTGATATGGCAGCCACTGGTGGGTGGGTACCTCACGGTTCCATGGCCCGAAGGTTCGCGAGCGGCGATCTTCTGCTACTTCCATGAAGGAGCTGCCGCGATGCACGATGGAAGGGTCGTTTTGTTCGCGCTTGGTTTCAGACATGGTCAAACAGAACGCGTTCCATCGCGGACGATCGAAACGACAGTCACAGACTGCCGAATGATGCGGCATTCTTCTGACGGCCGGTTCGTTGTTGTCGTGGGGAAAAGTGAAGCGTGTGTGGTGTCCACGAAGGAAGCAAAGCTGCTTGCGACTGTGGATGTGAGCAATCTGTCAAACCCGCAACTTTCATTTTCTCAGGACGGCCGCTGGCTGGCATTCGTCACGGCCCATCATGTTCGAATCTTCGATTTCGTAACGATGGAATGGAAAGGCGAGCCCCTGCAATTTGACGACAGACTTTTGCTTGCGAGTCCCCTGCCCGACTCCCTTTTGACGGTGGAAGAATCTGGCCGTGTTCGACAGACTTCGTTAGTTAACGGCAAGTCAGAGATCGGCCACGAGCTTCAACCTAAGGAGCTCACCGCCGCCACGTTCAGTATCAGGCCACGCCGCCTCGTGCTTGCGACGAGGGACGCTCAGGTGCTGACCTTTCACGTGCCATGAAGTCTCGATTTGATGAAGTACGACGATCGGCGTCGAATATTCCGTGGTTTGGTTTCAATTTCCTTGCAGCGACTCAACAGATTGACGACCCCCAATTGTTGTTATCATTGTCGGTTGCGTCGGATCAATTGACTAATTCAATCGCGGCCCGACGGTCGCAGGTTTCGTGTCAGTAGCAGAGTACAACAGCTCTTCGCGAGGAATTCATCAATGACGGCATCCGGTTTCCGCTCATACTCCGAATTCACGAGATTCGGTCCGGACGAAATGCTCTCTCAAGCAGATGCGTTGCATTCCCGCATGGTTAGGCGTCGAACCGTGCGAGAGTTTTCTGACGAGCCCGTCAATCCGACTGTTGTTGATCGCTGTCTGCAGGTTGCATTGTCTGCCCCGAGCGGAGCGAATCAGCAACCGTGGAGATTTGTTCTCGTCGAAGATCCCGCGATTCGTCGCCAACTCCGAGAGGCCGCGGAAGCCGAAGAAAGAGAATTCTACAATGGCCGAGCCCCAGAAGAATGGTTGGGCGCCGTCGCTCCGTTTGGAACAGATGCCTCAAAGCCATTCCTGGAAACTGCACCGGTCGTGATCTGCATTTTTGCAGAATCATGGAAGTCGCTACCAGACGGTGCGCGCGGCAAGAACTACTATGTCACAGAATCCGTCGGCATTGCGACGGGCTTCCTGATCGCCGCCTTGCACCATGCCGGCCTTGCTACGCTGACGCATACACCAGCCCCAATGAAATTCCTGAACTCGATCCTCGGTCGCCCCGACAACGAACGGCCTTTTCTGATTCTTGTCGCCGGGTTTCCCGCCAAGAACTGTCAGGTTCCTGTGATCGCAAAACGTAGCTTTCACGACTCCGTGATTCGTATCTGAAGTCCAGAATCATCACCATCGTTGCGTTTGTTGCTCCCGCGATTCACTCTTCAATGGCATATAAAAACTTGTCTGATCGAATCAGCACGCGCGACCCGTCCACTGCAAAGCTGCCGTTGAACAGCGATCCATCTTTCAGATCGTTGACCGCCAGCTCTTCGAATGTCGGTTTAGCGGTGACAACAAATGTACGGCCTTCGCGAGTCAGATAGTAGATCCGATCACCAGCCAACAATGCAGATGCATAAACCTGTCCCGATCGATTCATTCGCTTCTCATAAGCCAGATCGCCCGTATCGGCCTTAGCACAATAGGCGATTTCATGATTGTCATTCATGAAGTAAAGGTGACCATCATGAAACACGGGAGAAGTGACATTCGAACCCTTGAAACTGGTCCACAGTCGATGTGTATTCGTCACGTCGCCCTTGCCACCTGACTTGACAGCCAGTGACGCAACTCCGGAGCGGCCACCCAGGCAGTAGACGATACCTTCATGAGCCACGACGCTGGGGACCATGTACCATGTAATGTCGGTCGCACATGTCCAGAGCGGTTTTCCGGTGTCGGGGTTGAATGCCTGAATACTGCCCTGAGTGGCCACGATCAGCTCGGGCTTGCCATCGACGTTGGTCACAACTTGAGGTGTGTTCCATGCCTCCTTGATACCGCCTGCCCTCCAGACTTCTTTGCCCGTTTTCCTTTCCAGCGCCACGAGTGATTCGCTTTCAACGCTGGCGTTGATGAATACCAAATCTTTGTAAAGCGTTGGAGAGGCCGAAGTCCCCCAGCCATGTGTATTCGATCCGACATCGGTGGTCCAAAGTTCTTTCCCATCATGGCTAAATGCCATTACACCTGTCTTGCCGAAAAAACAGTAGACTCGATCCTTATCCGCCGCTGGCGTATTGGCCGCGAAGCCATGGTCGCGAATTCGCTCCTCTTCAGGTAGTTTTGCCGGAATAATTTTCTGCCAGACTTCCTTCCCCGTTTTTCGATCCAGACAAAGCAAGTGCCGCTTGAGATCTTTCTGAGTTCCACCCGGCTGATCTGGGACAAAGAATCCGGAATACGCCGTGATATAAATGTGATCGTCAAACACGATGGGGCTGGAAGCTCCAGGGCCTGGCATAGCGATTTTCCAGGAAATGTTTTTCGACTCGCTCCAATTCAACGGCAGGCTGCTGGTCGCCGTCACACCCTGTCCACTTGGCCCGCGGAATGCCGACCAGTTGTTTGCAGTTGGTGCGGACGGACTAGCTGCGGACTTCACGACCTGCGTCAACGCCTGCTGGTGACTTAGAGAATACAACAGTGCAACAACACAGATGGACCATGACGAACGACTCAACATGTTGCGACACTCCTTGTATTCGGGGTTCAGGATACAATTAGTTCTTTAATGTTCGCACATACTCAATCACATCGGCAAGATCCTGATGGCTGAGATCTTTTTCGATTCCATCCGGCATCAAGGACTTCCCAGTACTCCGCAGTTCTTCGATGTCCGTGCGAAGAATCGATTCTGTCTTGGCCTCAGCAGCCACCAGCGTCAAGCTGCTGCCGGTTTCGGTAGAGAGAAGGCCAATGACGCTGCGGCCAGAGCGGGTTACAGCGACGAAGTTCAGGTACTTCCCTTCAACCGCAGCGCTGGGGTCGAGGATCGCGGTAAAGAGCGATTCCGGCCTCCTGTTTGTCAGTGATGCAAGGTTCGGGCCGACTTCATGGCCGATACCGCCCTGCTTGTGACAGGTCGTGCATTTCTTTCCGAAGATTGTAGCTCCACGAGCCGCATCGCCAGCGAGTTTCAAAGCAGGCTGATACGACTCCATCAACGCTCTGCGATCGGCTGATGATCCGGATGCAAAGACTTTTTCAAGTCGCTTACGCACATCTTCGTCGCGAACCGTGAGCAGTCGCTGTCGCATGGACGCATCGATCTCTGCCGCCGCAACGGTTCCTGATTCCATCAGTGTGAGCAATCGCACAATCCATTCGGTACGGCTGGACAGCATCGTTAAAATCTGACTGCGAATGGCAGGCGAATGAGATGACCAGCCAGCCAGCATGATCTCCGCTACGGACTCGGTCGATTGCTGCCCAAGATGTCGAATGGCAGCCTCCTGAACGGCCGCAGGAGTTTGCGGTGTCAACATGATTTGCAGAGTCGCTTCATCGTCGGCAATCGCGGTATCTCGCAGGAGCAACGGAATCGCAGCGACTCGGCGGATTTCGTGCTCAGCGGGATCAGAGACCATGCGTCGGGCAATTACGAAGGCCTCTGCAATCCAGGCCTTGTGCTGCTTATGTTCGAAATGATCGGCAATCGCCCAGCCGCGACTCTTCAATCGGTCCAGCATTTTGGCAAGGCTCTTCAACTGCCACGACTGCAATCGATCGTCAGTATCATCGACGGTCAGCAACAATAGACGTTCAAGATCATCATCGTTGGCGATAGAGGCCGCTTGCTCATAAAGCACGCTGGTCAGTTCATCACGATCACTTGCCGAGAAGCCCGGGATCTTTGTGACGTCAGGTGCCAGTGTCCACGCCTCTTCCTGAACGACGGCTGCGAATCGATCGAGTGTATTGTTGATGTTGCCTGCGTTCAGGGAACTGATGACGGCAGCTCGCAGGTAAGAATCGGTATCAAGAAGAAGTAGCTCGCCAAGGATCGCGCCGGCCGCGATATCGCCTGGTTTCCCAGCAACACAGGCGAGCTCCATTCGTACTTTGGCATCGGGATCTCTTGTCATCGACAGTAATGATTTCAAGGGCACTTCCGCTTTCGGGGCGAGCCGAACGGCCCATCGCCGCACGGCAGGATGAACATCCTCAAGGGCTGCCTCGATGATTTCCGGCGACAGTTTTTCCAATCCATCAAGCGTACACAACGCATTCAGTCTGGCCGTTGCACGTTGACCGGCGGTGACCATCTTTGTCAGCGGATCGGTGGCCATACTGTCTTTCGACACCACCAGCAGCCGCTGAGCCGTATCACGTCGCCAGCCGTTGGGGCTTTCGAGTTGGGCGACGAGTTCCGTTGTGGAAAGGTTGTCCATACGGGGCGTTGGTGACGCCACCGGATGACTGGAACCCGCGGCTAGCGCCTTGCGGCTCACGGGGACGATTCTGTAAATGCGGCCGCGGTCGTCGCCGGAGCGGAAGAACGGTCGCAGTTCTTCCTGACCTTCTTTGGGCAACCAATGAGGGTGCTCAATCATGTAGCGATACATGTCCACGATCCACAACGCTCCGTCCGGACCCGTGCGAACCATGACAGGGCGACACCAGCGATCCTCCGACGCGAAGAAGTCGGTCTTCGCATCGACTTCCGCAGGGTCTCGTTCGAGTCGAAAACTGACCCCGTCGTCAATCAGCAGATTGTGTTGAACCAGATTGCTGAATGGTTCGCAAGTGAAGACGTGTTGAGTTTCGAGGCCCGCCATTTGTCCCTTCTCCCCCGCTGCGGGGGAGAAGGTGGCCGAAAGGTCGGATGAGGAGGCTTTTTGTGCTCCAGCGTTTCCATCCAAAGCCGCGTCCTCCTCACCCTGACGCTCTCCCTCGGCGCGAGGGAGACGGGACTTGGAATTGCCTGCAGTTGAGGTTCGTTGAGCGGCACCAAACAACACCTCATCCAAATACACCATCCCCGAACACGCTGATGTGTAGCGTCCTGACTGCTCAAAACTATGAAACCGTTTCTCCGGAGCGGCCGCCGCATATACGGGAGGATTTGATGGAGTCAGCAGCTTCCGAGGGTCCGGCGGAGCGAAATGGGGGTTGCGGCGGATGTAGGGATCTTCGAGCACATAATGCCACAACGGATAACTGTTCTGTTCGCCGAACCAGTTGCCCCAGGCATCTCGATTGCGACCGAATTGCGACGGGCCGCTTTGAGGATCGATGAGTCCTTCCTCGGGACGAATGCGAAAGTCACGACTTCCGACTGTCGTCTTTTCATTTGTTACATGCGACAGGATCTGGCTATCGGCTCCGTAGCCGGGATGATGACTTCCGCTGGCACAGTGAACCCAGTTATCGAGTCCCCAGCGCAGCCCATTGACTCGCAGTTGCTGATTGCCCTCCAGAAATCCCGAGAACAGCGTCTTGCGAACATCGGCCTTGCCATCGCCGTCCGTGTCTTCGGCGTAAATCAGCTCCGGGGCCGCCGTGATCAGCACTCCCCTGCCCCATGCCATCACTCCCGTCGGAAATGGAATATCCTGAAGCAACACGGTCGATGTTTCGTACTGACCATCGTTGTCTTTGTCTTCGAGAAACCGAATGCGTCCGCCGGGCTTGCCGTTGTTGTCCATGCCCGACGGATAGTCGGCCATCTCAGCGACCCAGAGCTTACCATCAGCACCCCAGTCAATCGCCACGGGATCGATCACAAGTGGCTCCGCGACGACCAGTTGCAGCTCAAAGCCATCTCGCACATGAGTGACGTTCATGGACTGTTCAGGCGACAATGGCGGCGTGTCGGGACGTGCGACGACTTCATTGATTTGCCGATCGAGCGATGCTTGTGCCACTGCAAAATGCGCCGCAACTTCGTCAGCCGTCAAAGCGCGATCGTACAACGCCACTTCATCAAGGCGCCCTTCCAGGCCGAACATCTGATCGTTGCGGCCGCCGAGGAAGAGATCCTCGCTGTCCGCAAACGTGGGTTCCAGGTCGCCATCGATTTCCGGCTGCGGGTTTCCGTTGAGATACACCTCCACGTGCTTGCTGTTTCGAACGAACGCCACGTGATGCCACGTGCGAGTCTCAAGCACCGTCTTTCCGACAAGAGCTTGATCACGCTCATTGCCGTTGAACAGCAGCAGCTTGCCGTCCCAGCCCTGATTCATATAACTCCCGCCAATGCCGAGATGATCGCCCGCGACCTTCGCATCACCATCGGGGCCACGGGAGAAAAAATATCCCGTGACGGCTCGATCGCTGTTCGGAAAACCGTTCCACACCCAGCATTCGACGCTGTAGGCTTCGCCCAGCTTCGCAACCTTCACGGTAATTCGGCCGCCCGCAAAGTGAGCCGCCCGATTGCCTCGCGGCTGCTGATTCAACCCGTTGCCACGTGGCCCCGGAAGATAAAACGCAATGCCGTCTTCGTAGTTTGCGTGGTGCGTTCCAATCGCATCGACCGCGTACCGTACACCCGCCGCTCGGTCGGCGGGAACTTGCTTCTGCTCCGTTAAGGTATCGCCCTCGGCTTGATTTGCGGAAGACTTGAGAGCAGAAGAATCCCGTCGGCGGAGCGACGGGTGTACGGTACTTTCAATTTCCCCGAGTCGCCAAAACGCGTGAGGCTTGGATGCGACAACGGCCGTTGCATACGCGTGCTGTTCATCCACGACAGGGCGACGTGGTTTGTTCGCAACTTTCTCGAGCAGTGTTGTGAGAGTCTCCACGATCTGCGGTTCGGCTTGTTCTTCCAGTCCGGCGGTGCGAGCCGCCCAGGTCGTGTAACCGCCGAGCTTGTGTTGTTCCGGCGGAGGAATGTAGCCTTCGGCGCCGTTCGCAAGTTCGATGTTCATCGTGATGGCCAGTGGACTGCAATTTTTCAGCTTGATGCCGGTGATCCCAAAGACTTCATCGGGAATTGCGGTGATTCCAAGGTCGCCGATTCGAATCGCCTGCAGCTTGAGTTCCGCGGTTGAGTCTTCGTGCAGTCGCAGTTGTTCGAAGGCATACACTTCCGACCAGCCGCGAGGAACACGATCTCCAACCTGAGCCGCCAGTTCCTGGGCCCACTTCAGGCGAACTTCATCGGGGACCCGTCGATTCAGCTTCAGCGTCGCCTCTTCCATCGCCAGTGACACATCGCTGCGATGGGCGATGGACTTGTATGCTTCGGCGGCACTCTCCGCGACGCTTTGCGTGTAAGCTTCCAGATCATTGGGCACTGCGGGCTTGCTATAGTCCATCCACATGCTGTCGCCGCTGGTACCTTGCGACATGATGCCGACAAAGCCGGGCGGCTCATTGTTCGCGCCGATGAGCGATGCCAGTTTCATTCCGAATCGGCCTGCGAAGTCGCCCGATACCAGCGGCGAACCGTAGTAGTGATTAGCATAGTTCGCCAGCAAGGCGAGCGGCTTTCCGTCGCGAGTTTGCACGGACAGCAGCGTCAGATCGGTATCTGCAGGCCCAGACGGTCCGATGTGGTTGGAACTCTGATAACCCGGATGCATGTGGGCTCGCACGTTCAGTTGGCCAAACGGATCGGCCATCGTCATGCGATCGGAACGAAAAATCCAGCGTCGGCAATGATTGTGCAGATCGTCCGTCGTGACTGCCCAGCCCGCCTGAGCCGGCACGAGTTTTTCGTTGGCCTGTACGATGGTGCGGACAAGTTGCCCCGGCAGGAACTGAGCGTACTCGGGGTCGACTCGACTGCCCAGGCACGGCATCGCCGACGGAGCCGAATGCGTATGCGTCGCCGAGATCAGTATGCGATTCGTGGGGATGCCGGTGAGCTGACTGGCCTGCTCTTTCACATCATCCAGCATGGCTCGAGTCAGCATCAGACTGTCAACGACAACAATCGCCAGTCGCTCTGTGCCATCATCCAGCACAAGAGCCCGCGCCATCAACGCGTCATACGCCTTGTCCGCCGTGCGTTCTTCGACCATCCCGTTGACGATGACCGGAAACACCGTCGGCGTGATGTCTACCATCGCCGCCCCTGCCATGAGATTGGCCGGCTTCGCATCGTCCGCTCCGACCGCAGCTTGTTCTGATCTTATGGCAATGAACACGCAGACCAGCAGCAACAATCGACACATGGCGGGAGTCCTATGTAAAGCATTTATGCGAGCGGTTGGGCGTCAGCCCTCCGTG
>JANMEV010000519.1:0-13140 GCA_031377305.1 Planctomycetota bacterium | reverse complement strand
GATAGAAATTGCCGAAATGAAGTTGGTGGTGGGGCTCGGAAACCCTGGTTCGCAGTACTCCGGGACTCGTCACAATATTGGGTTTGATGTGATTGTGGAGTTGGCAAGGCGTTGGCAGTCGGCCAAACCGCAGTTAAGATTTCAAGCGGAGATTCAGGAGGCAGCTACTTCATCGGGAAAAGTGCTTCTTGTCGCTCCAATGACTTTTATGAATCGTAGCGGTGAGTCTATTCAGCAGATCGCTCGGTTTTATAAGGTGGCGCCGGAAGACGTTGCCGTTGTGTGTGACGATATGAATCTCCCACTTGGCCGGCTTCGATGGCGTGCCAATGGGTCTTCCGGTGGACAAAAAGGGCTTGCTGATATCCTTCTAAGGCTGGGAACTGACAAAGTTCCGCGACTGAGGTTGGGAGTTGGACGCCCACCGGGACAAATGGACGCTGCTGCCTGGGTGTTGGCCCGATTCCGATCAGAAGAACGACCAGAGGCGGAGTTGATGACAAAGCTTGCGGCAGACGCAGTGGAATGCTGGGTTTCAGAAGGCATTGTCGGTACAATGAACAAGTTCAATCGGGCGGCTGACGAGTCGTCGGCGTAGGTATTTAGTTCGGCCCAGCCGAATAAAGTGTATTGGTTCGTTTTACTTGGACGCTTTTGTCTGAGTGTTGTCCTCAAGGAGCATCAGTTCCGTGTCAGTCGTAGCAGAAAAAGTAGTGCGAGAGCACTTGTACGAAGGTATGTTCCTTGTCGATAGCGGCAAGTTCGCGATGGAGCCCGATGCCACCGCGAACGAAATCCTCGCCGTTCTGAAGAAGGCAGGGGCAACGATTGTTGCTCACCGTCCGTGGCAGGATGGGAAACTGGCCTATGAAATTGATGGCATGAAGAAGGGCCTGCATTACATCGTGTGTTTCACGATGGTTGGCACGAACATGAAGACCCTGATTCGTCAGTGTCAGCTCAGCGAAACGATTGTCCGTCAGATGATTATCGCTCATCCTCAGAACATTTTTGATGCAACAGTAGCCGCCATTACCGGCACTGCTCCTGCTGCATCGCATGTCGAGGAAGTCGCCCAACCAACTGTCGATGCACTTGAAGATGAATGATGTTGGCTGGTGTTCTGTTTTGTTTATGAGCAACCGGTCCGGAGCAACTTGTGGCTTCATTCAATAAAGTGATCTTGATGGGCAATCTTACCCGTGATCCGGAAGTCCGGTACACGCCGGGTGGGACTGCAGTCTGTGATATCACATTAGCCGTGAATGCTCAGTGGACTGACAAACGAACGAACGAGCGCAAAGAAGAAGTTTCCTTTATCGACATTACCCTGTGGGGGCGGACTGCTGAAATCGCTGGCGAGTACCTTGCCAAAGGTCGCCCGGCTTTGATTGAAGGCCGTTTGCAACTCGACAAGTGGGACGATAAGGAGACGGGACAAAAGCGATCAAAGCTGAAGGTTGTTGCGGACAGCATGCAGCTTCTCGGTGGAAAACAGGACGGCGGCACTGGCGGAGGTGGTTCAAGCGCGGGCGGGGCAACTGCTCCGGCTCGAAGCAGTAGTGGCGGGCGACCAGCCGCTGCCGCGTCGCCTGGCCCCAACGACAGTTACGCAGATGCTGATGGCGGGCGTACGCCGGATCAGACATTTTATGACGACATGCCTCCCGGTGGAGGCGACGAGGTTCCTTTCTAAGGAATCCGTAGATTCTGAATTCGTAGTGACTTCAGACGGTTTGAGTTGAATGATTGAGTGATTGTCCAGAACATGCACCAATCAGAAATAGCGAAAAGTAAGGAATCTGGTTCGATGGCTCGCATCGCTCAATCAGCCTCACGTAATGTGGAAGTATTGCTGGTCCACGACGTCGATAAACTTGGCCAACGCGGCGAAATCGTCCGTGTGAAGCCTGGCTTCGCCCGTAACTATCTTCTGCCTCAGGGCAAGGCAACTCCGGCCACTATGCAAAACAAGCGTATGGTGGAGAAACACAAAGAACGCCTCGCAGCGATCGAAGTGGGTCGTGTTAAGCAATACCAGCGAATGGCAGACGCCGTCAGCAAGTACAGTGCAACGATCGAAGCACATGCGACGTCTGACAATCATCTGTACGGATCGGTGGTCGCTCGTGACATCAGCGAAGCCTTGAAAGTTGCCGGTCACCCGGTTGAACCCGAACATGTGCGCCTTGATGGTCCGATTAAAGAACTGGGCATGTACACTGTGAAACTTCGGTTCCACGAGAAGGTCCAGACCGAAGTCAAAGTTTGGGTGGTTCCATCAGCAACAAGCGGCTAGGCCGTTGGCCCATAGTCGGGCTCGCAAAAACGCAATGAGACTCAACTGAATCCTCAGGCATTGATTTGCCTGAGGATTTTTTCTCGACTATGCATAGATCGTGACCATTCCACTGGCAGCCTCATTCATAGTTGGCCTGCGCTTCTGTCGTGAACGCTGTGTCTGAATCTGTACTTACCGTTGGCGGAGTTTCGTTGCATGGCCGATGATAAGCTAAGACTTCCACCTCAGAATCTGGATGCGGAACGAGGCGTTCTCGGCAGTATTCTGCTTATGAACGAAGCAATCGACGAAGTGGGCGAGTCACTCAAGGCCGAACACTTCTACAGCGATGCGCATCAGAAGATTTATGCGGCCATTCAACGGCTCTACGAGAACGGCGTTCGCGGCATTGACGCTATCACGCTGGCCGAAGAACTGGTTCGACGAAGCGACTTTGAATCGTCTGGCGGCGCAGCTTACCTCGCTGAGATTCTGGAGGCGGTTCCGCATGCCGCTCACGTTCGATACTACGCGACGATTGTTCGTGAAAAATGGATGCAGCGCAGCCTGATCTATGCGTGCACCGAGATTCTCAGCGAATGCTATGACGCGACGGAAGATGTTGAAGGACTTCTGCAGAGCGCGGAGCGTCGAGTTTTCAGCATTCTTGAAGAACAGGGTAACACTGCCAGCATCGCCATCAGCGACATTCTGATGGAGGCTTTCAATCGTATCGACGAACGACGACAAACAGTCGGCGATGTAACTGGAATCACGACCGGCTTCACCGATCTGGATCATCAGACAACCGGCTTCCAGGCGACTGAACTGATCATTCTGGCCGCTCGCCCGAGTATGGGCAAAACCGCGCTGGTGTGTAATATGGCCGAAGCGATGGCTCGCAAATCCGGCAAGAGTATTCTGTTGTTCAGTCTGGAGCAATCCAATCTCGAACTGGCCGAGCGTTTCATTGCGATTACAGCACGTATCAATGGACACGATTTGCGATCCGGCAATCTAACGGAAGCTCAGCACGACCTGCTTGTAAGAGCCTCGGACGATTTGGCCCGCTTGCCTCTTTTCATTGATGACAAGCCCGGCCGCACGATGACTCAGATTGCAGCGCTGGCTCGCCGACTGCATCGCAAGTCTCCACTCGGTGCCATCATCATTGACTACCTTCAGTTGATTGAACCGGATGAAAAGAACGCGCCTCGTGAACAGCAGATCGCTCAGATTTCACGACGATTGAAGTTCCTTGCAAAGGAACTTCGCATTCCCGTGATTGCGCTTGCCCAGCTGAATCGCGGCGTGGAACTGCGTGAAGACAAACGGCCTCGCCTTGCTGACCTTCGAGAAAGCGGTGCGATTGAGCAGGACGCTGACATGGTGATGTTCCTCCATCGCCCCGACGCCTACGATCCTGAGGACCGGCCGGGAGAAGCTGAAATCGTGGTCGCCAAGCACCGCAGCGGTCCCACGGGCATCATTCGTCTCACATGGCGAAAAGAGTACATGCGTTTTGAAAACTATAGCCCGATGGCCGACAACGATTTCAACCTTTGATCGCTTCTGAATGGCAGACAGGGCAAGATCAACGCGAACCTAAAGTCATTGCCGTGTCGCATTTGATAGCTGGACGATTCAATTCAAACATTGTTGATCCGAATGGATCTCGTGAGCGTCGGATGCAATGCGGCTTTGACTTGGATTCATGCTCCGCAAAATCTCGGAAACCACGTTTCGCGCGGATGATTGAACGCCAGGAAACGCATCTCGTTCATTGACAAAAATATTACCGCACATCTGATGAACTCAACGCCAGTGAGCCAACACGGCACACGAGACCAGGACTCCACTATGCTCACCTGTCAGCCATTGGTCGTCGAAAATCTAGTGCGTCAATTTTCCGGCCACACAGCTCTCAACGGAGCCTCGTTTTCGCTCGGAAAGGGAGAGTTTCTTGCCTTGCTGGGACCGAATGGCGCTGGAAAAACAACGCTGATCAGATCCGTCGCGGGAAGACTGCGACCGAACTCTGGGCAGGTACTAATTCACGGGCAGCCTCAAAAGCCTGGCGGCAATCCAGAACTGCTTCGCCGACTCGGCATCATCCCTCAAAATATCGCGATCTACGACAATCTGACGGCGAGAGAGAACCTGAGTCTGTTTGGACGCCTATTCGGTGTGTCTTCGTCAGATCTGCCATCGCGAATCACAGAGGCGCTGGAGTGGACCGGGCTAAACGATCGTTCGAATGAACCCGTGTCAAGGTTCTCCGGTGGCATGCAACGGCGGTTGAACATCGCCTGCGGAGTCCTGCATCGCCCTGATGTGATTCTGCTCGACGAACCAACTGTTGGCGTTGACCCGCAAAGTCGTCAACGCATCTGGGAGATGTTGAAGCAGTTGCAGGGTCAAGGCGTTTCCATTGTTCTGACCACGCATCAGCTCGACGAAGCTCAGCAGATTTGTGATCGAATTGTGATCATGGATGCAGGACGCACAATTGCATCGGGCACCTTTGAGCAACTGCTTGACGCCAGCGTAGGTCGCCGCCGGCGCGTGGTCTTCACGCTGGCACAGACTATCACGATCCTCCCCGATGGCTGCGAACCACGCGACGATAAGTCAACGACATTCTTCGTGGAGAATATTACTCACGACTTGCCGTCACGACTGCAGCAATTCACTGCAGCCGGACTGGACGTGGTCGATTTGTCGATCGAAGTTCCAACGCTGCAAGCCGTTTTTCTCCATTACACGGGACGTGACCTGCGTGAGTCGTAGGCAGCCGACGCGTCACTTCGCTGATATCACTTTCTATTTGCTGCGAACGGCTTCTATTCATGATCCTTGCTCTTATCAAAGCTCAATGCATTTCTTTGTTTCGAGATCGCATGGCAATGCTAATGTCGTTTGCCCTGCCGTGCGTCATGTTTACCGTGTTTGCCATCATCTTTGGAAATGGTGGTTCCGGAGGCGACGGATCCAGCAAACTCAAAGTCATTGTCCTGGATCAGGATTCGACTCGCAGTTCAGAACGCCTCGTTGATTCACTCAGAAAAATGGGCAATCTGGAAGTGATCGTGCAGAACGAAACGCACAATGTTCCTGCATCTGAGGCGAACAATGGCCCTGACGATTCACGAATGAAGGCTGCAACGGCCGTGCGAGGCGGCAAAGCGTCAGCGGCAGTGATACTCCAAAAAGGGCTGGAGAAATCGATGGGTGAATTCGGCCAGAGTGATCGCGCGGCCATTGAACTGATCTACGATCCCGCAAATCCGCTCGCCGAACAAATGCTGTCCGGTGTTCTGCAGGCATCGGCCTTCACATCGTCTCCGGATGTGCTGATGGAAAAGGGCCTGGAACAATTTCGGTCGCTCGGCGGCCCATTTTCACCTCTTCAGGAGACAGCCACGGTCGCCTTGAAAGCGATGCTGGGGAACCAGTCGAATTCAACCGCTTCAGGTAGCAGCACCACTCCATCATCCACAGTTGCTCCGTCTGATGAAAACGAAACGGCAACCGAACCGGTTTCGAATAGCTTCTCCATGGCAAACGGAATTGTGCGGATCGAATCCCACTCCGCACGCGACATTGTGCAAAGTGCAGACACTGGAAGATTGCAGATCACACCTTCTAACATGATCTCCTATTACGCAGCCGGGATCTCAGTCATGTTTGTGATGTTCTCGATGTCTGGAGCTGCGTCCAGTCTGCTGGAACATGAAGAGCGGGGAACGTTGGAAAGACTGCTTTCCGGACGCATGACGATTGCTCATCTGCTCGTATCGCACTGGATCTTTTATGTTGCGCTGGGTGTCGTGCAGATGGGGCTGATGTTTCTTTTCGCGTCCGCCGTGTTTGGGCTGGATCTCTGGCATCTGGAAACACTGATCGGCGCCGGAGTGATGGCATTGGTCAGTTCAATGGCATCTGCTGCGTTTATCATGATGGTGGCTACTCTTGTGAAATCCCGAAAGCAACTTGAAGGCTTGTCCTCACTGGTAATCCTGAGCATGTCAGCGATTGGTGGCAGCATGATGCCGCGATTCATGATGCCGACCTTCCTCGTGAAGCTTTCATCCGTCACTTTCAATGCCTGGTCGATGGACGGATTTTTGAAAGTGTTCTGGTACAACACGCCAGATCAATCCATTCTGGCCTCAATTGTGCCTGAAGTGAGCGTCATCCTGACAATGTCGGCCTTGTTTCTGACGATCTCCTTCAAGGCCGCGCAGCGATGGGCCGTGCGGTAGTGTTTGTTGAAACCTGTGACGTCGTTCAGGGGCCTCCAACGTCAACAAAAAAAGCACGGTCCTTTGCGAGACCGGGTTTTTTGTTTGGCGACGTTTCTGCGAGAACTCGCAGCTAAGTGCCCACTTCATTCAACACGGCTTCCGCCACATAAATTGGCAGAACCGGTGAATGATGAACGGCGACAGCGACGGCATCACTGGGTCTGCAATCGATTTCGTGCACCTTGTCACCGACGCGAACTTTCAAAATCGCGTAGTAGGTATGCTCTCGCATCTCGGAGATAACAATTTCCTCGACTCTACCGCCCAATGTTTCGATGACCGTCTTAAGTAACTGATGAGTCATCGGCCGAAATGGCGGTTCTTCCAGCAGGCGTCGATTGATGATCTGAGCTTCAAACTGGCCAATCAGAATTGGAAACGTTCGGACCCCGCCAACTTCGCGCAGGTAGATAGCCTGCTGGTCGTTTAGTTCAGAGACGATGACGCGGGTTAGTTCCATCTGCACGGGCACTGCTCTTGACTCCTCAACAAATTCACTGAGTCGAACTGACTCTTCATTTAAACCGACGTCGGATTCTTCAGCACAGCTTAAGAGGCTGCTGAAGAAGGGTGTCTGGAACTCTCCGGCGGCTCATATTCGCTGTGTTTCAGTGCCGCCTCCAAAGTTCCAGACACGTTTTTCAACGCACTGCTAAGGAAGACGACGAACTTTGAGATTGCGGAAGTAAACCTTGCTCATAGGGTCGTGCGCCTGAAGTGCAAAAGTGCCTTCGCCGAGTCGTCGTTCGAAGTCTTTGGAAAACGCTTCTTTACCATCCGGTTCGGTATAGTCGACGGTCGTTTTGTCGTTGACTTTAATGATGATGTGTTTGCCTTCTACTTTGATGTAGGTCTTGTACCACTCATCATCCTTCAAGCCCGGGTTTGGAACATCGACCACACCGTAAAGGCTGCCGGATTTCTTTGGGTCAGACTGAGTAACGTTGACCTGGCACTCCATGCCAAAGCGAGGCCAGCCAGTCTCCTGAAATTTTGAATGGAAGTAGATTCCAGCGTTGCTGCCTGGGGTCGTCATGACTTCCGCTTCGAATTCGAAATTCTTAAATGGCTGTTCATCGCCCACAAAGAACTGGTGGCTGCGCTCGCCGTGACAAACCAAAGATCCGTCCGCAACTTTCCACGACTCTGCATTTTCATTGACCTTCCAGCCATCCATCGTCTTGCCGTCAAAAAGATCGACCCAATCGCCCGTCTTTTCTTCAGCGGGAATGCCGGATGTTGCAAGACAGACAGCGAGAGCCAGAATCACACTTCGAATCATTTGAGTTTGCCCTGATTTTACCGGTAGAGAGCGGTTTTAATTGAATCGCCTGCCGCATGATCGCTGAAACGGCCCGACAGGAGTGGTTGTTTCACGATAAACCCTGTCAGGTTACCGCATCCTGCTCGCAGATTCCACACACTCCCTCTGGGGACGCGGTGACATTCTCGTCGCAATGGTACAGAATGAGACGCTCAAAAAGCCCCGGAACTGTACTCCACTGTTGTTGTTCGTTCATGGCACGACTAACATGAGCATCCCACCCCACCCCGTCGTTGTTGGAAATCACAGCGGAGCGAGCAACAAAACTCGTTATGCTGAAATCCTGAATTTCGTGAGGCGTTTATGTTGAACTTTGTCGGACGCGGAAGTGCTCATACGTGTGACGGAACGACTCGACGCGACTTTCTGCAGGTGGGCTCACTCGGCGTCGCTGGACTGTCACTGGCTCAGTACATCGAGGCCAAAGAGCAAGGCCACGTCGCTGACGGTCACGACGAACGATCGTGCATCATGATCTTCAATCTCGGTGCGCCCAGTCAGCTGGATACGTTCGATATGAAGCCGGATGCTCCACTTGAAGTTCGTGGTCCGTTCAAACCCATCTCGACAAGCTGCGGGAATTTCCAGCTCTCTGAAATTCTTCCAAAGCACGCCGCAATTTCGGAACACCTTGCCCTTGTTCGCAGTTGTCATCACACGGGTGCCGCCGTTCATGACGCGGGCTGGCAGATGATGCAAACGGGCCGGCAATTCGCAGGCGGCGTCAATACACCACATGCGGGCTCGGTTGTTAGCTATTTGAAGGGCCGACGCAGCGATCTTCCTCCGTTCGTCGTGCTGCCGGAGACCATGGGGCGCGGCGGCGGAAATCTTCCCAACGGTCAGGCAGGTGGTTTTCTTGGGAAAGCTCACGACCCGTTTGCCTTGATGGCAGATCCATCGAAACCTGACTTCAAGGTTCCCGACTTGTTGCCTCCCGAAAATCTGGGTGACGTTCGGATGGCGCGACGTCGCAAACTTCGCGACCTGGTAGATGCCACCGTGAGCGATTTCGAGTCAACGGAAAACGCCACAATGATGGGCCGCAACTTTGAAGCTGCCTATCGGCTAATGACAAGCACTCAGGCTCGCGAAGCATTCGATCTGTCGAAAGAGCCGCAGTCGGTACGCGATCGGTACGGTATGAATCGATTCGGTCAATGCTGCCTGCTGTCCCGGCGACTCGTCGAGGCCGGAGTTCGATTTGTCACGATCAATACCTTCTTGACCGTGTTTGACGAAATCACGTGGGACATTCACGGCTCAAAGCCATTCACTTCGATCGAAGGCATGCGAGACATCGTTGCGCCGATGTATGATCAGGGGTATTCAGCACTGATTGAAGACCTTCATCAGCGAGGCCTTCTGGGCAACACCATGGTCTGCAACCTTGCGGAATTCGGGCGGACTCCAAAAGTCAATCCGGCTGGCGGACGAGACCATTGGCCGCAGTGCTTCACGGTGGGCTTTGCCGGAGGCGGAGTGAAGGGCGGTCAAACAGTTGGGGCGAGCGACCCGATCGGCGGAGTCCCGGCCGATCGTCCTGTTCAGCCTGGCGATGTGATCGCGACGATATTTCATAGTATGGGACTGAAGCTGGATTCGCATCTTCCCGGCCCGGCCGGTCGACCGTTTCCGCTGGTCGATTTTGGGTACCGGGAAATTCACGAATTGTTTTAGCCCACACAACGCTCCACAATCGTCATTTTTCGGTCTTCTGAGGTGTCAATTCGCCGTCCGCGATCGGCAACGAACCAGCGAATAGCCCCTGAATGATGCGAGTCATGTGCGGAAGATTCAGCCTGGAGATCTCGTCGCTGGGTTGATGGTAATCGCTGTGCAGCGAACCGGCCGAAAAGCTGTGAGCGATCACTCCCTTCTGCACGAACGAAAAGTTGTCGCTACGCGTATACAGCATTTCGCTGACGTCTTCTCGATGAAACACGGCCACATCGGCGCGGGCTGCGCCGGCTGCGAATTGGCTGCACAAAGTTGAACGTGTCCAACCGGTACCCCAGGACTTCCCTTCGGCATTTTCTTCGGGCCGGCCGATCATTTCGATGTTGATGTTGGCGACGGTTTTATCCAAAGGCCACAGCGGGTTTTCGGCATAGTACTTCGAGCCCAGCAAGCCTTTCTCCTCGCCCCAAAACGTCATAAAGATCACGGACCGTTTAGGACGCTGCTTGAGTGAAGCAAATGCCTCGGCAAGAGTCACCACGGCCGTCACACCAGTGGCATTATCATCCGCGCCGTTGTTGATCACATCGCCCTGTCGATCACCCGGCAGAACTCCGATGTGATCCAGATGGGCGGAGATGATAATGGCGTCTTTCGCAAGCTCGGGATCGGACCCTCTCAGCACTCCGATCACATTACGAACAGGCGTCGCCACCAGTTTTCGAGCTGGCGACTCAACGGTGACCTCACCATCCAGAACTGAGTTGCTGGCAATTAGCAGCACCGGGCAGTCAATCAGCAGTTGCGATGGAAGCGAGAGAGGTTTTTCCTGAAGTTGCTCAAGTGCTTCGGGAAGAATACTGTCATCCGCAACTCGCACGAGAATGGCAGCAGCACCCTTCCCAACAATCGGTGAAAGACG
Source organism: Planctomycetota bacterium (assembly GCA_031377305.1). Lineage (GTDB taxonomy): Bacteria > Planctomycetota > Planctomycetia > Planctomycetales > Planctomycetaceae > SXXK01. The sequence continues at coordinate 2,626 of JANMEV010000519.1, read as the reverse complement.
CCGAGACCAGGTGGCGAGCAGCATCGCTGGATTATCCACAGCTTGAGGTGGCAAAGGAAATTCATCGATGACAACAACCTTCCCGCCGACTTCATCCAGTTTCGTGCCATCTGCGGACACGGCCGTGACTGAACTTTCCTTGCTGCCGCCGAAGAGGATTCCTTTTGACTCAACTTTTTTGCCAGCGATTGAAATCTTCCCTTCCCCACTGGGCATCTGGTACTGTTCAATTTGAGTGGTTTGAAAATAGCTGCCAACTGGACCCAGCCCCTCGAGTTCCGCGCCACGAAAACGAGCGGCCACATAAGCTGCCGCAATATCCAGTTCTTTAGAAGGCGTGTTTCTGCCAGCCATTTCATCGGAAGCGAGAAACGCAACTGTTGAAAAAACCTCAGACCGTTCAATGGTTGCCAGTGCAGCTTTCTGATCATCAGACAGCGGGCTGACCTCAAAATCCTCAGCGTTCACTGACGCAGAGAATCCCAAACAAATCATTGCAAGGCGCATGTTAAGGGGCATTGGATTACCGATGAAAAATATTCTGCTGTTAACGTCGATATCTTGCTCAAGCCTCAGTTTGCCGTTGTTCGCAAAAACTCGCTAGTGAACGGATCAAAACAAATTGGAATACTGGTGCAGCAAAAGCGAAGCCCATTCGTTGTTCGGAATAGCGGTCTGATCGGATATGAGGAGGAAAAATCCGATGAGAAAGCATGAATCCGGTTTATGAGCCTGCTATTCTTCCGGCCGAAATCTAAAACTCGTCAAACTGAAAGACTGTTATGCAAACCACTGCATTCCGCCCTGAGCAATTTCGGCGCTCCGTCCTTGCTGTCCCACCCCTTGCCCGTGATTCATCCGAGAAGATCTGCAAAACGGAAAACGCACGGCTCATTCGACATATTGAAACCGGTGGAGTTTCAATGCTGCTCTATGGTGGCAACGCGAACCTGTATCATCTTCGCCCAAGCGAGTTCGGTGGCCTGCTGGATATGCTGCAGGATGTCGCCGACGAAAATACGCTGGTCGTCCCTTCCGTGGGTCCAGCCTATGGCACCATGATGGATCAGGCGGACATCCTGAGAACCACAAAGTATCCCACAGTGATGGTGTTGCCAACCAAAGCCGTCATGACAGAAGCAGGATTGATGACCGGCTTTCGTCGATTCGTCGAAGCGATCAATCGTTCAGCCGTGCTCTACATCAAGGAAGATGGCTACATTAGCCCTGAAGGAGCAGCCGAATTGGTAAAAGACGGGCTGGTTTCGTTCATCAAGTATGCCATCGTTCGTCAGGATCCTGCGGACGACGATTATCTGTCGCGACTAGTCACAATGGTTGATCCAAAACTCATCTGCAGCGGCATCGGAGAACAACCAGCGCTGATTCACCTGACGAAGTTCGCTCTTAACGGTTACACGTCCGGCTGCGTGTGCGTCAACCCGGCGCTTTCGCAGGCGATGCTGAAAGCAATCTGCGATAAAGACTTTGACACGGCAGAATCAATTCGAAAGATCTTTCTGCCTCTTGAAGATCTTCGAAACGAAGTCAACCCGATTCGAGTTCTGCACGAGGCCGTGGCGTTGGCCGGCATTGCAAACACCGGGCGACACTTCCCTCTATTATCCGGCGTAACCGAATCCACAGCCTCGCGAATTCGTGGGGCCGCAAAGGAGTTGCTGGCAGCCGCGTTGCCGTTGTAGCCGGAACGCTTCTGCGACGCGTGATAGCAAAAGGTCTCAACGAAGAAAGGTCGCCCCAGCGTGGCGACCTTTCTTGCACTTGAGCCATAGCCCGCGACGCGGATCAGGCCTTTTTTGCTTGTCCGATGTTGATATACGCATGCACGTGAGGAGCGCCGCGATAGTGCCAGACGAATGACGGGCCTTCGACTCGCCAGATATCCCACGTCTTGTCGCCGCCAATGTCTTCCTGCTGATAGAAAGCCATGTGCAACTGATCAACGCCGCCTGAGTCCTTTAGGATCTGCATCACTTCGTCGATGTCCTCTTTTCGATAGGGCGCCAGCAGCACGCTGAGAGTTTTTTCCACGAGCTGTTTCTGGTCCGCGGCCAGTTCCGAAACCTTGATGCCGGAAAACTTGCCCAACTCACCCTGCAGTTGAATCGCGGTCTCTGCAGGAGCTTTTTCCAGCAGCGCTTTTGTCGACTGATCAGCGGTCAGAGACTTGAACACCGCATCAGTGTGTTGAGTCTGATAGAAATAGATGTTCTTCGAAGCATCTTCCTCGACCTGGTCATGTCCGTAAACGATCGGGCCACCAAATGCGGCTTTGTCGACAGAATCACCGTCGGCTCGCAGCGTAAGATGTCGGCCGGTCAGCATGAATTCAAATTTGTCATGGCCGGGCTCACCGAACATTGCGACGCTGAATTCATGAAGACCGCCAGCGTCTTCGTCCATTTGCCGAGTAATTCGTTCGTGGCCTTCTTCGCTGCAAAGACCCTTCACAATTCGGCTGATCATTTCGCGCTGAGGTGATGTGAAGAACTTTTCTCCCAGAGTCGGTTTCGTTACATGCCAGTTCGCGCTGATACGATGCCGCAGTTCGTGTTCGAATGGAAAGCAGAGCGTCTGCTTCTGTTCGTCGCTGAGCGTCTTGAAG
>JANMEV010000488.1:0-10293 GCA_031377305.1 Planctomycetota bacterium | reverse complement strand
CATGTCCGGAAACCAGTCATCGATTCCGCTTGTGGGGTCGCCGTTTCGGTTTCAGCAGCATGGTCAGGGCGGAGCGTGGTTCAGCGAATTGCTGCCTCACACGGCCAGCATCGCGGACGATCTGTGCGTTGTGAATTCGATGTACACGGAAGCCATCAATCATGGTCCCGGCGTGACGTTTCTACAGACAGGAACTCAGATCGCCGGTCGTCCCAGCATGGGAGCCTGGCTGAGCTATGGGCTTGGTCAGGACAATGCCAATCTTCCGTCGTTTGTTGTTTTGATCACAAAGGACAAAGGTGGCCAGCCGCTGGGATCGCATTTGTGGGGCAGCGGATTTCTTCCGTCTCGCCATCAGGGAGTTCAGTTTCGCGCGGCTAAAGATCCGGTGCTCTACCTTGGAAATCCTGCCGGGGTTAGCAACGAGAGCCGTCGGATGCTTCTGGATCGTTTGAAGGAACTTCACCAGCATCAGTTTGAAGCAACGCCGGATAGTGAAATTCAGAGTCGCATCGATCACTACGAAATGGCGTATTCGATGCAGACCAGCGTACCGGAAGCGACTGACATTTCTTCCGAACCCAAGTCGGTGCTCGATGAATACGGCCCGGATGTCTCGACGCCCGGTACATTCGCCGCCAATTGTTTACAGGCACGGCGACTGGCCGAACGCGGAGTGCGATTCATTCAGCTCTACCATCAGGACTGGGACCATCACGGCGGCTTGCCCGGCGCTTTGCCGAACATTTGCCGAGAAACCGATCAGCCCGCCGCAGCGCTGGTGAAAGATCTGAAACGCTGCGGTCTGCTGGAAGACACGCTCGTCGTTTGGGGTGGTGAGTTCGGGCGGACGAATTATTGTCAGGGCAAGATCTCAGCCAACTTTGGCCGTGACCATCATCCTCGTTGCTTCAGCATTTGGATGGCCGGCGGCGGAATCAAGGCCGGATCGGTTTACGGTGAGACTTGTGAGTTTGGCTACAACATCGCTCGCGACGGACTTCACATCCACGATCTACACGCCACGATCATGCACCTGCTTGGCATCGACCATGAACGGCTCACCTACAAATTCCAGGGCCGACGCTATCGCCTGACGGACGTGCACGGCCAGGTCGTGCAGGGGATTTTGGGTTAATCCGAGAGCACTCCGGGCGACTTCAAGGTTCGGGATAGTCCATCATACATCCCGCCTCGCGATCTGGCTGATGTTCCCGGACAAAACATGTAGACATTTTGGTTCGACTCACGGTATAGTGGAGCATCCAACAGCGGACTTCGCTGCAGCATGGCAGGGATTTATGAGCCGTTCTCAACCACACTTCAACTCCTTTCTCCGACTGCTGGCTTCAGTGGTTGTGGTGATCGCGCCGTGTTGTTCGAGTTTGGCGTGTTGTTGTGCGTCTGTTCAGCCGTCGCAAGTGAGGACTTGCTGCTCTGCGACGAAGGTTGCCTCAAAGCCGTCATGTTGTCGCCGAGCGAACAGTTCAGCTTCACAGATTGCCGCTGGTGATGTAGAAAGTCTTCCCATCAAGTCGTGTTCGTGTTGCCTGCATGAACCGTTGCCATTTGATGCTGCGAAGTCAGCGCCCCTTGCGACGTCAGAAACTCGCGGGCTCGGCTTTGCTTCTTTACCTTTGGAATGCTGGTCCCCGGGCGATTGCCGTTTTTGTGCCGCGTTGGACTTGGTTTCAAGACGGTCACCGCCCGACGATCATAACCAGCGGCAGTCCGCGCTTTGCGTGTGGAGGAAATAAATCACTTCTGATTCGATTCGTGACTTTAACTGTTCATTTTCGGTTTCTGAATCAAATTTTGGAGTGATTTCGATGAAGCGTTTTACGATTTCCATCTTTGTTTTGTTGCTTGCCGCGCCGATCGCTTTTGCGGCGTTTCGGTCGCCAGCTGCGGCCTCGGCCTCGCCCTGTAGTTGCTGCGAAGTGTGCTCATGCGGTAACTGTCAGTGTGAAGAATCAGGTTGTGCGTGCGATGTCGGCGGGGATTGTTTCTGCACCGACCTTTGCAAGAGCGTCAGCGATTGCTGCACTTCTGGCACTTGCTGTGCCAAGTAGGTTGATCCTGCAGGATCGATGATCGCCGGATAGGCCATGCCCGGGTAAGTCATACCGCAGTGAAGCCCGGCTGAATGCCACAGCCGGGCTTTCTGCTGCGCGATTCCTCGATTGCCGTCGCCGATTGAATCGATCGCTTAGCGGACCATTGAGACCGTCCCAAAACCTGTTCGGTGAGCAGAGGATATCAATCCTCTGATTCATCGCATTTCGGCAACGCAAGTCAGGGGCTTGACATCACCGCTCGCCTTAAGTCCACGCCGTTGACCTGACGGAGAGCGAGCTTTAAGTTGCCGCATGGATGATTTCCGAGATCGTTCAGGAAATCTGCACAAATCTCCACCTGCGATTTGCGGTACGAAAAAATGTCTTCGGGAAACCAGCCCGTCGGCAACTAGTCTCATCAGTGAAGAATTGGCGTCAGCTTGTGAATCGACCGTGTGGCCGATAGCTGATGTGAAAAAGCTTATTCTCTTCACTTGCGAGTTTGCAAATTCAAAGGGAACACTGCAATGAAATCACTTCGATTGCCAGTGGCGGCGACGGGAGTCGTCGCATTGCTGGGTGGAATTAGCTTCTATCAGGCTCAACGCGATTCGTCGGTCTTTGCAGAGGAAGCTCCTGCACCAACGGAGACCCTCGCCAGAGCCGATGAAATCTCATCGGGCTTCCGCTGGGTGGCAAAAAAGACGCTGCCTTCCGTGGTGTCTATTCGTAGTGTGAAGAATGGGCAGCGAGTTGAAATGACTCAGCTGAATGAGCTTCCTGGCAGCCCGTTCGACGGCAGTTCGCTCGAAGAGTTGTTTGGCCAGCTGGGCGGTCGCATGATCCCGCCACGGGGTGATCGTTCACCTGACGTTTCCACAGGTCAGGGATCCGGATTCATCTTTTCAAAAGACGGTCTGATCATGACAAACGCCCACGTGGTGAGAGGCGCCGATGAGGTCACGATCACTCTGCAGGATGGCAAAGAGTATGAGGCCCAGGACATCAAGGTTGATGAGTTCGCTGACGTTGCCGTTCTGAAGATTGATGCCGGTCGATCGTTGCCTGCTTTACCGCTGGGCGACGATTCTCAATTGGAGATCGGAGATTGGGCGCTGGCCTTTGGGAGTCCGTTTGGTCTGGATCAGACGATCACTCAGGGCATCATCAGCGCTAAGTCGCGAGGCTTGAAAGATCTGCCGTCGCGTCAGGAGTTTCTCCAGACGGATGCCGCGATCAATCCCGGGAACAGCGGCGGACCGCTCGTGAATATTCGAGGCGAAGTCGTTGGCATCAACACGGCCATCGAAACTCGCAGCGGCGGCTATGACGGAGTTGGGTTTGCGGTTCCGATCAGTCTTGCTCGATGGGTCAGTGACCAACTTGTCCAGAACGGAAAAGTGCGCCGAGCTTACCTCGGAGTGAAACTCGCCGAGTTAACCTCCGGGATCTCAAGATCCCTCGATCTGCCGACTTCAAAAGGAGTTATTGTTGCCGAGGTCACAAAAAGCTCGCCAGCGGAGAAAGCAGGGATTAAGGTTGAGGACGTTATTCTGAAACTGAACAATCGCGATGTTGCCAGCCGTCAGCAGTTAATGACAGTGGCTGAAAGAATGGAGATCGGAAGGTCGTATCCGCTGGTGGTCCTTCGAGATGGAAGCGAAGTCACTCTGGACGTTGTCGCGGGAGAGTTTCCAGAATCGATCGCCATGGCTCAATCCGGCGGCGATATCAGGGGTCTCGGGATTGAGGTGCAGGCTCTCACTCCGGAATTGGCGGCTGAGCTGGACATTCAGACCGACACGGGCGTTGTGGTCACCAACGTCGAGCGTGGCGGAATTGCCGACCGAATTGGGATCCGCGCCGGCCATGTCATTGCGCGTATCGGCAAGACGGACATCGCATCAGTGGAGGATCTCGAAAAAGCCTTGGAAATCGCCAAAGAACGACGACAGTTGGTTCTTTTGATAAAGAGCGCAAACGGGACACAACTTTTGAGCGTACCCTTTTCCGGCGAGGAATAACCACCCTTCGCCTCCGTTGAGGGAAACATGAAATCCCACAGTTTGTGGGGCCAAAACACCGGGAAGGGCGGACAGCTTGCTGTCCGCCTTTTTTTTGTTCCAGTGTTTGGTTCACAGTCACGAAGTGCTTGAGGCGGCTCAAAGCCAGAATGTGGGTCTCCAGCAGGCTATTGATTTAATCCTAACCCGGTGCGTCAGTTTTGAAGTTGCGTATTTGGCGACACGAACGGATCGAAACATCCGAAAACATGGGCCTCCATCACAACCCGAAGCGTGAGCGAGGGTTTTCTGTGGAAGAACTGTCCGAACGCGAAATCGCAATCCCTCATTGACGTTTCGGGTTGTGAATATCCATTAAATCAACAGCCTGTTTAGGCTTGGCAGAGTCGTTCTGCACTCAGCACTACAGGCAGTCGTGGATTTTCGATCTGTGTTGAAGCGTGCAGCCACAGTTGTCGTGCACGTCGCCTGAATGCGATTTGACCATTCATCGATGCACGCCGACCTTCAAAACGGTCGGCGGTGAAACAGAGGCTTTTGTTTGGTCCAAAACGGCATTGCCACTGTGTGGTTGCCCGCTGGGCAATGAATTCATTTGATCGTACCGGCGCGACGTCGGCCCCTGCATGACTCGCCAAGCCCCAATCTGCCACCGCGACCTGCGTGAATTATCGGACGTCAATCGTTGCCACGTCACTGAACAGACGCTAACTTTGGTGATCACCAGTTCCTCAATTCCGTGCGGTATCATAGGACCGCTCTTGATGCACATTCGCAAGTACGTATTCCCACTGTTGATTTGGACCGCGTTTTCCGCCTGGGGAGCGTGTGCAGATCCGAGTCTGGCGGCCCGGTGGGATTTCAACGCCGAAGAGTCCACTCCCCTGCAGTCTCATGGCGGAGTGCACCGCGACGTTCCGGGGCCGCGTTCGACGATGTATCCTGATTTCGACTCCAGCAATACGGCCATAAGACTCGACGGTCAGGGAGCCCATCTGTCGCTCGAAGATCCGGGGACTCAAAGTCCATTCGACTTCACAAACGGCGACGCCATCACTCTGGAAGCCTGGGTGCTGGTTGAGGAAATTCGGCCCGGCGAATTTGTCTATGTTGTTGGCAAAGGACGAACGGCAATCCCGGGCTTTGCGGCCGACAACCAAAACTGGGCTCTGCGAATTCGTGAAACCGGCGGTAAGGTGGGAATCAGCTTTCTCTTCGCCACCGAGCAGAAACCGGACATTAAAACTCCTGATGCTCATTGGCATCGCTGGTCCACGAAAGAAGGTTTCACGCCAGGCGAGAACTGGCATCACATTTCGATCACTTACCGATTTGGAGAAGCCGACAGCATTCGCGGCTGGATCGATGGGAAGCCTCAGGCCGGTTCATGGGACATGGGCGGAGCAACCGCTGAAGCTCCGGTCATCGACAACGATGCCATCTGGATCGGTTCGTCTCGCGGCGGCGCGGCGGGCAACAGTTTTCGAGGCTCCCTGGATGCTGTCGCCGTTCATCGTGAAGTGCTGAGCGACTCGTTACTTCAGAGACGATTTCGCCGCGAGGGCGCTGAGGTTGTGGAGAAACCCGCTCATGAAATCATGCCGGAGTCACCGCAACTCTTGCCGGGCCAGGCATTGTTGTCATTGCGCGAAGGCATGCCATCGCACTCGCGGTGGCTGAATCAAGGCGAGTCTCTGCCGGCTCTGGCAATGTCGTTTCCCATCGACAGTTTTCTGATCGACCGTTTGCCTCAGCGACACGATGCCTGGGGAATCCGCGACCGATGGAAAGGCCCTGTGTTGATGCAGATGGCAACGGCAGCTCAGCTTTCCCCTGGAAAGCATCGATTTCTCATGCGAGTCCGAGGGCTGAGTCGGCTTTGGGTGAATGGAAAAGTCATTGCTCGAGGTAAGCCGCTGGGGTCATCGCCGAGCGGAGAAGAGTCTATCACACCTGTCGCTGAGCCGCCTCTGCCTGGTCTTCGAATTGCCGAACACCGCCAGCAGGAGATCTCTGGGGACGCTGAGATTGGTGCCGACGGCCATTGCAGGATCGTCCTGGAAACGATTGTGGGAACCAGGGACCTTCGGACGGATCCCGGGGAGCAATGCGTGGCAGTGCAAACGGACGATGCAAAAATGTTCGTGCTGGTTTCCGCCCGTGGAACTGACGCACAAGTGGTGCCACTGACGGATGTCGATGTCACAGCAGCGCTGGCTCGCCTGGAAGCATCGCTCATCGCGTTCGACGATATCAACCGCCGCAAGCTGGCTGCCAGCCAGGATTCCTTCTGGAACATGCGCCATGGCTATGCAAAGTCATGGGCCGCGGTGAAGCCCGCGCCGCCGATTCCAAAACCGCTTGCCGGAACGCCACCTGAGAATCCCATCGATGCTTTTTTGACGGAAAAGATCGAGCGAGCCGTTGCCGACTCATCGAAATCGCCGCCGGAAGTCGCAAAACAGTTTCACGGCGCTGTCCTGCCCATTCTGCGAGATCATTGCTTTCGATGCCACGGCGACAAGGCAACGGGCGGGCTGAGTTTGAATTCTCGAGAGGCAGCGCTTCGAGGCGGTGATTCTGCGACTCCATCGGTGGTCCCGGGCGATGCTTCCGCCAGCGAACTGATTCGCCGCATTCATTCGACCAATCCCGACGATCGGATGCCGCCTGGCGAAAGTGCTCTGCCCGCCGAACAAATCGCGACTCTGGAAGCGTGGGTGAAAGACGGGGCCGCATGGCCTGCCAAGCGCGTGGCTCCTGAAGATACTCAGATGCCACCAGTCGTTTCCGACACCGAATATCTTCGTCGAATCTATCTGGACACAGTGGGAGTTCCGCCGACCGAAACGGATGTTCGAGCCTTTCAAGCGGACTCCGCCGCCGACAAGCGAACCCGTGTTATCGATCGATTGCTGGCCGACGAACGCTGGGCCGATCACTGGATGAGCTACTGGCAGGACGTACTGGCCGAGAATCCGACACTGTTGAATCCCAGCCTGAACACCACCGGACCATTTCGTTGGTTTCTCTACGACGCACTTCGAGACAACAAGCCGCTTGATCGAATCGTCACAGAGCTAATCCAATTGCGAGGCGATCCTCACGAAGGCGGCAGCGCGGGTTTCGGGATCGCGGCGGATAATGATGCTCCGTTCGCGGCGAAAGGACAGATTGTCGCAAACGCGTTCCTGGGAATCGAACTGCAATGTGCCCGGTGCCACGATTCACCCTACCACAGTACCAAACAAAGCGACCTCTATGCACTGGCGGCGATGCTGGAGCAGAAGTCCGTGACTGTGCCCAGGACCAGTCGTGTGCCCGCTGCTTTTTTCGAAGCCAAAGCCCGTGAGTCATTGATCAAGGTTACTTTGAAGCCTGACGAACAGTTGGCCGCCACGTGGCCGTTTGCCGACGTTACCGGCTGCGCGGACGATGCGTCGCTGGCGGTATTGATGCAGACTCCTTCAAGCACCCGTGACAGACTCGCCGCGCTAGTGACATCGCCAAAGAATGGCCGGTTTTCTCAGGTGATCGTAAATCGAGTCTGGCGTCGATTCATTGGTGCGGGAATCGTCGAACCGCCGCACGATTGGGAAGGCCGGGAGCCCAGTCATCCTGAACTCCTGAAGTGGCTGGCTCACGATTTTGTCGCTCACGACTATGACCTGAAACACCTTTCGCGTCGGATTCTCACCTCTCAGCTTTACCAGCGAGCCCCGTTTGGAAAGAACGTTGTGGAAGACTCAAATCAGCGTTTCTTCGTGGCACCGCAGCGTCGAAGGCTGACGGCCGAGCAAATTGTGGATTCGCTTTTTGTTGCAGCCGGTCAATCCATGGATGTTGAGGAGATCACTTTCGACCCGGACGGCCGTCGAGCGAGCAGCAACCGTCTTACACTGGGAATTCCCCGGCGCGCGTGGATGTTTGCGAGCCTGGCCAACGAGCGAGATCGACCAAGCCTCAGCCTTCCCAAAGCTCGCGCAATCGCCGACGTGATGGAAGCGTTCGGCTGGACCGGATCACGTCAGAATCCTCGGACCGATCGCGAGTCGGATCCGAACGTGCTTCAACCCGGCGTTCTTGCAAACAGCACTGCGTCGGTGCTGTTGACTCGAGCATCCCAGGGCAGCGGGCTTGCCGAAGTGGCAGTGACGGCCACTTCGCCTGAGCAGCTTGTTGACAGTTTGTTCATGCGTTATCTGGGGCGGGCCGCTCTTGATTCCGAACGAGCCCCGTTGGCTAATACGCTGGCCGTGGGCTTCGCGGAACGGCTTGCATCACCGCAGAACGCCGCGACAACATCGCCGAATGAACCACCCAGTCAAAGACTGCCGGTCGTCACATGGTCGAATCACCTTCGCCCCGAGGCCACAACCATCGCCATGGAACTCGAACGCCGCGCCCGAATAGGCGCTCCGGCTGACGATCGCCTTCGTGCCGAATGGCGCGAGGTCTATGAAGACGTTATCTGGAGCATCATCAATCTCCGCGAGTTCGTCTGGGTGCCGTAGCGGGGAACTTGCAATGCAGTGCCCTCCGAATTCGATGCGAGCAACGTGTTGAACCCGAAGGACTCACAGTCTCGGTATTCCTGGCTCCCGATCCTGCAGCCGCTCCAACCGCTCACAGAACATCCGGAATACGACGAATCACTTCGATGACTCGACACTCTCAGAAAACCAACGGTCAGGCTACAAATTGTCGCCAGCCATTTCTGACAGCTCTCAGTCGTCTTTCCGCGGTAGAGCCTTTTTCGAATACAGGCAAGGTCAGTCGGCTTTTTCGAGATATTCTACAGAACTTTACACGTCCCCATTTGACGAACGCTCGAATTCTTTGGATACCGGTTTCTGTTTGGGTCGGCCCAAAGTTTAAGGAAAGGCAGTTCTCAGATTCGTGAAATCCACCGGGCAGCGAGAGACTGCCCCGTTGATTTTTCCAACGTGCTCATCCAGCAATCGGCACGATTTCAGCCTTTCGCGAGTTGGCCGTACCTCTGGTCGCCATGCATGACCCTGCATTGCTGAGTCTGCATTGATGAGGCTCCTACTGACGATTGCTGAAATCGGCATTCGAAAGTTCTGCTGATGAGACACTGAGAACAACCGACTTTCCTGGATCACGACCAGCTTGAATCTCATCGACTTCGTCGAGATACTTCCACAGAGCATGATCTGGAATCGAACAAATACCGAAGAACAACTGCTTTCCACTGATTTTCTTTGCCCACTGACCATTCTGGTGAGACAACAAAGGAAGTCCGGGATTGGTTCGCCGGTTTGGTATCCTGTCGTGTTGCCATAAACTGTTGCCATGTGGATCTTCTGTTCGGGTGTCGTGGAATTGAAAACGGCTAGCGGAGAAGCAGAAATACTGGCGTTCAAAAACAAGTCCTCGTAGCTCAGCTGGATAGAGCGTCGGTTTCCTAAACCGAAGGTCGCGCGTTCGAATCGCGCCGGGGGCACTTGAAAACACTGGTTAATTGAATTTTCGGTCCCCTCTGAGTTGAATCGCAACACCAGCAAAACAGTTACGACACCAGTTACGGTGTTTTGGCTGATTTGCTGGTGTCTTTTTTTTATTCGAATGAGGGGAGTGAAATGCCGAGAGGTCTGCGGCCGGAAAAGCCGCATGAAGGGTTCCCGTTGTTTGCACACCGCAACGGGCAGTGGGCGAAAAAAGTTGCCGGGGTCATGCGGTACTTTGGCATGTGGTCGGATCACGATGGAGCGCTGCATCAGTTGCAGCAGGGATTGACTCCCAAGTCGCGGGTTGCCGAGAGAACCGACGTCGCAACTATGCAGCATCTCTGCAATCACTTCCTGCAGTCGCAAGACGAAAAGGTACAGCGCGGAGACGTCTCAATCAGATCGTTCGCGGACTACATGGCTGTTGGTCATATTATGGTCGAGTATTTCGGCGAAAAAAAAGTTGCTGCCGATGTCATTCCCGGCGACTTCAGTGGATTTCGTCGCTCGTTCCCGAGTGCGTGGGGATTGGGTGCAACCGGACTTCCGCGCGGTGGTTTTTGAAACTGGCTTGTTAAGGAATGTGGCCTCTCTGCGATGCTTTGGGTGTTAACAAGATCCATCACATCAAGGCAAGGAGGCCACGGCATGAGCATCGCAGACACGAACGACAGAGACAAGTCTGAATCTTTGATGGAATTAACGGTTCAGGTGGAAAACTTTGTACGCCTGTCGGCTGCC
>JANMEV010000472.1:0-5566 GCA_031377305.1 Planctomycetota bacterium | reverse complement strand
ATTCGCGTTTTCAACACAGGGAGATTTCGGTAATGTCAGATGATCTGTTTTCCGTCGCCGGTCAGCATGTTCTCATCACTGGCGGCAGTCGCGGGATTGGCCGCGCGATTGCCGAGGGCTTTGCTGCTCGTGGTGCTCATGTGGTGATCTGCAGCAGGACACAGGAGTCCGTCGACACCGCACTTGCCGAAATGAACGACGCTGGCCTGACAGTTGAAGGTCTGCCTTGCGACGTCAGTGATCACTCGCAGATTGATGCGACTGTAAAGAGCGTTTTGGAGAAGACAGGCCATATCGACACGCTCGTTAACGTCGCCGGCGTTAACCGACGCAAGCGGGCGGAAACAGTCACTGCTGAAGACTATGATTTTATCCTCGACACCAATCTCAGAGGAGCGTTTCAGATGTCGCAGGCGGTTGGTCGACACATGATTGAACGGAAGTCGGGCGTTCAGATCAATGTAGAATCGCTCAACACATGGATGCCGTTGAAGGGCGTTCTTCCTTATGCGATGAGCAAGTTCGGCATGCAGGGCATGACTCGCGGGCTGGCCCTGGAATGGGGACGGCATGGGATTCGAATCAACAGCCTTGCCCCAGGCTTTATTTTGACCGACCTGACTCGCAAGCTCTGGTCGGATCCGGAAATGCAGGCCTGGAATGAAACCAACGCGCCACTCGGTCGGCTGGGTCAGCCGGAAGACATGATCGGCACCGCCGTGTTCCTTGCGTCAAAAGCGTCAGCGTTTATGACCGGGCAAACACTTTACGTCGACGGTGGTTTTTCGTCCGGCTGGAGCTGGCCGATTCCGCTGGATTGAATACGAGTCGAACGATGACGTGAGACACCATCGGCCCGTCGCGTCAGGCGGCGACTGGGCTACGCTGACCATTCACGCGATGATTTTGTGGACCGGCTTCGCTTCAGCGTTGTCGACAAGTGCGACGCGGCGATTGCCGGCCTGGAAGTGCAGCTTCGAATGGTCGAGTCCAAAGAGATGCAGCACTGTCGCAAGCCAGTCGTAATGCTGCACGACATCTTCGACGGCGTGATGCGAAAACTCGTCGGTCGCTCCGTGAACGTGACCACCTTTGATTCCACCGCCAGCGGCCCACATGCTGAACCCAAATGTATTGTGGTCTCGCCCGACGTTATTGCGACCATCCGGCCCAACCGGAATCTGAATCACGGGCAATCGACCCATTTCACCGCCCCAGTGCACCAGCGTTTCGTCAAGCAACCCCCGTTGCTTCAGATCTGCCACAAGCGCAGCGGCTGGCTGATCGATCTCACGGCAACGATTGGGCAGTTCTGTCAGAATTGACGAATGATGGTCCCAGCTTTGGCCGTTGTTAAAGATCTGCACAAACCGCACGCCTCGTTCGACAAGCCGACGAGCGATGAGGCAGCGGGTGCCGTAGTCGCGAGTCACATCCTGATCGATGCCGTACATTTTGTGAGTCGCTTCGGTTTCCTGTGACAGATCAAACGCCTCGTTCGCCGACAACTGCATTCTCGCCGCGAGTTCGTAGCTGGCGATGCGAGCTTCGAGGTCCGATTCGCCCGGATGCTGCTGCTGATGCTTCTGATTCACACGACGCAGGAATTCCAGTTGCTTCGCCTGAGCCGCCCCCTGCAAACGTATGGGCGGATCCAGATTCAGGATACGCGGCTCTTTTGGACGCACCACGGTCCCTTGAAACATTGAAGGCAAACTGCCGCTCGTCCAGTTCTCTCCACCAATCAGTGGCAATCCCGACGGATGTGTCAAAGCCACGAACGCTGGCAACTGCTGCGATTCGCTGCCAAGAGCATGTGTCAGCCAACTGCCCAGCGTCGCGCGGCCGCCGACTCCAGCGCCAGTATTCAGTGCGTAAAGGCCCGGCAGATGATTGTTGACGGCTGAATGCATGGAACGAATCAGCGTGATCTCATCGGCAATCGTCGCGAGGTGCGGAACAAGATCGGACAGCTCCATACCGCATTCACCGCGCGGGCGAAATCGCCAGGCCGGCCCCATGATCTGTCGACTGGCCTGCGCGGCATTGTCGAACTTCAAATCACCATCGAAATTCTGTCCATTACGTTTTTTCAGTTCAGGCTTAGGATCGAACATGTCGATCTGGCTGGGCCCGCCAATCATGAACATCGAAATCATCGCCTTCGCTCGCGCGGGCTGAGGCGACTGTTTCGGAAGCAGATCAAAATGCGGCGGTTCCAGCAGCGGTTTTGGCGGCGCAGTGCTTTCCTGAGCAAGCAGTCCATCCTGCTTCATCAACCACACGGCACCGAGAGTGCTAAGACCGAATGACGACGATTGCAGTAGATGTCGGCGAGAACAAAGATTACTTCGCATGGCTTAATCCACATAGAGAAATCGGTTTGAAGCCATCAGCATCTGACACAGGCTTGAGAACGCCCGGACATCGGCAGCCTGAGGATTCTTCGCAAGAGTCTCCTGCCAGGCGTTGTCTGAGTGTGTTCTAAAGATGTTCGCTTCTTCATTGAGGTAGCTCAGGCAGGACTGCA
Organism: Planctomycetota bacterium; assembly: GCA_031377305.1. Taxonomy (GTDB): domain Bacteria; phylum Planctomycetota; class Planctomycetia; order Planctomycetales; family Planctomycetaceae; genus SXXK01. Next base: position 3,036 of record JANMEV010000472.1, on the reverse strand, counting down.
CTTCGTCGGCATCGGGAGACATTGAAAACAGTCTCAGGAAAACTTCCGCCACACGAGATTCGGAGTTTGGCAGGTTCATCGCCAAAACTTGCTCCGCCATTGCATCGGACAAGCTGATGATGTTTTCGTCATTCAAAAACCACAACGCCTGAGGAGCGGCCGTAGACGACGTCCGTTGCGCACAGTTGGGCGTCATCATGGGCAGATCGAATGTGTCAAGCACGTTCAAGGGAAGTGCTCGCGGCGAGCTGAGGTACACGCTGCGGCGAAATTCCTGATCACCAACGGATTCTGTGTTCGAGTACAAGCCGTCTCGCAGAATTCGGCGACCGATCACCGCCTTGCCTTCGCCGTCTTCGCTCACGGGAACACTCTCTCCGGCGACCTGCAGGTTGATTCGACCGGCAACAGCCACAATCGCGTCGCGGATCGCTTCGGCTTCAAGACGCTGCAGATTCATTCGCCCCAACAGCAGGTTGTCCGGATCGATCCGATCCAGTGTTTCGTTTCTCTGCGACAATTGGCGGTAGGCGGTCGACATCACAATCTGCTTGTGGAAGCGTTTGACTTTCCACCCGCCGCGAACGAAGTCGTCGGCAAGCCAATCGAGCAGTTCCGGATGTGTCGGCTTCTCTCCTGAAGCACCGAAGTCGGCAGTTGTTCGCACAAGACCTCGACCAAAGTGATGCTGCCATATGCGGTTAACAGCGACTCGTGCGGTCAGCGGGTGAGTCCCGTCGGTCAGTTGCCGAGCGTACGCCAGTCGTCGGCCTGTTGTACTGAGGCCATCTGTTTTCTCGGCAATAACTGGCAGCGGACGACCGACGGTAAGCACATGGATTTCGCCCGGTGTGACAGGCTTCGCCGGTTGCTGCGGATCGCCTCGAAAGAAAACGGTACTCGCTGGAATTGCCGCGGCCGATTCGTGAACTGTCATTACCTTCCGCGGCGATGGCTTCGACTTTCGAACTTCCGCGACCTTCTTTTCCTCTTCCTCAAACCTGCGATACGCTGGATTGTCATATTCGATCAACTGCCCGACGATCCAATCGATGGAACGAACCGTGGGGTATTGATCGAGCAGTGCTTTTTGTTCAGGAGTTTGCTTTTCAGCTTCCGTCGTGACAGCCGTTCGCAGAGCCACTCGCACACTTTCCGGAGCACTATTGATCGCCTTGTCCTGAATCATACGGCAGTGTTCTCGACGGCGATTTCGAATGTCCTGGTCCTGACGTGCGGCCTCAGCCTCAATGCGTGCAATCTCAGCGCGACTTGAGTCGTCCGTCAAGTCGGTCAAACGTTCTGTTGGCTTCTTCCAAGTCTGCAATGGAAACGCTGGATCGAAGATCGAGCGAAAACGGTAATAGTCTTCAATCGTTATCGGATCGTATCGATGATCGTGGCACTGCGCGCATCCGACAGTCAGCCCCAGAACACTGGTACCGACGACCTTTAGTGTTTCGGCGACGGCCTGATTTCGATCCATCAGAGTGTCTTCGGTTTGGGTGACGTCCGGGGCCATTCGCAAAAATCCGGTCGCGGCAAGCAGTTCGACATGCCGCGGGTTATTGCCGTCCGCCTTGCCCTCGATCATTTCGTCCCCAGCCAATTGTTCAACGAGGAACTCGTTCCAGGGTTTGTCCTCGTTCAACGACTGAATCACGTAATCTCGATAGTGCCACGCGTAGGGACGCGAGTGATCATTGCCTTGATTTCCATCGCTTTCTGCATAACCCGCGATGTCCAGCCAATGACGTCCCCATCGAACGCCATATTGCGGTGAAGCAAGTAGTCGGTCCACGAGCTTCTCCCATGCGGTTGGCGTCGAGTCTTCAAGAAACTCACGGACCTCGGCAGGCGTGGGAGGCAAGCCGGTCAAATCAAAAGTCACGCGGCGGATCAGAGTTGCGCGATTCGCTTCGGGCGAAAAGTTTAGACCGTGTTTTGAAAGCTCGGCGGCAAGAAACCCATCAATCGGCGTTGAGATCGCATAGCCCTGCAGTTCCGGAGGCGAATGCGATTGCACCGGCTGCCATGCCCAGAAGCGAAGGTCTTCTTCGGTGAAGCGTGCGTCGTCCGGGTTCTCGGGTTCGGGCCTGGCCGTTTTTGCACCATCTGCAAGCCAGTTTCGCAACGTTTCTTTTTCAGCAGCGGATAATTTCTTCGGTCCCGGAGGCATCTCATTCGAGTCGACTCGCTGCCAGAGCAAAGCATCGTGCGCATTCGCCTCGGTGATCGCGGGACCTGATTCGCCGCCTTTTCGGATCAGTCTCACCAGCCTCAGGTCCAATTCGCCCTTCGGTTTTGGCTCTTCGCCATGGCACAGAAAACAGTGAGCCTTCAGAATCGGCCGCACGTCTCGTTCGAATGTCAACGACGTAGAATCATCGGCGGCTCCCGAAATGGCCGGGCTGACAAACAACAAGGCGAGAATATGCGACAGTCGAAGTAGCGGTGCGCGGAACATCGAGAACTCACTTTCAGGCAATGTGAGTCTGCAGGTGGGACGAACAGGGGAGGCCCGGAATTGTCTGGAGACATACATGAGATTGCAAGGGTTATTGCGCGACGCGGGTCTGTGGCTTCTATTGGCGGCAATGGCGAAGCCGTTCGGCTTGGCGTGATTTCGCTCGCCGTCTAAAACTGAGGCGTCAATTTATTCGGTGGCTGAAACACAATCGTTGAACGTCGTGACAGGCGAAGACATGACAATCTGCAGAGAATGGGGGCTTTTCTATGCCTTCATGGTGATGCGATTCAGGCTCTCAATAGCCGCAAACAGCAGCCCTATGCTTTGTATTTTGCCCTGATTCAAATCGTAAAGTCGCCGCTTGAGTTCGCGACGTGACACGAGTAGAGTTCTGGTGACGAACTGCTGCTGATGTTTCATCTCTCTCGCTTCAGTGGTCGTCTCAAGGCTTGTGGTAATTTGAAGTCTGCATGGAGTGCAGGCCTTTTTACTGGTCCTTTGAGTGCCAGACATCGAATCGTGTTTCAAGGAGGATTCACGCATGAACCGCATCCATTTGCGTTTGT
>JANMEV010000458.1:0-13389 GCA_031377305.1 Planctomycetota bacterium | reverse complement strand
CGTCATGACCCGGACGTTGTGCTGATCGGAGAAATTCGCGATCCCGAAACAGCGACCAGCGCGATTCAGGCGTCGCTGACAGGCCATCTTGTGCTCAGCACCATTCACACCAACGATGCCCCAAGCGCCTTCACTCGTTTGGTCGACATGGGAATAGAACCTTATCTGGTTTCGAGTACGGTGGAAGGTGTTTTGGCTCAGCGACTGGTGCGAAGTCTGTGCCCGTCCTGCAAAACGGACCACCATCCTGAGCGCGACGAAATGCCAGCTGACCTGCATTTGCCGATCGGACAGCCGTTGTACCGTCCCGTCGGATGTCGTGACTGCCATCATTCAGGATACTCTGGGCGAGTGGCCATCTTTGAACTGATGACGACCAATAGCCAAATCCGTCGCCTCTGCATGGACCAGGCGCCGTCGAGCGAGATCCGAACCGTCGCTATCCAAAACGGAATGCAGACCCTTCGCGAAATGGGTTGGCAACGCGCGTTGGCCGGTGAAACTTCGCTGGACGAACTCGTTCGCGTGTGCCCGATGGAAACCGAATAGCCCATTGTTCCCGTCCGCCGTTTGAAGCCCCTTGCCATTTTGTGGGAGTGGCAACAATTCTTCACCCGGTACGATTTTCTCCGTTGACATCTACTGTGGAAACAGTACATACTGTCATCACAGTACGTTTCACGCAGGAGAATCGTTGTGGCGAAGAAGAAGATCACGTTTATTGAACCGTCTGAGTTCGAACTTCAGATACTCGGCGCTTTGTGGGAATACGGACCGGCGACGGTTCGGCAGGTGATGGAGCGGCTGTCGGACGGCAAAGAACGAGCCTACACGTCGGTTCTGTCTGTCATGCAGGTGATGCAGAAGAAGGAACTTCTGACTGTCTCCGACGAGCGTGACGGGCTGGCTCACATCTTCAAGCCGCTGGTCAGCCGGGAACAGGTCGCCGTGCCGTTGCTTCAGGGACTTGTTCGCAAGATCTTCGGCGGCAGCACAAAGACAGCGATGCAGCATCTGTTGAACTCCGACAAAGTCGATCGCAGCGAAATCGACGCCATGCGTAAGCTCCTGGACGATCTCGAAAGCCGCGCAAAGTAATCCACCTTGGCGAGCGGTTGGGCGTTAGCCCACCGTGTAACTGCAGCAATTCGTATGTATTCCATGCACCTCATGTGATTTAGTGCGGACGTCTGATTTCTCGGATGTCAATAACCATTTCAGAGTCGATTGCACGGAGGGCTGACGCCCAGCCGCTCGACGGAGTCGACTTTTTTTCCGGACCACAATCATGCCAGACACCATCGCCCAGCTCAGCGAAACTCTGATTCGAGTGCTCGGTCATTCTCTGTGGCAAGCCGCGCTGATCAGCGGAGCAGTGTGGCTCCTTCTGCGCACGCTTCCGGCAAGGCACGCCGAGCGTCGTTATGCGATCGCACTGTGCGGACTCGGCATCGTTGTCGGTGCAGCGCTGGTGACCTGGTCGGTGCTGAATCTGGACTCCGGCGAGTCCGTCGGCTCTGCAACACAGCTGGCCAGCGTGACCGATTTCGGCGAGCGACTTCCGGGTGTTCCCTCGATTCAGCACGAGACGACTGAGACAGCATCCCACGCCGCAGAAACAGGTCAAATTCATCAAGCCGATCACGTTGGCCGCTCGGCAGAAGTTCAGAGATCGTCCGTTGACGTCACGACGTTGCCGATCGGCCATCGCGGACAAATCGTCGCTCGATGGCTGGCTGTGATTTGGCTGTGCGGCGCAATCGGAATGTTGCTGCGAGGTCTTGCGGGGTTTGTGATCGCGCGGCGCTGGCTGGCCGAATCCGCGGTTGTAGCAGAATCCGGTCTGCAGGAACTCACCGACATTGTGAAAGAACTCAGCGGTCTTCTCAAGCTGCGACGCATTGTCCGAATCGTGCTCAGCGAACACATCGACACGCCTGCCGTGGTGGGTGTGCTTTGGCCTGTGATCATGGTGCCGGTTTCCATGGTGACCGGAGTGCCAGTCGATCAATGGCGGATCATGATTGCTCACGAACTCGCTCACATCCGTCGCTGGGATCCGCTTGTCAGTCTGATTCAGATGGTCGTCGAGTCGCTGCTGTTCTTCAATCCGTTTGTCTGGTGGCTGAATCGCATCATTCGAGCCGAACGGGAAGCCTGCTGCGATGCCGTGGCCGCTCGAATCTGTGGGCAGCCGATTTCCGTGGCGAAGACTCTTGTTAACGTAGCAGCATCGATCCATCGGCCTGTGATTTCGTCGGCGATGGCCTTTGCGGAACCTTCCAGCGAAGGCGAACTGTCCGATCGAGTCCTCCGTCTCGTCCAGCCTGATCGCGCGCCGCGTTCGAGGATCTCATGGCTCAGCGTCACAGTGGTCATGGTGGCCCTCGCGGCAATGTTTGTTCTGCTTCAACGTGGTACTAACATCGCCGTGCAGACGGCCGCCAACTGGATGTCACCAAAGGAACGCGTCGAAAAGCTCGTGCAGCTCGAAGCCGAGAGGAACGGAAACTTCGTTCCGGCAACAACCGCCTCAGCGGATGGCTCAAATGCTTCCCAGGATCCCAACGCCGGCAAGATCGCCGTGCATGTGATCGTCAAGACGGATGATGGCAGCAAGATCACGCCAAAGCTGTCTCTGCAGTATCAATCGCGTGCAGGCAACCATTCCAGCGGCGGCAGTCTGAGTGGCCCGAACTCGGAAGAACAGCAGCACACCAAGACTCACTATTTCCCACCATGCCAATTGCGAATCGGGGCTTCTCATCCGGACTTTGCGGCTGCCAGTTCGCCGATTATCACGTTGATGCCGGAGGACAAAGAGAAGACCATTGAGCTGATCCTGACCAAAGGTTCGACCGTCGATGCCCTGGTCGAAAACGAACAAGGGGAGCCTGTTCCGCAGGCCACGGTAAAATACTCCGCCGGGCTCGGATTCCGCGGTTCCTGGTCAGGAGGAATCGGGCAGGAAGCCAAGTCAGATGAGGCCGGCCGATGTCAGTTTTCCCACATTGCAGGTTCTGAGTATCTCATCGAAGTTATGGCGAAGGGATACCAGCGACTGAGGTTGAAAGAATCGCTGAAACAAGCCGTATCGACGAGTTCCACAGAGCCGTTCAAGCTTGTACTCAAGCCTGCACGACCGGTGTCCGTCCGTGTTGTCGACAAGCAAAGCAGTCAGCCGATTGCCAATGCTAGGTTGCGAATCACTTATCGCAAGTCCGCAAAAGAAGGAATGCACTTTGGATTCAGTCGTCGCTGGGCAACACCAGATCAACGGTACGACTACGCGATCGCCAGCAGCGATGGTCTGGCGGTGCTTGACCAGCTTGAAGACGACACCGTCTACACCTTTGCGGTTGTCGCCGAGAATTATGGGGTTGGTGTCGTCGACGTAAGAGCAGGCGATAAAGAATACGCGATTTCACTAAGTTCGGAAAAGAAGATTTCAGGACGTCTCACGGGCGATTTGCAGCAACTTCAAAAGTCGACGGATGCTGCTAAACCCGGTTTTAAGGTTTCGGTTTCGTCCCGAATTGGTTCGATGTCGGAAGATCTCACGGATTCTTTTTGGATCAATATCGATCCCTCGGGCTACTTCGAAATCGATCGTCTGACACAGGGCGAACGATTGACGCTGAGTCTTCCGAATGAAAAGAAAGAACTGCAGATCACGGAATCGACGACCGAGCTGGAAATCCCGATTCAGCCGGTCGAGCCAGAATCCAGCACGCCTGTTCGCGAGGTCTTGATTCGTCTGACCGGAACAGATCCTGAAGCTCCGGCTCAGGGCACGCTGTTCGTTAACTGGAGCCATCCGACAGTTCGTAGGGATGAGCAGGCTAACTACAACTTGCCGATCACCTCCAACGAGGTCCGATTGAAGGCTCCCGTGGGGGCTGGCCTGAATTTCCGGCAGGAGAGCCTCGCCGGATACCGTATTGACGATCAAAGCCAGATCGCGGTTCTGCCTGGTTCAACCCCGCAGGTAATCGAAGCTCCGGTCACGGCAGTTGGCGGAGTCTACGGATCGATCAAACGAGCTGACGGAAGTCCGGCTGACCACGGAGTCGTGCGTGTTTTGGCAATGGAATTACCGCCCGGTGAAAAGGATTCGAGCCGCGTGAACTCGCCCTATTCGCAGGCCGGTTTCCAGTTCATGAAGTCCGTGCCGTTTGGTGGCCGCTACCGTCTTCTGGCGCATGAGGATACCGACGACGCCCACGCATGGACGGTCACCGAGGAGTTTACGATCGATGAAAGTAACCCGATCGTGAAGACAGATGTTGTCCTGCCATCCGGCCGTGATCTCACACTCCGCGTTGTCGATGACGATGGAAAGCCGGTGGCTGCTCAGGATGTTCAACTTTCGTTCGGTTTTAGTCAAAAATCTGGGGGCCTGTTCAGCCGCAAATCCAGACGAGACTTCGGCAGCTACGGGTTCAGTACGACGGCCAAAACAGATTCCGGCGGCATTTGCACCTTTCGAGGCGTCTCGCTCGATCATCCGCTTGAAGGTCTCGAGCTGAAACTCACGGCGACGATTGAGCCTGGCCCTTACCGAGGCAAAACGCAAACCATCGAGCTCTCTAAAACCAAAGAGCCGGTCGAGATCGTTCTTTCGCGTGGCCTTACCGCCAGCGGGTTCCTCATCGACGTCGCAACGAACAAGCCGATCCCCAACGCCGAAATTCGCCTGGGGCCTCGCCACTACTCTGCTGAAAGAGAGTTTCAGGGATGGGCAAGCGCTAAAGCGGATGCCACCGGCCGCTTCGAATTCTTCGGGCTCGAACCCATCGAGTACACCGGTCACGTCAACGATGCCTCTCCCAAAGGTTCAGTGCTTCAGCCCTATGGCGATGGCGGCCTTCGCATTTCCTATCCTGCCAACGTTCAACACCTCACCCTCACCGCCACCGACCCGCCCAGCGAACCCGTCCGCTGGGAAGTCATCATCCATCCTGGCCGATCTTTACGACCGCTGGACTAATGCAGGTCGCTCTGTCCTCAGATCGACATGTGCGCAACTTCATCCGCCAAAGCCGTGTTGGTCGGTTCAAAATCGTTCCCTACGCTGCTGCCCGCTATTGGCGTTCGCTGCATTTTCAACATGGTAAACACTTGCCGATCTGAGACAGATCCGCCTACTGGCGAAACGCCATCAGTTTCGCCAGCGCTTCCGCGAATTGAGACAGCGCTTCCTCCGACGGCAGATTGATCTTTAGCGACTTCTGGCCTTTTTCATCGGTCTCCGCGGCCGCTGATAACTGATCTCGCAGTGCGATCACGGTTTCTGAAGAAGGTGCGGTCCCTGTGTCTGGCAGCATCTGGGAAAGGAAGCCAAACGCTGCCTTTAAGAGCTGGCCACCGGCGTCAGCCATTTTCTCGCGGCGTTCGATTAGGCGAACGGCTTCGGCCTCTTTGTCGCGTTTCTGGCTTTCGTCCAGATGGCCTTCGGGAATCGCACCCAGCAAAACTTCCAGCCGCGCTTTCAGTTCATCCATGCCGCTTTGCAGGTTCACTTCGCTGATGTCCGACTCGTAATCCAACGCGGCCATCGCCAATTCTTTCTTTTGGCCGAGCGTTGTCAGAAGCTGCTCCTCAAGCGTCTCTTGTGTCACCAGGATGTACACATTCACCGGCCGCTTCTGGCCCATGCGATGAGCGCGCGCGATGCGTTGTTCGAGCACCGCGGGATTCCACGGCAGGTCAACGTTGATGATCGTGTCGGCCGCCTGAAGATTGAGCCCCGTGCTTCCAGCGTTGGTCGACAGAAACACTTTACACTTCGGATTCGTCTGGAACTCATTCACGATCTGCTGACGTTTGTTCTGGGGAACTTTTCCCTCGAGACGCACAAAGGGAACCTTGCGCTTCTTCAGCAACGGCTCAATCAAATTCAGCATGCCGGTCCATTCCGAAAACAGCACCGCCTTATGATCGCCATCGACAAACAACTGCTCAAACAATTCATCCAGCGTCTGCAGCTTCGTCGAGTAACCAACACCCTGTTTATCCACGAGCTTCGTGCTGTCAGCTGTCATGCGACACATCAGCAGAGCTTGTCGCAGCCGCAGCAGGTCCATCTCGCTGATGAACGACTTGCGAGTAATCGACGCCACAATCTGCATATGAGCCGTATGCAGCTGCCGCTGCTCGTCGGTCGGCGGAATATGAATGATCTCGGTATTCCGCGGCGGCAAATCCTTCATCACCATATCGCGCGTGCGGCGCAACAGGATCGGCTTGAGCTGCTCGCGAAGCTCATCGAGCTTTTGATAGCCCAGCACATAGCCCTTTTCGTCGGTGATGCGATACTTGTTGAAAAATCGGAAGCCGGGCCCCAGATGTCGACCGTCGACAAACTGCACGACGGAGTACAATTCATCCAGTCGATTTTCCATCGGCGTTCCGGACAGCACCAACGCAAACCGTGACTTCAGACTCTTGACGATGCGAGTCGTCTGGGCTTCCCAGTTCTTGATTCGCTGGCCTTCGTCGAGAATGATCAAATCCCACTTGGACGACTCAATCACCATGATGTCGCGAAGGACTTGCTCATAGTTGCAGATCGTAAAGAACGTCGGATTCCGATATTGCTCCGCTCGATCTTCAGCTCGACCCATCACCAGTTGCTCTTTGCGATCCGAGAATCGATGAATTTCATTCCGCCATTGAGATTTCAGCGACGTTGGGCAGATCACGAGCACTTGTTCGATCTGAGCTTCCCGCGCCAGCAGCTCAGCAACGCCTACGCCCTGAATCGTTTTTCCAAGTCCCATGTCGTCTGCCAGAATCGAACGACCGGCTCCTGCGGCGAAAGCTATGCCGTCCATCTGGTACGGCAGCAGTTCTGTTTTCAGCAGAGTCTTGCGCAGTGGATGCTTCGCGGGGTCTTTACGAATCTCATCCACCAGCGATTTGATGCGCTGACGATAAAGCTGATGCTGGATGAATTCTTCGGCATCCGGGTAAACGACAACTGATTCTCCCATGCCTTCCAGCTTGTCGATGCGTCGGACCAGATCATTGACGTCTGAAATGTCTATGTCTTTGATTGGTCCGATGACCCTGGCAGTGGAATCATCTACCTTGTCCGGCACGCCCAGCCGCAGCGCGAGATCGATACCGTATTTCAGATAGACGCTGGTTTCTTTCTGCTTTGGTTTCCGACGAAAAGCGGAAGCATCGAATCGCCGTTTGAGCTTATTCAGAGCATGCAGAATGTGCTTGCAAGTGCCGAGTGTATTGGTGCGATAGTCGGGACAGGTGCAGAACGAATCGCCAGGTTCCGAGCCGCGAAGGGCGACTCGATACGACTTGCCGCTGAGCTTGCTCGTGACGATGTACTCGCCCCACGGCGACGTCGTGTTTTTGCTGGCCGCTTCGACGCTCATCTTTTCGTTTTTCGCGCGTTGCTGGCGTTCGGCCATCGCGCGTTCGATGAGCTGTTCTTCACTGAGTGCTTCGACGGGCTTCCGTTCTTCCGGAGCGCGAGCCAGTCCGAGGACAACTTTCGATTCGAGAATGTTCGATAGCGCCGTTCCCATGTGAACGCACGTGTCGTCGCACGAATCGCAATTGAGCAGCAGTCGTTTGACCTTGTCCTGACGCAGCGTGATCGTGACAACAACGTTTTCCATGGGCAGCGACAGTCGAAACATGTCGCCTATAAGGACTGCCTGTTCCTTCAAATTCTCCGCCGGAATCTTGCCGCCCGCATACAGCAGCTTCTTTCCTTCCACCGGCCCGCCGAGCAGATCACACGCCTGCAAAAACGTCAGCCGCGAAAGCTTATCGGCCAGCGTGAGATCTTTCGATTTCTTGATTTGAACGGTCACGATAGAGCTCCCATGCGATTCCAGCAACTTGTCGATTCGCGGAAGTCTACCTGCGTCGCTTTTTCAAGGCGAGTGTTGGCTGTAGGGCGATCTTTTCCAGATGGACACACGTGTAACCAGTTCATTCAAGCACGTCGTGAACCGATTCTGGCATTAACTCCGCCGCTGCATCATTCGGCAGCTCATGGTGTCTGGCAAACCTAAAGGATCGGATATGGTTTCTGATTACTTCTTCGTCGTCAGTTCGATCGTGCCGAGATCGGTGTCTTCGCCGATGACGACAGTGAACTTCTTTGGCGACTTCGGAGGCATGTTGAATTTCCTGTTCAGAAAATCCTTCTCAGCGAGTGTCGCATTGGGCGAATCGATCATTTTGAACCAAACGAAAGTCAAAACATAGTCGCCAGCCGGAAGTCCGTTCTTTTCACGGTCAATGCTCAGCGAAAAACTTCCATCCTGTCCGCTTTGAGCAGATGCCACGGCCGGATATGCCCCCGTTGCTGCATCCTGAACGATACTGGCTTCATGACACGTGACGCTAACACCGTCGGCCGGAGTACCATCGACCATCAGAATTCCAGCCACAGGCGAAACAGGGACTCCTGTATCACCGCCTCCGCAACCCAGAGCGGCTGCGCAAAGAAGCACCATCAAAAAACCGCGCACAACGACAAAATGCGAAATCACCTGAATGTCTCCGTTGTTCAACAGTAGTGTTTAATCAAAGATCAATTGTCCAATCGCCCAGGCACGGTCCCGGCGAAATGTCCACGAGACACGTCGCACAGGGCACTGAAACGAAGGAGTCGCGTTTTCAGCTCAGACAAAAAATAAAGTTGGCTGCACGGTTCAACTCATGCAGCCAACTTCCATGTGCTGGAACGATGTTCCAACTCAACGCCCAAAACGGGCAATACTAGTTCTGCTGGGTCTCTACTTCCTGACCAGCCCGTGTGACGGTTGACGCAAACACTCGATTGTCGGTGTTTTCCGAAACAAATCGAACAGAACCGTCACCCATCGCACACTGTGCCCCGCCGGTATGCCATGAGTACAGGCCGCGAGACGCTTTGTTGGTGCAGTTAATCGCACATGAGCTTGGATCACCGTTTCCAGGTGTGCTAATCCAGTCCCTGCCATCGCGAGCAGATCCTCGAACCCAGAATGAATTGAGAGGGTCACCCCAGCCGCCGCCGCCAAAATTGTCCTGCTGGCTGGAGAGCCGTAAGAACTGAGCCCCTGTTCCCGACGCTTTCTGGCCTTTAGACATGTATTGATTTCGTCCGGCACTTTCGCAAACCATAAACGTGTTCGAGAGGCCGTCAGTGATGTCTCGCATTTTGGGTCCAGCACTTCGCAGCACTCCGACACCAGTCGCGGTACTCGCTCTGATAGCGTTTTCTGTTGCAGCATCACCACCTACGATGACTGAGGCGGCATTGAAATCCCCGTGATAAAAGAAACCCACTCGATTGGCCAAGGTGTAATTCGGAAGCGTTGTTAGGTTTGCCGAGTAGATCGGGCTGCGAACATCGACGATTCCGAAGTAATCGATCGGACCCCAAGTGACGTTGATCGCAGCCGATGGAGTTACCGGAAGTTGGTTGGAATTGCCGTTTGCTGTAATCGTAGCAGCACTCCAGGTTGTCACTGTCTTTTCTGGTCCAGACGTCGATGGACACCGATATCCCGGAATGTTCGTAGCGAGCAACGCCAGGTTGCTGCCTGTGAAGATCGAAACGTTCGGATCAAAACTAGTGGCGAGAGGAGCCTGTTCAATAAACGGCAGGATCATGCGGCCCCATGAATTGGCCTGGTTGATGGTGTTACCACCGGAGATTACGAACATCGAGCCTGGAGGAAACTGGCCGTAGGTCGATTCATAGTTGTGCATCGCCAAACCGATTTGCTTCAGGTTGTTCTTGCACTGAGTTCGACGTGCGGCTTCGCGAGCCTGCTGCACGGCTGGCAACAACAAAGCAATCAAGATCGCAATGATCGCGATAACAACGAGTAACTCGATCAGCGTAAATCCTCGCTGAGTCTGCTTACAACTGACCATTTTTTCCCCCTCAAGTAAGGAAACAAGAAACTTCTCACCCGCATGAACATCGGGCCAATCGATTCATGATATACCGCCTGAGTATTTTGCGTATAGGCTTAGAAAATCAGCAATTTAGCGATTTCTGCACACCCAACGGTGTGGTCGTTTTGTGCCAAAACAGCATTGGGCAGGCGGCTTGAGAATTGACCGGAACATTTGTTTAGATCTTGATCGAGCCAAATGCTGTCTTCAGGCGCATAGCGAGTCTTGGGAGGCCGTCGAAAAAGGCGTCTGGAAACTTCCCCACGGCGTACTTTCGGAGTCAATTTGAGCCGTGTCGAAAAATGCCAGACTCCTTTTTGACGCGCTGCTACGTCAGAGCAAGTCGGAATGAACAGCATTGCGGAATTGAGTCGGGGTCTTGCCGGCTATTTTTCGGAAGGTCCGAGCGAACGCACTTTGATCGTAAAATCCGCAAGTCAGCGCAATGTCGGCGATTGATCGTGTTGTGTCCCGAAGAAGATGGGATGCCACGGCAATACGCGTCTTGGCGATGTATTGAATTGGCGTGCAGCCGCAGAGACGTTTTAGCAGTCTTGAAAAGCGGGGAAGTGGCATCTGCGCGGTGGTGGCAAGTGTCGATGGAGTAATTGAAGCATTGAGATTCTTCTCGAATTGATTCAACGCGACAGCAAACTCCGGAGAGATTTCATCTAACTTAATGGCTGCTCTGACGTCCCGCGATACGCCGATCAGCCCAATAATGTGCCCAAGTGCGTCGCGCATCGGAAGTTTGGTTGTCAAACACCAGACTGGCTCGTTCGGCGCTTTCCAGTGTAACTCAAGGTGCTCAATCAGCGGGCGACCCGTCTGAAGCACTTCTTCGTCCTGCAGTGTCGGATGATCGCCAAGCATCCCCGGACAAATGTCGCAGGGTCGTTGGCCCAGAATCTGACCCTTCTGCGTATAGCCGTGGCGTTCTGCCAGCGATGTGTTGATCGCAACATATCGGCCATCCGCTCCCTTCACAAAAAACGCGGTATCCAACATATGATCAAAAAGTGTTTCCAAAACAGCGACATTCACGACGGTTGCGAGCACAAACGTAACCCTGGTCTTTCTAGTTAAAGCCCGGAAGGACTCGCCAACGGCTGGCTCAACAAAAAGGCGAAAAATTCCACTGCAATTTGCAGGAAATTCAGCGAACGCGGCGGGCCAGCACCGCGTTCGACACCAGCACACTGCAAGCCAGACACACGCTTGCCGCGAAACTTTGGTGGTTTCGAAAAGAGCCTTGAAGTTGCCGTCGTACTGCCGTGGCTGTGCGGCCTAAGCCTAACGAGCTCGTTGCATACAATGCCGTACACCTGCAATTGTTCATCGCAACCTTCCAGATTTCTGGCCCCGTTGAACAGCTCAGGGGCACGGTGCACCGTGCGGTGGTAAACTCGCACGACTGGCCGATGCAACCTTAAGACAACATGAAGGATCGCTGGTTTGAGGGAAAGCGATCAGATCGCCGCCAGTCGAACTCGTGCTCGGAATGGACCAACGACGACAGGTGTCGCACGAACATCGCTAAAGCTCACTGCCAGTGTGTCCCCGGAAACGAAGTAAACGGCGTCCTGAAGATATTTCCGCCCAAGGCTGCGGGCTTCAGTGAACTCCATTTTGACCGCCCAGCCGGGTTCTGCATGACCGGTTGATGGCGAGTAGCCTGTCAATCGACGAACCCACACCGAACGTTCGCGAAGCTCTGCCTCAAGCTGCTGATCAGCCTGGCGGTTCCGAGCGTCCGTCCAGGTTTCTCCTGTCGTGGCGTACGCTGTGATAATGGCAAACTCCTGCGGCCAATCGCCCCAGCTCGTTTCCCTTCGAAAGAGCGTTTCGAAATAGGCTGCGCGCATTTTTTTTGAAGGATCATGCATCCTGGTATGCTGTCTCTGAACGTGGTCTGCAAATCGGGTAATTGGACGTTGTGCTCATCGTAAGTCATCATGATCGAATCACGTGACAACGACCCACACATCAAAAGGATCCGATCTCATGAGCCAGACCCGCCAACTTCGCCGCACTCGGGCAGTATCGCAACTGATCCTGACTGTCAGCATTGCGTTCAGTTTACGAACACCGGTTTGTCTGGCACAGAACACCACCAACTTTCCTGTCATCGGCCATGTCGATAGTTTTGAACCGGCTTTGGATCAATTCATTTCTCCGGACGCAAAGATCCAGGTCCTTTGCGGTGGCTTTGAATGGGCGGAAGGACCTGTCTGGGTTCCCGAAGCGGGCAATAAATTCGGCGGTTACGTGCTGTTCTCTGATGTTCCTCACAACGTCGTGATGAAGTGGCAGGAAGGCATCGGTGCGACGGTATTCCTGAAACCTGCAGGCTACACCGGGGCAACGAACTATGGCAAAGAACCGGGTAGCAACGGACTGGCACTGGATGCAAAGGGCCGGCTGACTTCGTGCGAACACGGCGACCGACGCATTTCGGTACTGACGGCTGAGGGTGGCAAGATGACTCTGGCTGATCGCTGGGAAGGCAAGCGTTTCAACAGCCCGAACGACCTCGCAATCCGAAACAACGGCGACATTTTCTTTACCGACCCGATCTATGGGCTGCCGGGCCACGTTGACGATCCGCGCAGAGAAATCGATTTCTGCGGTGTCTACCGGCTTCAGCCCGACGGTACTGTCACGGTTCAGACCATAGAAATCGCGAGGCCGAACGGCATCGCCTTCACACCTGATCACAAGACACTCTACGTTGCCAACAGCGATGGCCAAGATCCCGTCTGGCGAGCGTTCCCGGTAAAGGAAGACGGCAATCTTGGAGCTCCGACCGTGTTCTTCGATAGTTCAAAGGAGGCCCGCATTTCTCCCGGCGGAGGCGACGGTCTGAAGGTCGACAAGAGCGGAAACGTCTTTGCCACGGGACCAGGCGGAGTTTTAATCTTGTCACCGCAGGGCAAACTGCTGGGCCGCATCGTTACCGGCGAACGCATTGCCAACGTCGGCTGGGGCAACGACGGCAGCGTACTGTATCTCACATCGGACATGTATCTGTGCCGCATCCAAACTAAGACGATCGGGGTCGGCTTTTGAACGACGCTTGGCGAATGAATTCTGAACTGCCATGATTCCGCGAACCGCGACTTCATGACCAAGATCTCCCGCCTTAGAGGTCTCCTGCCCATGCACTTTGTACTGGCTGCCCTTTGCGCACTGTGTTTTGGTGACTGGCCGCAGTTTCGCGTTCCGAATGCTGACGGACACTCGGCCGAAAAGTGGACTCCGATGGAATGGTCGTACACGAAGAATGTAGCACGGAAGCGGTGGATCGCCCGTGCTTTACAACGGCAAGCTGTTCGTCGCGTGTGATGGAACCTCAAATCCGTTCTTTGCGGCCATCGATGCGAAGACCGGGAAGCTGGCATGGAAGACTCCTCGTTCTGTTTCAGCCAAGATCAGCGATTCGTTTGGAACAGCCACTGTGAC
>JANMEV010000425.1:0-4890 GCA_031377305.1 Planctomycetota bacterium | reverse complement strand
AACGGATGCAGTCCAGGCTGCGACGAAAGTCCGGCGACTTCAGAATTTCGCTGCGACCGTTGTCCACCATCACGATGTGCATTTCACAACCCGGCGGCGGACCGTGGAAGTGCGATGAATAAGTGGTAATGGGTTGTCCCGTTGCGGAACGAGCCAGCAACCTGAGAAAGACCGCCAGATCTGAGGCTCGCGGCAGAAGCTTTTCGATGCCCATGCAGGCGATGTGCACCTTCGGCAACCCAACTCCCAGGTCGGCATTGCCTTCGTTAGTGCAAATGACGATGCCGCCCGTTTCAGCAATGGCGAAGTTGACGCCCGTCAATCCCGCATCGGCTCGCACGAAACGCTCGCGGAGATGATTGCGAGCCGCCTCGGTCAGATAATTCGGATCGGACGCGCCTTTCTCCGTCCCCAGATGCTCATGAAAGCATTCGCCAACCTCTTCTTTTCGGATGTGAATCGCTGGCAGCACGATATGACTGGGAGTCTCCTTGCGCAACTGCACGATGCGTTCGCCAAGATCTGTGTCGATGACTTCGACGCCGTGCTCTTCAAGATATGAATTCAGGTGGCATTCTTCGGTCAGCATGGACTTGCTTTTGACAAGTCGTGTCATGTTGTTTCGCTTTAAAATGCCAAGCACAATTTCGTTGTGCTCGTGAGCATCCGCGGCCCAGTGAACCACAATTCCGTTCTTCTTTGCATTCGATTCGAACTGTTCGAGGTACTCAGCCATGCGAGACTGAGTATGCCGTTTGATCGCGGATGCCGTATCACGCAGTAGTTCCCATTCAGGAACTCCCGCGGCCATGCGGTCGCGTTTTTCGCGAATGAACCACAAGGCTCGATCGTGCCACTGAGCACGCTCGCGGTTGGCTACAAATTCGTTGGCAAGAACTGGATGTGACATGGAGGACTCAACCATCAGACCAAAAACTCGATGGAACCGGGGCAATCAGAACACGTCAAAAAACGGGACGACTGTTCTCTCAATGCATGACCCTGGTGTAGGATGGGCATTCTTGCCCGTCGAAACGCAGTCGGAAAAGAATGTCCAACCTACAATTGAAGTGTTCACAAGACAGCCGCGCGAAGTACAAAGGGAATATTCGCATTCCGCCGGTTCCCGTTCTCTTAAAGTCCCGACTCGGCAAACTTTCCAATTCCCAACGCCTCAGCGATGATCTCAGCGAAGTGCACGACTCGCATCGGGATCTTACGACGCCGAATGATGCCCTCCAGATGCATCAGGCATGACATATCTCCGGCCGTCAGCACTTCCGTCCCGGCGTTGACATGATCATTGACGCGATCGTCACCCATCATGCAGGATACGCCTTCTTCGGCCACGGCAAACGTACCACCAAAGCCGCAGCATTCGTCGCGACGAGCCAGTTTGGAAAAAGTGATGCCTTCAAATGTGGCCAGCAGATCCTGCATCATTCCGTCGCGAGGTTTCATGACTTCGGATGATGGCCCAAGTCTCAGCTCCCTAAGGCCGTGACAGCTTTGGTGCAAGCCGACTCGAAACGGAAACTTGCCCGGGATCTTTTCAACCTTCAAAACCTGAACGAGAAACTCACTCAATTCCATCGTTCGCCGACGCACCGTAGCGGCTCGCTGATCATCGTGATCGCAAAGATGATCGTAATGATTCCTCACCATCGAAACACAACTGCCCGACGGAGCGACCACATGATCAAAGCCGTCAAACACATCAATAAACTTGGCAGCCAGCGGGCGTGCTTCATCCATGCAGCCGCTGTTGGCCATTGGCTGTCCGCAGCATGTTTGACCGATGGGAAACTCTACCTCCACGCCGAAATGTTCGAGCACCGCCAGAGTTGCCATGCCGACGTGCGGATAAAACTGATCGACGTAGCACGGGATGAATAACGCAACTTTCATGGATCCGCCTTACGATCACGCGAGGTAAACTGAATTCGCAGCAGCCACTCCCGCACCGGGCGATGGACGAACGTTTTGCCGATTCAGACATTGTTCAAGAGCCGCAAGGAAGACGAGCACATTCGATTTTTTTGCTGCTTCTCCCATCAGGCCGATTCGCCAGGTCTTGCCTTTCATCGGGCCAAGCCCGCCGCCAATCTCTATTCCAAACTCGTTCAGGAGTTGCCCTCGCACAGCGACGTCGTCGACGCCTTCCGGAATCAGCACCGAATTCAGCATGGGCAAAGACGTTTCCGGGGCAACAGAATATTTGATGCCCATCGCATTCAATCCCGACTTTAATGCGGAATGATGCAACTGGTGCCGGGCAAATCGAGCCTCAAGTCCTTCCTGCAGAACCAAACGCAATGCCTGATGCAGAGCGTAATTCATGTTGATCGGAGCGGTATGATGATAGGCTCGATTGCTGCCCCAGTAGTTTCGCAACAAACCGATGTCCAGATACCAACTGGAAACTTTCTTCTTGCGATTATCCATCGCTTCCAGAGCCTTTGGTCCGAAAGTCACCGGTGATAATCCGGGAGGACAACCCAGACATTTCTGCGAGCCGCTGTACGCCGCATCAATCTGCAGTCGGTCAATTTCGACCGGAAGACCGGCCAGGGACGTCACGCAGTCAACTACCAGCAACGCCCCGGCGTCGTGGACGATCTTCGCGATTTCGTCCAGGGGCTGACGAGCTCCCGTGCTTGTTTCTGCATGTACGATTCCAACCACCTTCGGTTGAAACTTCTTCACCGCCGCGGCGACTTCTTCAGGAGTAAACACTTCGCCAAACGGACGTTCGATCTTCATCACCTCCGCGCCGACTCGCTCAGCTACGTCTGCCATGCGGCCGCCGAAGACTCCGTTCACGCCGACGATCATGCGATCACCCGGCTCAATCAGATTCACGACGCAGGTTTCCATCCCCGCGCTGCCGGTGCCACTGATCGCCATGGTCATGTGGTTGGTCGTTTGGAAGACCTGACGCAGCATGGATTGAACTTCATCCATGACTTTCAAAAAGTACGGATCCAAATGCCCAACAGTCGGCGCGGCCATCGCTGCCAGAACACTGGGATGAATATCACTCGGCCCGGGTCCCATAAGGACTCTCTGAGGCGGGCAAATCTGCGGAACGATCATCGAACGGACTCTGTGCAGGTGAGACGTGGAAGACAGGAAATTGGGTACGCTGATTGTCTGCGGCGAACTTCCGCGGCGAACTGTAGAGGAATGCGGGCGACAGAAAAATGGTGGAAGGAAAAATGCCTGCTCAACGAGTGCTTTGACTGATTTCGGACGGCTAGAACGAGTTCCCGCCTCACGAATGCGAGGAAAGCACCTCTCTGCGGCTGAATTCACCGTCCCGCTTGATTCTCGCGGGGTGCGAGGTTAGAACGAAGTTTCGAATCATGGACAGAATCACTTCCACTTGAAAATATGGTGAAATCATGAATAGCAGCCAATCTCGGACACGAAGGCAGTTTCTGGGGAGCTCCATGGCGGCAGCGGTTCCGTTTGTATTTCCAGCCCATGTCCTCGGACGCGGTGGTGCGGTCGCACCGAGCGAAAAGATATCGCTGGGAGTGATCGGACTGGGGCCTCGTGGCACGTATGACCTGCAGGCGATGCTGGGGTTGGCGGATGTTCAATGCGTCGCCATCGCCGACGTTCAGTCCAGTCGCCGAGATGCCGGCAAGACACTCGTCGACAAGCATTACGGCAATTCAGATTGCAAGCTCTATGGTGACTTCCGCCAGATGCTGGATCGCAAAGACATCGATGCGGTGCTTGTCGCGACTGGCGATCGATGGCATGCCGATGCCTCAATGCTGTCGGCGCAGGCCGGTAAGGACGTTTACAGCGAAAAGCCTTGTGGTCTGACGATTGAACTTTGCCAGAAGCTGGCCGACGTCATGAAATCCACAGGGCGAATTTTCCAGGCGGGAACTCAACGTCGCAGCGTGCCGAACTTCCAACAGGCCGTTCAGTTGGCTCACAGCGGCAAGCTCGGGAAGTTGAAGACGCTCTACGCATCTGTTTACATCCCAACGCTGGACATTAGCTGGCTTCCAGTCGAACCGACTCCGTCGAAGGACGTCTGCGATTGGAACATGTGGCTCGGCCCGGCTCCTTTGCGTCCTTACAACAATCAATACGTCGCTGGAAAGTGGCGAGGCTACAACGACTTCGATTCCGGTGCTCGCCTGCTCGACTGGGGTGCTCACACGGTGGATCTGTGTCAGTGGGCCAACGAGGCGGACGGGACCGTTCCGATTTCATATGAACCGACTCAAACCGGTATCACATGCAAATACGAAAACGGTGTGACGCTGATTCTGGACTTCCTTGCGACTCCGTTTGGCGATCGAGGCCCCAACTGGATCACAAAACTGGGCACATGTCCGGTGCGTTTTGTCGGCGAAGAAGGCTGGATCGAAACCGGCGACAGCGGTGGAACCGAAGTTTCCTCTGACAAACTCCGCAGCGAACTTCAGGACGCGGCTGGCAAGGTTGTCGGGCTGGATGTCTCGGCTCACGCTCGCAACTTCTTTGACAGCGTGAAGTCTCGCAAACCAACGGTGGCGAATCCGGAAGTCATGCGAAACTCCCACATCGCCTGCCACGCCGCCGCGTTGTCATGGATCCTGAAACGCAAGCTCAACCTCGATCCCGTGACCCATCAGTTCATCGGCGACAACGAAGCCAATGGGCTCCGATCTCGCACCGCTCGCCAGTGGGCTTAGGCAGCGGCACGATCAGAGATTGGAGTTGGATTCCGATGTTAGGCGCAAAGGCCGCCGCTGAACTGATGGGTCACGGGATCAAGGCTGAGCTTGCGTTTCAGAATCCACGACAATGCTGCGGCGTGGCAGGCGATGTGGGAGTTTCGCATGACTTCCGGATTCGCCACCGTTGGTTTGCGAGACTTCACGC
>JANMEV010000419.1:0-9137 GCA_031377305.1 Planctomycetota bacterium | reverse complement strand
GCACAATCCCGCAAATACCCAACCCAAGAACGATTCTCAGGCGATTCGCAAGTGATAGTTTGTTGAACATGGGTGGAACTCTTATGGCTTTATGCTGAACACTTGAAACACGTTTTCTGGCACTATTCTTAACACTCCACTACGTTTGGCTTCCAGAACTGCCGACGCACTCAGGGCGTGCTGCGGGGCCAGTTCTACTGAGAATGTAGAGCTTGACGGGGACCGAAATGGTTCGAATCGACATGAAAAGAATTTCCGGATTTCCGTGGCCAAGGTGTTGAACGTGATGTGGCCCAAAAAACAGGTGCCGTGGCCAGCTGTGGACTTGTCTGTTTGCCTAAACACCTGACGTGAGACGATTCGTGAGCTTTCGACTGGACGCGAGCACGGTGTGAATTGTACGACCGATTTCGTCAGTCGCGGATTTCTGCTGAGCCACAGCTCCGGCGATGGCGGTTTGAGAACTATCGATGCGGCGAATAACGCTTTGCACGTCACCCAGATCGTGAAGCAGTTCTCCCGACGCTGTCTGAATTGCGATGACCTTCTGTGTAATCGCAGAGGTAGCCTTCGATGTCTCGCGAGCGAGTTCTTTGACTTCGCCGGCAACAACAGCAAAGCCTTTTCCTGCATCACCGGCTCGGGCCGCCTCAATTGTCGCGTTTAATGCCAGCAGGTTGGTCTGTTCGGCAATCGCTTCGATGAGCTGCACGATGTTGCCGATCTCGCTACTGCTTCGATTCAACATGTTGCCCTTGTCGTTCGTCTTCTCCACCTGCATGACGACTTCTCGTGCAAAGCCCGAAGCAGAAGATGCACCATCCGCGATGTCGCGAATGTTCGCCGAAAGTTGTTCGATGGCACTCGCGATTCCAGCGGTGCCATCTGAAACTTCCTGAGCGACCTCCAGGCCAATTTCGCCCGATTGCAGACGGAAATCCATCTGCACAGAACGTAGAATGACGAATGACAATAATCCGCAGAGAATCAAGGTGGCAATAGAAAAGCCAACGGCTTTTGTAAACGTCGCCTGCACCGCGGCGTCAGCCTTGTTCAGTGAAGAAATGATCTCGAACGCTCCTTTGAGGTCGCCGGGTTTTGCGTTCTCCATGTGGAAACCCGTTCCATCGATACCTTCGCTGTTTCCCCACAGGTCCGCTGACGTGGCTGGCTCGCCGTGACACTTCAGGCAGCTCAAGCTCATGCGAACTGGGCGGAAGTAGTGAACAGTATTCGTCGCCTCATTGATTGCTACGTATTCAGCGGCTCCACTGGATTCCAGTCGGGCGATCGCTTCTTTCTCAAACGCGTCTGCCGCGTTTTCTGGATTGCGAGGCGTGAGAGTTGGCACTCGGAACTCAAACCCAGACTCCTTCGCAGCGTCGCGGATGGAGGCTATTGATGAAATGATTGGAACCGTGGCCATCAGTTGTTTCATTTCGCCATTCTTCGCCATGTCACGGACTGCCGTCTGGTTGAATACATTCAGGTCCCACTGATGCTCGGCGTGCGCCCGAACCGATTCCGCCGACAGACACACGGCAGTCGCCTGTTCGACGCACGCTTTGATGGCTGTAGCGCGAATTTCACTGCACTGTGAGTACGTCAACAGGAGAATCATGAGAGTCGGGATAACCGCCGCGACCAATGGGATTCGATACTGTTGAGGAATACGCTGTACAAAGTAGATCATCAGACTCTCCTGTCGGTGAAGCCGACATTAGATGGGCCTGTCCAGGTTGCGATGTCATGAGTTGGTTGGGTTGGATTTGATATTCTGCCGAGCGGCTACGTGCCGCTCGAGGATTGTATTTCTGGCACTACGCCGCCAAACAAATTGCTGAATCGAGGTTCAGAACCAGCAGGAGCCGCCCCTGAAGTTTGTAGGAGCCTGAGATAAGATCTCGATGAGGTCCCTGAAGCGTTTCCGGGGATGGTTCATATTGGTCGCTATCGACGACGATCACATCGCCGATTTCGTTCACCAGCAAACTAACTGGACCGTCCGGAGTGCGAATGACTACATTCATTAGTGGCGCCGTGGTCCCCGTATCCTCCATGCCGAGCCGGCGTCGCATGTCCAAAGCCGTCACGATCTGGCCTCGCAGGTTCATCAACCCCCGAACAACTTCCGGAGCGCCAGGAATGCGAGTCATCCGCTGAGCACGAATGACTTCCTGCACCCGATGGACTTCCACGCCGAGATACAAAGAGCCGACTCGAAACGTACAGAATGATTTTTGCGTCTGCATAAGATTCAACCTGTTCCATAACATCGAAGAAAGGCGATTTGTTGGGTCGGGAGTTCTTCTGGGCGGCGACTTGCATTAGGCATTCATCGCGATTTGTTCAAGATGGACAACTCGTGTGACTCGACCAGCAATGATTCGATTTTCACAGCTTTCATCCGAGAAGGCCTGATCTGGCTCGTTTACGATATCCACGATTCGGCCAACGACGATTCCCACATTGCGACGGCCGTCGTTGTAGACAACCAGAGACAGTGAACCGTGTTCATCCGGCTCCACTTGCCCCATGTCGTTGAGTGAAACCAGTGGCATGATTTGACCTCGGTACTGAACCACCTGCTGGTGTCCGGTTCGCTCAATCGAATCAGACCGAACCTCCTCCAGACGAGCGACGCTCGACAGAGGAATTGCGGCGCGAGTGCCGTCTTGCGGATCGACGATTAACCAAGAAATTCCCATGCGACAACCATCGGATTCGATGTGAGGATCATCGACTACCGAGCGTGTTCCGTGAGCACTCAGAATGTGCGACTGCTGAGCGATTCCAAGGATATCAAGAATCAATGAGACGGTTCCGTCGCCCATGATTGTCGAACCCGCGTAGGTCGCCAGGCCCTTCAAGTGCATGCCGAGTGGCTTCACCACAATTTCCTGAGTGTCATTAATCTGATCGACGACCAGTCCAAATTGTCGATCTTCGGCCTGAAGCACAACGATGTTGATCACGTCAGCACTTCGACGTTCAGCGTCCGTACGGTGTGGGCGTAGCTTCAGCTCTTCATCCAGAAAGACGAGCGGCAGAAGCTGGCCTCGCAATCGATACACGGGCACCGAGTGCAATAACTCAATGTCGGTTCGGGCACGGTTGCCTTCCAGACGGACCAGTTCCAACAGGCTGACCTGCGGAATGCAGTACCGGTCTTCTTCACAAGTCACAATCAGTGCCGGTACGATTGCCAGGGTCAGCGGAATCTTGATTCGAAGCGTTGTGCCGCGGCCGACGGTACTGTTGATATCCAATGTGCCGCCGATCTTTTCGACGTTCGTCTTGACGACGTCCATCCCCACCCCGCGCCCCGAAACATTGGTCACAGCGGCTGCGGTGGAAAAGCCCGGAAACAAAATGAGCTGAATAGCTTCTCGATCCGACATTGCCGCCGCCTGATCGGCCGACACCATGCCTTTCTCAACAGCCTTCTGACGGACTCGCTCGACGTTGATGCCGGCCCCGTCGTCGGAGATCTCGATATTAACCTGTCCGCCTTCATGGTAAGCTCGAAGCCAGAGAGTGCCTTCCGCAGGCTTTCCAACTTTGCGTCGCACTTCCGATGTTTCGATACCATGGTCGACAGAGTTGCGGACGATGTGAGTCAACGGATCCTTGATGGCTTCCAGAATTGTTTTGTCTAATTCTGTTTCAGCACCTTCCATCTTGACCTGGACCTGCTTGCCACAACTGATCGAAAGATCGCGAACAACGCGGGGCAGTTTGTTCCACGCGTTGCTGATCGGCTGCATGCGAGTCTTGATGACTCCTTCCTGCAGCTCGGTTGTGATCAGGTTCAAACGCTGTGACGCAGCCATCATCGCCGGGTCTTCATGACTCTGACTGAACTGCATGATCTGATTTCGTGCTAACACCAGCTCACCGACAAGATTCATCAGCTTGTCGAGTAGATGCACATCGATGCGTACTGAGGATTCAGTGACAGATGAACCACCGCCCGAGCTTTCTGACGCTGGGCAAGAATTCTCGAAGGCTGCTCGAAGCTCCGTCGTCGCCGGATGGCTTTCAGACGCTGGCTTCGCAGGAGCTGCATCCGAGCTTTGAACTACCAACATCGCCTTTCCACCAGGGGTCTGGTTGTCAGCAATGATTTCAACTGGAACAGCGGAGACCTGTTTGTCTTTAGCCCCGATCTTTTCTTTTGACTTACCGGCCGAACGTGATTTCTTTGGCTTTGTCATTGAAGCCTGAACGGCGGCAGTGACTTCACTGCTGAGTTCCGCGATGGCGGCGACAACGGCGATCTCGGCTTTCTCTTGAGGTGCGGTATTATTCTTGGCCGGAACAGCTTCGCCCGATTTGAGTCGTTCAAGTCGAGCCACAAGCTCTTCGTAGACCTCATCGCCTTCAGATCCTGTGCTGTTAATCTGCCCGAGGATATTCCGGACGGCGTCGACCATGGCCAAAAGCCCGGTTGTCATTTCTCCGTTCAAACGAAGGGCACCATCTCGTAGTCGAACGAGCAGGTTTTCCCCGACGTGTGTGACGTGTTCCAGCTTCGGGAACGCCAGGAAGCCCGACGTTCCCTTGATCGTATGGATAGTTCTAAAAATGCTGGAGAGACGGTTGCGATCGTCCGGCGCGTCTTCCAGCGCCATGAGGTCACGGTCCAACTGATCAAGGTTCTCGTAACTCTCAATTAGGAATTCTTTCACAATGTCGTCGACCATTTCCACGGAGAACTACCTTTCGCTTCGCGTGAAAAACGCGGCAGGGAAACGTCAAATCGCTGCAATGAGGGCAGTCGCTGGCCGTTGATCGAAGGGAAACGGTGCGTTCTTGCCCCATTTCTTTTGTGCATGTTTCCTATTTTAAACATCTCCCGCCGTTCGTGCCGGTCGTGCTTCCGACTGCGCACCGACGACTCGCGGGTTTCGCAGCAGCCTCCATGGAGAACTGAGTGACCTACTATCTTTGCTTCCAGGCAAGCGGCAGAATTCAAAACACCGATTGAGCGTTGCAATGGAAGATGCTTCATTCAATATTGGCCGTCGTTCCGATCCGGTACAAACCGACAAAATGGTGGTTTTCCTGCCGACCGGAGCCCGGTCGCTACTGATGAGGATACGGCAGCCCTCTAAAGACATCGCATTGCAAATGCCGTCAAACCCTACGTTGTCATGAGATTCCTGTTGTGTGATGAAGTGCGACCAACTAAAACCATCGATAATGTTAATTTAGTTCTGCTTTCTGAGATCTGCGGCGGCGAAACCGCCAGCAAAATCAGTAGGTGAATTTTGTATCCGTTTACCGTACAGGACTCCCACTTCCTGGTCGTCGGTGTCTGGTCTCAGCTGAAAGGGTGTTAGTCTTGCAGAATCACCGATATCAGTCGGGCGATCTTGTCGTCTACACACTGACAAAGCAAAGCCCTCATCCAGGCCCCCGCGCCCGTTCTGTCCACCCGGCTCAGCTGGGTGAGGACTACTCCTACGTGGTCGACAAGTTCTGGATGGTGGCCAAAATCCTCGACAACGGCGACTTGCTGATTGTCACTCGCAAAGGCAAGCAACGCGTTGTCAATGCAAATGATCCGTTGCTTCGAAAAGCAAACTGGTGGCAGCGATTCAGGCACCGAGGCCGTTTTCCAACCGTGGAAGTACTGAGCGCGATCGATCAGGAAAAGGTGAATTCGTGAAACGCTGCCGGGGCTGCATCGCATGAAATTTGTCCCTTCTGATGCTTCGGAATTCGTGCCGGCGTCACACGAGAATCCGCTGAACCCAGGTGTGCTCAAACGCGTAATCGCGACCCGCGAGCATTTTCAGGCGGGGCATGTGCAGATGCTGAACTGGGCCATGCTTCCAGCAGGCTCGTCGTTTCAACTGCACTTTCACGAAGACATGCAGGAAGTGTTCGTACTGATCAAAGGCAGCGTTGAAATGCGATGCGGCGATGCAATATCGCAGATGAATGCAGGCGATACGATCATCGTTCAGCCTCGTGAGCAACACCAGATGTTCAACATCGGTGCTCACGCCGCCGAATACCTCGTCTTTGGAATTTCATCTGGCCAGAACGGCCGAACGGTTGTTGTTCACTCAGCCAGCAAATGAAGACCGACCAGTTCGCTCTGACCGCGGTGCTTTTCACTGCAAAGGAATCGTCGCACTGTCCGCACCGCCGATCAGAATGTGGCCCGTAAAGTCATGTTCGGGGATGATGCAAAGGACGTAGGTGTTTCGCCCGTCCGCGATGTGGACCGGAACTTCCTGGCGAGATCGCGGGACTCCGTAACTCGCGAATTGAAGCGACGTTGTCCACGGTCCCGCGGGTAATTCAGCGCGAGCCACGTCAATTCTTGCGGGCAGCATTCTCCACGATCGAGTGTCCGGCTTCTCGAGGGCTTCCCAGGCAACTCCCGCCACGTTAACACCCAAATCGACAAGAGAATTGTTGTGGATCTTCTGAGTTTCCTTCAGCACATAAACGGCGCCCTTCTTGAGGACTCGGCGAGCCACGACCGCTCCGATCTCCTGATCGCGATGTTCGCGATACGACGCCTCAGCCACTTCGTTTAAGTTGACAAGCGTGGAGAACGTCAGTGGAGGCATCGACTGTGACTCATTCGCCCCTGGCGGTCCGACTGTGCACTGGACGCCGCCCAGAGGTACAATGTTTCCGCAGAGCTCGGGACGAGCAATCTTGACGGATGCGATTGTGGGCGGCAGCGTGTGCTTGCCTGTGATGCTGATGATCCGATCCGCAATGAGCAACGCTGCAGATGTTGGTGCAGCCGATTCAGAAACCCAGCGAGGTGCCTTGCCAACAAGTGTAATGACGTGCAGAGTTCCATGGCCCGGCTGGCATCGCGTCCCAAACTCCGCCGGTGCATTCACGCCGTCGAAGCAGCGAAAACCGGGATTCCAGAACTGAACATCCTCAATCGCCTGTTCGGTTTCCTGATATCGTGATGAATGCTCAGACTGGACAGCAGCAGCCAGATACGAGCCAAGTGCCAATGTCCTATCAAGCGGCGTCGAAGCAATGGACTGCGATGAAGAAAACCCGGCCGGAGAGAACTGAGATGGCAGTTGCCCGTCCTGCGATTCGAGAGCGATTTCGTTCGAATCGGGCAGCTTCTTCATTGCAGCGGCGATGGCTTCGCGACGTTTGAAGGCCGCTTCTGCGATCTGAATC
Organism: Planctomycetota bacterium; assembly: GCA_031377305.1. GTDB lineage: Bacteria > Planctomycetota > Planctomycetia > Planctomycetales > Planctomycetaceae > SXXK01. Next base: position 1,961 of record JANMEV010000419.1, on the reverse strand, counting down.
GAGTAGGCTGTCGCATCCTGACCGTCGCCCATAATGCTGGTCAGCATGGCCATGTTCAGGATCATGCGACGTTCAAAATCGCGACCCGAATAGGCAACGGCACGACTGTCCGTCAGCAGCGATGTTGTCTGTTCGGCAACGTCTTTCTGTTCGAGATGCTCCAGTTCGCGTCGCAGAGTTCGGAATCGAGTCTCCGACTGAGCGACATCCCCTGCCGCAAGATCCAGGATACCTTGCTCAAGTTCCAGCATCTGCTTTTCGGACCGATACACCTTTTGAGACTCGGCGAGCGAAGTACGCGATGACGAAAGGTCTCCGGAACCAAAGTGAGCGATCGCTGCTTCGTGCGACTTCTGCCACGAATGGCAGCCTGGCCCCGCGCATACAAAGAGCAAACCGAGTTTCAGAGCGAGATGCGACAGCCAGCATCGAAACTGCGTAGGTTGGCTGCTCGAATCGTTCATGGTGAAAACAGGAAAACGAGAAAGGTTCGCCGTGATCAATCGTTGTAGTGTTTCAGCTTTCCGAAAAAGCTCTTGTGATAGCCCTTTCGGAGGATCGCCGATTCTTTGAGCGATTCGCCCGTATGAATATCAAGCAGCTCCATCGTCAGTTGATAGTCGCGCTGGTAGTCTCCGTTGCTGGCTGTGGTCAGCGACGTGATGCGAGCGAACAGAAGGTAGTCGAACGGATGATCGTCTCGTTCCAGTACCAGCTGAAGTTCTCGTTGCTTTGCTGGAAGTACGAGCGTGTTGGGACGACAGCGGCATTCGTTCATCGCCTCTTCAACGACGCGTCGGCTGATCATTTTGAACTGATCACTTTCCGAAACCATCGTGTCGATGTGTTCATAGATTTGCTCCTTCGCATCGCCAATCTCTTCGGCGCTGTCATTTTCGACGCCGACGAAGCACACTGACCGAACGAGAGAACCGTTGCCATTCACAGTTGAATGCGATGCGGTTTGCACGGTTGCGCAGGAGCGACCCAGGAGTCGGGCGACTGATTCTTCAATCAGCGGCTTCCACGTTTCCGCGCCGGCCGTATGGCTACCAACCATGTCTTTGTCGTCCGACTTCAGCACGTGAGCACGCTGTCGATTGCGGCAGCCGGACATGGTGACGCCAAAAAGCACCGCCAATAGAAATTTTCTTCGCAACATAGCCTCACCGATTCCATTCCGTGAGCAACGTCTTTACCTCGCAGAGCGATCCGTGCTCTGCAAATCCCCAAGTTCACTTCAACTGCGCCGAGTCCTAGTCCTAGTCCGAGTTTTCGGCCAATCGCGCAAAGTGGTTCACTGCCTGTAGAATACGGTCAAAGGCCTCTTTCAGGATAGGCCTTTCGTGTTGCGATTCGGCGGAGGGGGGTTGTGCTGAACGTCAGGAAATTGGCTCTGCGGCGAAGGTGGCTTGACCGGCATATTCGCTGGGCATTCGTGCCGGAACAGAAAAAGGCCCCGCCGAAACGATCGACGGAGCCCTGGAAGGAGTCTTAAGTGCGAAAATCGGCCGTTTAGGCAGTCTTCGGTGTTGCGGGGATGTTTAGCGTCATCTGAGTCAGTGGCAGGGAAATCTTGAGCTGAAACTCACCGTCTCCGCCAAGTTTCTGAGCCATTTCGGCCAGCTCGTCGCTGCCGACAGCCTTGTAGGCCTCGACAAGCTCTCGCCATGCGAATCGCCGAATTGGCGATGGCATGATGCGTGCCGCTCGTTCAAGGTGAGTGATCGCATCGCGAAAATTGCTGGTTTGCTTCAGGGCAATCCCGTGAAGCAACTGAGCTGGCCCTTCCAGTGGCCCCGCATCTTCAATCTTGTCGAGTTCCTGGACGGCCCGTTCAGGCATTCCAAGGTCGAGGTATCCGTCAGCGGACAAAAGTCTTCGAACAGTCTTTGGGTTCATTTGAATTCTCATCGCACTCGCTCCTTTGAATGAGACAGGCATTCAGCCTGATTGTTGTC
>JANMEV010000417.1:0-4826 GCA_031377305.1 Planctomycetota bacterium | reverse complement strand
GACAACAATCGCTGGACTCCATGCTCTGGAATCCGGTGGAATGCGAGCCGCGCTGATCAATGCCGTGGAAGCGGCGACGTTACGATCGAAACAACTTGGGCAGTGACAAACACCAAGCGTGTGTTATGCCGAAGAGAGTTGTTCGAAGAATCCGTGGATTCCTATGCTCCGAATTCTGCCGGAGGGAACGATTGACTCGATCGTTCCGCATGCGCGGTTTTGGCGATTTGAAAGGAGTGAAAGGTTTTGCAACTTTTGTTGAACAATCGCCCGATCCTCAGGGAGTGATCTAGAGTTGCAGGGTCTGGACCTCCTTCCAGAAATCGGATTCAGTGAACAAACCCCATTCGGCCCACGACCACCGCTCGGTAAAACAGACGTTTTCAGACGCTGCTAACCAGCCAGTCACGACGGCCGTAAAGAGTGTGGCACACCGTGTCGATCGCGCCTTCAACAACTCGAAGCTTTGGACTCGGCCCGGAGTTACTAACGCCGGCAATGCCGACGGATACCAGCGGTATCCTCGTTCGCATGCTGGCGTTGTCGGAGGATGCTCGACGGCAACAGTCGATGACTGGCGAAAAGCAAATCATTCCTCGCAGCCTGATGACGCTGTTGCTGAAATGCATGAAGCTGCAGGATCCAGCAAGCTTAATGCACGGACAGCGAATTGCCGCCATCGCGAGCGGGGTCGCAAAGCTGCTCGGCTGGGACGATGCACAACGACGACAACTGGAAGTCGCAGCGTTACTTCACGATGTTGGCAAGCTTGGCGTTCCCGAACATATCCTCAAAAAGCCGGGCAAGCTCAGCAGTGAAGAGTATGATTTCGTCCTGCTGCATCATCATGCAGGTGTCAACCTACTTCAGGCATTCCATGCCGACCCCGCTGTTGTCGCCATGCTGACGATGCTGCATAGCGACTTCGACGGTTCCGGCCTTGAGGTTGACCCCAGTGGCGCTCAGGTAGATCTTCCGCTGGGGCCACGTATCCTGGCGGTTGCAGATGCCTACGATTCGCTTAGTTCACCGAAGCCCTATCGTCGCGGGATGACTCATGGCGAGGTAATCAATGTGCTGGAGGAGAAGTCCGGCAGTCGGTACGACGGCAATATCATTCGAACTCTCAATCGCTGGTTCGAGGCCGATGGTGATTCGCTGTTTAAATACAGCGATCCGTTTCAGGCTCAGGAACAAAAGCAGGAGATGACGGAACAGCAGCGGAATGAAGTTGTGCTGCTGTCTCAGTTCATCAATGTGCTGTATCAGTTTCAGGAGCTGTACGACGGATATTTTCTGCTGGACTCAAATGAGAACTACTGCATCTGGAGTGATGGCATGCCCAGCATGACCGGACTCGCAATGCAGCATGTGCTCGGACGATCATGGCAGCCAATGGACGTGCAGCTGGCTTGCATGACCGATGTTCAGCCCGCACCGGAAACGCGTGACGAAACAATGGTGGGGCAAGTTCTGAAGAATGGCCGAGCACAATTCGGAAGCCGCCTGTGCCGCGTTGGCGACAATCGTCACCTCAAAGTTGATGTCTATGCTATGCCGATTCTTGGCAGCAACGGCTCCGTCCAGGGAATGGTGCAGCTGCTGCGAAACAAGAGCGGCGTGCGACGCCAAAGCCGCGAGTACGTTGAACTGAAGCTTGCGGCAACTCGTGACGCATTGACGGGCGTTGCAAATCGAGGTCAGCTGGAGACTCAAATTCGTCATTTGCTGGAAGACTTTCACGCTCATGAGGGAACTCGCCCCTTGAGTACAATCTTTCTCGACGTCGATAAGTTCAAGCGTATCAACGACAACTTTGGACATCAGGTTGGAGACCAGGTGCTCGTTGACTTGACTCAATTGCTTCAGCACGAAACATATTCGGCCGAAATCATCGGTCGCTACGGTGGCGAAGAATTCGTCATCGTTTGCCCGGACACAGATCTGGAAGCTGCAGTGCGGCGGGCGGAGCGTCTTCGCCACGCGGTAGCAAAGAGTTCGATTGGCGGCGTCAGCACGCTCACTGTCACTTCATCGTTCGGTGTCTCAACGGCAAAGCTGGGAGATACGGTTCAAACGCTGCTTGAGCGAGCTGACAACTGCCTGTACCGCGCTAAGGAAACCGGCAGAAACAAGACCTGTTGGGAATCCGAAGTCATTGATGAAGAGGCCATCAAGAAGGCCGCTGAAGAAGAACAGAAGCCACAGTTTGCGGTCAAAGATGGAACGTACGAGTTCCGTGAAAAGATCGATGTGTCCACGTCGCTCGAGCTGACAGCGATGAAACTTCAAGCCTTTCTGCGAGAGTACAAGGTTGAAGTCGTCACACAGGATCACGGCAACATGAAGATCCGGATGGGCACGCTGGGCTTTACTCGCCGATGGGGAAGTACGACATCAAGGCAGCCCATTGAGGTCCAGATTGCGTTTGGAACAATTCGAACCGTCAGTCAGATCGACGGAAAACCGAAGACGGTACATCAGGTTAGCATCTCGGTTATTCCGATTGGAAGAGCACCGGATGGCGAGACCTTCGCCACTCGATGCGGAATCCTGATGCGTGAACTGCGAGCCTATCTGCTTGGGTCGTGATGCATAAAGGGCCAGCGCTACGCACGGCTTGAAGAGCTGCAGTACGCCCCGACGACGATCATGATTCCGACGACGCCGACGACCATGCTGATGATCGATGGACCACTGCTGGTCGCTCCGACACCAATCCCCCCCGCACTTCTTGTTGCCGCTTTTTCCCAGTCTGACAATGAGGCCTGATTGTCGCCTTGTACGAGGTCATCGTACCCTGACGGCTTAGTTTCGATAGTTGTGCCCTGAGAATCGAGGAGCAGTTCTTCCAGTCCAACCACTTTGGCATGCCGAATTCGATCGTTCGTACCTGCGGGAACTTCGCTGGGCCCGGATGACTGATCAGCTGCGCCGTCGGTTCCTTCAGGCGACTCCTTCACTTCGGCGGCTTCTAATACGAATTCAGACCGCCACAGATTGGTCGATATCGAAAGATCCGAGAGGTGTGGACGCTGAGAATGGGTCGTGAAGCCAACCGCCGTGCCACAAAGAGCCAGCAACGCTATTAGTGAAGCAAGGGCAGAAGAACTCACGACGATTTTTCGTACGTTTGGTCGCATGGAGGTTCAATCCGGAGCAGTTCAGCGAGCGGAAGCATCGAAAGGCGTAACGCCTCAGCCTTGTCTGGCAGGATTCGTACCAAACAGCCAACCAGGAGCGTTTGTGCCGCAGATGCGTCGTCAGACAAAACCAGCAGCCAACGCTGGAGCGAGCGTAGGAGGCTGTTTTCTGAGGGCATCAGCCTCAGCCCATCATTGGGACCGTATTCAGGAATCTGTACAAAATGGCCGAAACAGCTTCGTCAGGCCGAGGCATTTTGGCAACGATTGATGTGAAATCTGTCCAAAGCGATTCCAAACGGTGGCCGTCGGCACGTGAGTTGCCTCAGTCGCCTAATCTGCCAGTACGCTGCCGAGTCGGCTTCTGTGGCAGAACGATAAAGTGGCAAGTCGGGCGGCATTGACCAGCGTTTGTCTGATCCAATACACTTGGCTGCCTTTGACTTACGACAAAATCGCCCATTTTTGGCCCGTTGGGATACTTCTGCCGTTGTGGCAGAACACGTTGCCTCGTTTACGGGTCATGGATCAGTCAATTTAGTTTCTCAGGATGGTCGCGAGACATGGAGTTTCTGGAAAAAGTCGGCGATTTCTTTACCGCCACTGGCAGCAGGATTGAACGCGGAATCACGTCGCTGTTTGGTTCTGCGAACGATCGTCGAATGAAGAAGCTGGGGTTCGTTCGCGATCGCCAGGGAAACACGACCATCATACCCGGCTCGCTGCTCGACCGCATCAATGCTCTCGAGCCCGAGTGGCAGAAAATGACGGACGATGATCTCAAGCAAACCGCTGTGCGCTTCCGCGCTCGTTTGCTGAAGGGCGAAACTCTCGACGACTTGCTGCCGGAAGCATTTGCCGCAGTCCGCGAATCGGGCCGGCGCTTTCTGAAGATGCGGCACTACGAAGTCCAGATGATTGGAGGTTACATTCTTCATCACGGCATGATTTCAGAAATGGTGACTGGAGAAGGCAAGACTCTCGTTTCGTCGCTTCCAGCGTTTCTGAATGCACTTGCGGGCAAGGTGCATGTTGTCACCGTCAACGACTATCTCGCCCAGCGAGACATGGAGTGGATGGGGCCGATTCACATCAATCTGGGTCTGACGGTCGGGGCAATTCAGTCGAACATGAGTTCCGCCGAGCGACAGGTTCACTACGCTCGCGACATCACCTACGGTACAAGCAATCAGTTCGGTTTCGATTACCTTCGCGACAACATGAAGCCCACGAAGGATTTGCAAGTCCAGGGGGCAATGGATTTTGCAGTGGTGGATGAAATTGACAACATTCTGATTGATGAGGCTCGAACGCCATTGATCATATCCGGCCCGGCCCACGACAACCTTGAGAAGTATCCCAAAGCTGACGCGATCGCTCGACAGCTTCGAAAGGATACTGATTTTGAGGTCAAGGAAAAGGAACACACCTGCCACCTGACTGAAGAAGGTGTTCGCCGCGCCGAGCAACTTGCCGGGGTGGAGAGTTTCTACACCGCTGGCAACATGGAGTGGCCTCATCTTCTTGACAATGCACTGAAGGCTCACCATCTCTACAAGCGTGACGTGAGTTATGTTGTCGAGAAGGGTGAAGTGGTCATCGTCGATGAAAACACCGGACGAAAAATGGAAGGCCGTCAGTGGAGCGACGGACTGCATCAGGCAGTCGAAGCCAAGGAAGGTG
>JANMEV010000381.1:0-3739 GCA_031377305.1 Planctomycetota bacterium | reverse complement strand
GTTCGCTCGCCGAAACGCGCAGGCGGATCGCATGTTGCGCGAGAACGGCGTGACTTATCACTCCTCTTCAGAGACGGGTGACGGCGCGCGGCCGTGGAGACTGGATTTGCTCCCGATGCTGATGACATCGTCGGACTGGTCGATCGTTGAAGAGTCACTTCGCCAGCGAGCGAAGTTACTGAATCTGCTTATTGAGGATATCTACGGCCCCCGAAAACTGATTGAAGATGGAACGCTGCCTCCGGAAGTGCTTTACGCGAGTCCGGAGTATCTGCGGCCGTTCTGTGGTATTCGTCGTCCTGACCATGTGCCCATGTTTCTGTACGCCGCAGAATTGGCGAGATCGGCGGAGGGACAATGGTGGGTAATGGCCGACCGCTCAGAAGCTCCTGCCGGCCCCGGATTCGCGCTGGAAAATCGAATTGTTAGTTCGCGTTCCATGCCTTCGGCATTTAAGCAGCTTCAGGTCGAGCGACTTGCGCCGTTTTTTGCTCGAGTTCAGAACTCTTTGCGCCGTCGTGCGCCCCGACCGACGGAAAGTCCTCGAATCGTGCTGCTCTCCAGCGGAGCAACTCATCCGTACTATTTTGAAGATGTTTATCTGGCTCGATATCTTGGTTACACAATGGTGGAAGGCGGAGATCTCGCCATTCGCAACGATACGGTCTACGTGAAGACCCTCTCCGGGCTGGTCCCAGTGGACATTGTGCTTGCTCGTTGTGCGGAAGCGGGACTTGATCCGCTGGAGCTGGGTGGATACACGGCTCACGGTGTTCCGGGCCTGTTGAACGCCATGCGCTCGGGCAATGTGACGATTGCCAACACACCGGGCTGCGGCATCGTCGGAGCGCCCGTGTTCATGGCGTTCCTGCCGCAACTGTGTCAGCGACTGTTGGGCGAGCCCTTAAAGATGCCATCGATTTCGACATGGTGGTGTGGTGATCCCAATAGTTTGCAACATGTGTTGAGTCGCATCAACGATCTGGTGTTGAAGCCCGCGTTTCAAAAGAGCGGCGGCGAAGAGATTATTTACTCGGACCTGGCGGCGGAAAAGCGAGAGCAAGCCCTGGCGGTGATTCGCGCCGAACCGTACGCCTGGGTCGCTCAGGAGAAGGTTTCACGTTCAGGTGTTCCAGTCTGGACGGAAACGGGCGTCCGCTGCGGACATGCGGCCGTTCGTGCTTTCCTTGTGGAAGATGAAGACGCGTGGCACATCATGCCGGGCGGACTAATTCGAATCGCACCTGACTCGGGTCCGATGCAACTGTCGGTGGCTGCCGGTGAAGGCAGTAAGGATCTTTGGGTGATCGCCGATCGCAAAGTTGATCCGGTGTCGTTGTTGACGCCTCGAGATCAGCCGGCGGATCTGCGTCGCACCAATGCCATGTTTCCCAGTCGAGTTGCCGACAATTTATTCTGGCTGGGACGGTCGCTGGACCGTTGCGATTTTCTGGGCCGTATCGTTCGAGCTTTAGCCGAGCGTTTGGTGGACGAAAATAACGTCGATTTGACGGAGATTCGTTTTCTTGCACGATCCCTGAGCGAAATGGGGCAACTGGAACCCGGGTTTGTCGTCGATGGAATGGAGTCGCAGTTGCCTTCACTCGCGGAAGCTTTGCCGCTTGCCGTTTATGATGTGACGGAGTTTGGCGGACTTGCCAGCACAGTGAAGGATCTCACTCGGTTGGCGTCGCTTGTGCGTGACTGGATCAGTCCCGACACCTGGCATCGGATCAACGTCACGGCTGAGACATTTCGATCTGCACCAACGAAGGGATTCCATGACCTCGCCGACGTTGTGCAGTCGTCGAATTCTTTGATTGGAGATCTGGCGTCGGTGAGTGGCTTGATTTCGGACGGGATGAATCGAGGTCCTTCCTGGCGATTTTTGGAACTCGGCCGCTGCATTGAGCGCGCTGGCACGACGGCTCGCATGCTGATTTCTGCCGAACTCAAACGCGGCCCTGTGTCTTCCAGTTTGTTGAAGACAATGGTCGAAGTTCTTGACGTGCGGATGACTTACAGATTTCGTTACCGCGAAAATCTTCAACGTAATGCGGTTCTGGATCTGGCGATTACCGACGAAACAAATCCACGGTCGCTGGCCTATCAGATTGATCGGCTGGTGTCGCACGTGGATCGGCTGCCTGGTTATGAAGCGAGGCCTCTGCGATCCGAAGAAATGCGATTGGTCATGGAAGCGGCACATGCCGTGCGGATGCTGACGGCCGAAGATCTTGCCGCGTCGACGTTGAAGGCTGTGCTTGCAGCGCTGAAAACGGTGGATGATTCAATGACTCGTCTTTCCGATACTTTGACAAACAAGTATCTGGTGCATTCCTGCACGCCTCGGCAGTTCACTGACAACGGAGGGACTTTGCCGTGAAGTATCAGGTTACACACAAAACAAGTTACGATGGCCACGAAGCGGTTTCAATTGGCCACAATCAGGCGTGGCTGGAGTTTCGAACGGTTGATCGCCAGCAGGTTGAATCGTTCCGTCTGACGATTGAACCGGAACCCTCGATAAAAACGAGACGAGTTGACTCGTTCGGAAATCCCGTTCAGATGTTTTCCTTTAACGAGGGCTACCAACGACTGGATGTGATCGCCACCACGACCGTGACTGTCCGGGCAACGGAGGTTTCGAAAGTTGCTCAGTCCACATCATGGGAAGCCGTTATCGCCTCGCTCCCCCGTCACGAAACAAGCGAAGACCGTGCGGCGCTGGAGTTTGCTTTTCCTTCGCACAGGATCATGTGTTCTCCGGCGATGCGTCAGTACGCAGCAGAATCTTTCAGTCCGGGTTTGAGCGTCGTCGCAGCAGTTGAGGATTTGACAAAAAGAATTCATAAGGACTTTGTATACGACAATCGAGCCACAACGGTGAATACGCCCGTTCTGGAAGTCTTCCGACTGCGTCGGGGGGTCTGCCAGGACTTTGCACACCTGGAGATTGCCATGCTGAGATCGTTGGGACTTCCGGCGAAATATGTCAGCGGCTACCTGCGTACCGTTCCACCTGCTGGCGAGCCGCGACTTGTTGGCGCGGATGCGTCGCATGCATGGCTTTCCGTCTATTGCGGCAATGGGCAGTGGCTGGATGTGGATCCAACAAATGACAAAATCTGCTCTACGGATCACATCACATTGGCGTGGGGCCGCGACTATAGTGATGTTCCTCCGCTGACAGGAGTCTTCGTTGGTGGTGGCCAGCATCGCCTGATGGTCAGTGTGGATGTAATGCCGCTGGCGTGATTTGTAGATCGGGCACGCTGTAGGCTGATTTGTCTCAGATCAGCACGTGTGCATGTCTGACGCCGATACTGGGTAGAGCAATCCGGCCGCGAGACTCAGCATTGCGGCGGCGTTTCCGACCTGGGACAGGTCGGGCTACATCAGGGCGGGATGTGCTAATTTGGTTTGCCGTAGATGTTTGCCAGTTCCACCGGGCCGGTGACCTTGAGAGACAGAGGCTTATCCTTGCCCGTGAGCTTCAAATCAGTTGCAACCGGTTTTCCGTTGGCATGCAGCGTGAGCACATCGCGGTTGATGGACGTTTCCAGGCGAATCCAATTGCGTTTTTCGATGAGTGGTTTCCATGCTGCGTCGTTGGCTAAAATCGTAACAGGCTGCTCCAGAAAACCATCGCCGACTGACAGTGAAGCAAATCCTTCGACTGGCCGAAAATCAACGACGAACTCGGCCGTTTCGAATGATTGCGTTGTCGTCAAAGTGC
>JANMEV010000036.1:0-4964 GCA_031377305.1 Planctomycetota bacterium | reverse complement strand
CTGCATTCACAGGCAGCACTTATTCTCCGAGGGAACATCGGTATGGACGGTTTATGGCAACAGGTTCAGGAAGCCACAGAATGGCTGAAGAGTCGCTGGAGCGGTAAGCCACAAGCGGGCCTGATCCTTGGAACCGGACTGGGCGGCCTGGCAACCCAGATCAAGGCAGACATCGAGATTCCCTATTCGTCAATCCCGCACTTTCCGCGATCAACCGCTCCGTCGCACGCGGGCAAACTGGTCTGCGGCACTTTGGAAGGCGTTTCGGTGCTCGCGATGGAAGGACGTTTCCATTATTACGAAGGCTACTCACTTAGCCACGTCACGTTCCCAATTCGAGTGATGAAAGCTCTTGGCGCCGAAATGCTGGTGCTCACCAGTGCTGTGGGTGGTATGAATCCACAGTACTCGCTGGGCGATATCATCATCATCGAAGACCACATCAGCCTGATGCCCGATAACCCGCTGCGCGGTATCAATGACGATCGACTGGGCCCGCGTTTTCCAGACATGAGCCAGCCGTATAATCGAAACCTTGTCGAAACGGCTCGCCAAATCGCTTTGAAACTTTCGATCTCCGCCCACAAAGGAGTCCTGGTCGCCGTTCCAGGCCCGAATCTGGAGACACGGGCTGAGTATCGAATGTTAAGGGCGATGGGCGCTGATATCGTTGGGATGTCGACAGTGCCGGAATGTATCACCGCGATCCATGCAGGCCTGAAGACTCTGGCGTTCTCGGTCGTCACGGACATGTGTTTGCCGGATGCTCTGGAACCCGCCGATATCGAAAAGATCGTTCGCGTGGCTGGCGAGGGTGGCAAGCGGCTGGAGAAGATTCTGATTCAGTTGTTCCGCGAGTTACACGCGAAATAGCGATCCCGGCCACCGCTCGATCATTCGTCTACGGCGGCAGTGGACCGAACTGTGATGGTGGATCAACCTGCGACGGCGGAACTGGCGGCGGCGTTTGACTCGAGCCCTGAATAAATGTCTCAAAGTCTTCTGACTCGTACGAAGCTCGCTCAACTGTTTTTGCAGCCGAATCGGATTCCTTCGCTTCTGCCAACTGCCGCTCAAGCACTGCCGGATGAATGTAGCTGTGCGTATCCGCAATCGTGAGCGGCTTCACCTGTCGCCGCGCGCTCTTCTTTTCGAACGGTGGATTGATTTTGTTTCCCGCCAATGTTGTTCCGTCATACACGTTGCCTCGACTGAGAGGCCCGATGCCAAGGAACCACGAGTCCTTCGCATCGCTGCGAGCCACAGCGGCACCTGACTGCCAAACCGGGATTCCGCTATCGCGGTGGTAAGCAAAGACCACAATTTTGGAAACTCCAATCGCCCCCTTTCGCTTGCCCACCGACATCTCTGGAATTGTCGCTGGAGCTGGAGTGGGAACACCGCTGAGCGCTGTAGCCGCGGCACCAACGCCGCTGGACGGAATACCGTATGTCACTTCCATCGTATCCGTCCCCAGCGCGCCCACTCGCGCCTCAAGCACGTAGTCGGCTTCGGTCTTCGTCGTTTCGATTAAGCAGCCCGTTGTTGTAAGTTTCTGACGAAGTGCACTCGTGATGTAGTCGGAGTTGATGTAAACGTTAGCTCCCTTAAAGGTCTGCATGTAGGTCGTATCAAGAAATACCGTACGCCCGGACAGCGGCGAAAGATCCAGCTGATCAATGGCTCGATCCACAGAATCCGAGAGCAAAAGCTGCTCTGTTCCGTTCCGTTGGACAGCCGTACCACAGCCAGCGGCAATGAGCACGCAGCCTGCAGCGAAGATCAGTTGTTGAATCCAAAACACGCGCACGAGAACTGTCCGCCCTGTTGCAGAAATAGACCATTCGAATGAACCAACCTGAGGGACCCGGGCCCCGGAGTTTACGTGGAAACGGTTGACTCTCTTCATCCGCTTGCCTCAAAACTCGCAATGGCAACGCGATCCTGATCACTCGCTTCGGGGGTTTCGGCAGTTTCTGCGATGACTCCAGGAAGCAAAAAAACGACCTGACAACAAGCGATCCACACAGAACGCTGCAGCAAAAACGTCACAAAACGTTGCAGTAATGAGACTTGTGAAGACTAGTGTACACGCCCTCACATCCCCATCTGTCATGCGCTCACATCAGAAGACTATGGCAGGCAAGACGTTAGCGAGTCGTCAACGGGACCCGGGAATTGATGTTTCCCAAAGGGCTTGCCGTAACATGTTCCTGCAACGCCACTTACGGTGTTCATCTGGATTCGCGGTTCGAGATGGATAGGATCGTGCCAACTCGCTGACACCAACGAGTCGTATGAACTGCCCAGAGGAGTACGATGGGCAGTTGAAACTCCCTCCTGAACGGATGCCCGTCCATGTTGCTTTTCTTCATGCCGTCGAAACGCAACCAACAACAAGGGTGATTAACGAATCCAACGCAGTGTCTAAGGCTCTCAATAAGCCGTTGCTGCCAGATTCGTCCGAAACCTCTTGAATCACGGGTGCTGCAATGACCAACCGCCACTCTAATCGCCGAAGTACAACACGATCCAACCTTGGTTCTGCCCGCCGTCAGCGTGTGGCCGGACAAAAGCAATCGGTGCGCCCTGCTTCCGCGCATCAGCACCGTGGCGATGGCCTGTCCATCGGCCGCGCGTTTGATGCTCCGGAAGTTTGGCACGAACCGGTCTCACAGGATGATGGTTGTTCAGAACGATCCCTGAAGATCGTGGTGCAGCCTGCTGGGTCGGGCTACGTCCATCCGGTCAGCTCGGATGAAGTTCGTGAGCGAGTGCTTCAACTGCCGACTCAGTTTCAGGAGAAACTGGAAGTCGTGCAGCTCAGCCGCATGACACGTAAGCGTCGGCTTTTCCCCTGCTACGGTTTGCAGTGGGGGAACTCGGTCTACCTTTATCCAATCGAAGAGTCGCTTGTTGAGTTGTACGCCCGAGCCCCGCGACCGGCTCAACGAATCGAAACTGAAATGTTTGGCGGCCGCTGGGTGCAGGACGGAAACGTCTGGAGGCTGATTTGGACGAAGAGCACAATCCGGGACTACTATCTGAATAACGTACTGATTCACGAAATCGGACACATCAACGACGATCGCAACACAAGCTTTCAGAAACGCGAGCAGTACGCGGACTGGTTCGCCATTGAGTACGGCTACCGTGCTACAAAAGGCGTACACCGACAAAAACGCTAAGATGTCGTGAGTTCCCCGATTAGCATTATCGGCGCATCGGCGTCTTGAGTTTTTTCGTTTTCGTTATTGACGTTGCCATTCTCGCATGGCTTTGTCCAGAACATCTTCAATTGGACTCATCGGCAGACCTGCGGCCACCGCTTTGCTGCTGTTCAGCACGCAATTGGAACGAGGCGTCGTGGCAGCGATTTGCATGAACTGATTTTCGGACTCGAAAAACTGAAAGTCTTTGTCTGACAGTCGATGTTTTTTGATCATCGCCACGACATCGCGAGTCGTCACACTGCCGGGATTCGTCAAATTGTAGGTACCAAACGGAATACGCTGAACCCAACTGGCAACGCACGAATCTGCAAATTGGTCCAGTTGTGACAAGCTGTTCGTCGCATCCAAGAGTCGGTCGTATCTCATCATCTTGCTGATGTAGTTGCGAGGTCCATCAATGTTGTTGAAGGGAATCCGCAGCCGCCAGATAAAACAGTTTTCGGCATCGGACAGCAATTCCTCGCCCAGGGCTTTGGTTCCTGAATAGAAGCTGCAGTTGTTCTGACGAAAAGAAAAATTCGGCGCATCCAGCTCTGCAAAGCCTGCACCATGGGGTTTCGAGCCTGTAAAGATGCATCCCGACGACACATGCCCCCAGGGCGTTTTCGTTTGCTCGCAGGCCGCCCGAATCACGCCCGGAAGAACAGCGTTCCCAGCGAGACACTCGGCTCGGTGAACTTCACACGCGTCGACATTTGGCTTCCCCGTGTAGCCCGCTGCATTGATCAAAAACTCGGGCTGGGTATTCTGTAACAGCTTGATCAGGACATCGAGTCGTGAATAATCTGTAGAACTGCGGGACACTACGTGAAACGGAACATCTCTCGCAATCAGATTCTTCTGGATAGCAGACCCAACGTAACCCTGACCTCCAAGAAGCAAAATCATTTGACACCACGAATCAGACACATCTCAAGGGGAACCATGCCGGCGGCGTCCATTCGCCTACAGCGTTGCAGTTCTGGATGCCGATCAGCCTAGCAGGTTTTGCAAAAAGTTGGCAGCCCTGCCGTGGACACGCTCGCGACGTTCATTGTGATTTAGAATCCTATGCCCATTCTTGCCAAAGAACCTGACATGTTTCCCGAATCCCTGCTGGAGCAACCAGCGGCTGGGATCGACGAGTCGTGGTACGCAATGTACACGCTTGCGAGACACGAGAAAGAGCTCATGAGGAAACTGCGGCCGCTGAACATCGCCCACTATGGGCCGATGGTTCAGCAAAGAAAGCGGTCTCCTCAAGGGCGTATCCGCACCAGTTTTATGCCGCTCTTCACCGGTTACGTTTTTGTGCGAGGTGACGAAGTTGCCCGGCATAATGCTGTGTCAACCGGCTGTATCTCCCGATGTCTTCCGGTTGCAAACTCCGAAGAGCTGATTGGCGATTTGGTTCGTATTCGACACTTGATTGAAAACGGAAATGACGTCCGCCCCGAACCCGTCCCGCTTGTAGGTCGAGCCGCGATGGTGAAAACCGGAGCCATGAAGGGCTTGAAGGGCACGATTACAAAAGTGAACTCTCAGCATCGCTTGACGGTGCTCGTGACTTTCATGCAGCAAGGCGCTTCGGTCATCGTTGATGAAGCCGACGTAGATCTGCTTTAACCGCGATTCGCCTAACCAAACAGGTCGAGCACCGGCGAACCGCCGTACAGTTGGCGCGGTCGCCCGGTCAGATCGTTCAGCGTATTGCCCGCGGGAACTCCCATCGCGTGCATGATCGTCGCCGAG
>JANMEV010000283.1:0-14330 GCA_031377305.1 Planctomycetota bacterium | reverse complement strand
TGCCGCGGGGATTCACGTGGTTGATGTCACCGCAGCAGCCCGTGCCAAAGAGGGAGACGACGTTTGGACCCAGTGACTTTCGAACCGACTGCTCGATGAAGTATGGATAGTCAGCACTCCATTTCATGCCGCCAACCGTATCAAGATGCAATGCAAAGTTGCTGATGAGTCCCGTTGGCTTTCCAGTGTCGTCTTGAATTAGCAGCAGTCCGATTTCGGGATCCACGGGGCCGGCGGAACGAACTGTCTCCGAATGCTCAAGTCCAACCCATGTTTTGACACTGCCGTCTCGCTGCACGAATCGGCGATTGAACGCGACTGGAGTTTGCTGCTCAACCCAACCGGATTTCAACTTCGAGGGTTTTGCCGCCTCGTTTGCGTTGACGATGGATTCCACGGTTCGATCGATCAGCGAAGCGATGTACTTGCTTCGCAGGGCTGTCATTTCGTTCGGGGAGTTCACTCCATCGGGATTCTTCAGAAAGGCATACAGAGATTTCGTGTAATCTGGAGCGGTATGAGAATGCGTTGCGGAAACAATGATATTGGAAGCCGGAATCCCTGTTTTCCCGGATGCTCGTTTCCGTACTTCGATCGTAAAGTCAGCTGCCGAGGCGATCAGGTCACAGACAACCAATGCGGCCTGCTGATCTTCGCTCTTGAAGACAACGCACCTGGCCTTCAGAGAATCGATCTGACCCTCAGCCAGTCGTTCGTGAAAATATCCGGCCATCGGAAAGCCGACAGGCGGAGTGATGTCTGTTTCTGCGACACCGACCAGCAGTTCGCTGTCTGCTAACAACGATTGACGCCCGGCGAAGCAAAAACCTGCAGCCATCAGAACCGCAAAACACGCCCGGAAACACGATTTGAAAACCGACATCACATACCTCCTGGCGGCAAATAGATGTCGGCAGTCTGGAATGTGTGCGCGGGAAGTGCAACTCGAGGAGATGAATCCTTTTGGAGAGCGAATTGCGAAGTGAACGGTGCGAGAGAGTTTTGCCTACCTCAGGTTGTAGACCAGGAGCTTGTCCATGTCCCGCAGGTAGAGCTTCCCATCTGCGATCACGGGGTGAGCCCATGCTGGTCGATCGCTGCGATCGGGCTGGTCGAATCGTCCCAGTTCCCTGTATTGGCCCGAATCTGCGGCCAGCAATACGACGGGGCCCTGTTCGTTTCGGAAGACGATCTTTTTGTCCGCGTAGACCACGGACCCCTTCATGCTGCGTTCACGCCATGCTGGCTTTCCGCTTTTGAGTTCCACGCAGGACAGCATGTCGCCGTTTGAACCAAATACGTAGCCGTCAAGGAACACCATGCCACCGTGATGGTTCTTCATGTCCTTCGTGAAATAAACCTGCTTCGCCTGAATGCCCTTACCCTGAGGACTCAGTTGAACTAACTCTGCTCCGGTTCCATAGTCCGATGAGCTGAACACGTAGTTGTCAACAACGATCGGTGTCGCGCAGTTGGCCGTTCCGTTGGACGATGCATTCTGGCCCCACAGCGGTTCGCCATCATTCGCTCGAACGCCGCAGATTCCCTTGGAAGTGAAGACAACGTATTGTTTTACCTTGCCAATCGTCGCCACGACGGGTGACGCATAGGACGCGGCTGGTTGTTCAGGGACTTTGCTTTTCCAGACAACTTTGCCGGACTTTGCGTCCAAAGCAACAACTGTGGCATCGCTGCCTCCTGGCGAGCAGATGACTTTACCATCATCTATCAGGACCGATTCGCTGATTCCCCAGGTGATGTTTCCTCCGCCAAACTCCTTCAGGATATTGACGCGCCAGACGTTTTTTCCGGAGTCTGCGTTAACACAGCTCAGGTCCCCGTTTCCGCCCAGCGAGTAGACCATACCATCCACAACAGTGGGCGTTCCACGAGGCCCATTTCCCTGGCCTTCGCGATATTCTTCACCATTACGAGTCTTCCAGACGATTTCCCCTGTCTTGCGATTCAGGGCGATGACGTGTTCGCCACTGTCGACATTACCCATCGTGTACATCAGGTCGCCTACAAGCGAAACTGAGGCATAGCCTTCGCCAATGCCAGTGATGGTCTGCAGGAGTTCTGGCCCTTCTTCTGGCCATTCGCCTGCGAGACCCGTTTCGGAGCTGAGGTTGTCTCGATTTGGTCCTCGGAACTGATTCCAGTCTCCCGCTTCAAGCTTGACGGGTGTCGCGGTGACATTGGCTGAACTCTTTTTGGTGCGGCTTTTGCTTCCGGACTGCGCCTCGGCGGAGTCAATCGTTGAAGCCAGAAGTAAACCCCAAATGACGCAGCGTAAATATCGTTTCATTGCCATCCTCGTTAATAACGTGATAATCAAGCGTCGGTTGCCGGTGCGGATTGTAGTGTGCGCAAGGGGTTCAGTGTCCAGATCGGGTCTCTATCGTCGCTGCACCTTGTAGAATAATCCCGGTTTGCCGAAATACCTCACCACGAACACGCAACTCCGAAACGACTATCCGGCATGTTCCGTCGACCACTGTTTGAAGTGTTCAATGTCGTCCGATTCTGCAAAACATGGCTCTTTTGCGACGACTCGCTGGAGCATTGTCGTGGCCGCTGGGCGTCGATCAAACCCCAGTGCTGACGCGGCTTTTGCGGGACTCTGTGAATGCTATTGGATGCCTTTATATGAGTTTGCACGGCGGCGAGGACATTCGTCGACTTCCGCCGCCGATTGTACTCAGGCGTTCTTCCTGCGATTGCTGGAAAAAGACTACCTGCAATCCGCCGATCCGGAACGAGGCCGATTTCGGGCGTTCCTGTTGACGGCGTTCAAGCGATTCCTGTCCAAAGAACTGGACCATGACCTGGCACAGAAACGCGGCGGGGGTCTGACGTTTGTAGCCCTCGATTTCGACCGTGCGGAATCACTGACATGTCTTGAGCCGGCCGATAACCGTACGCCGGAACGGCTCTTCGAGCGACGATGGGCGATTGTGTTGCTCGATCGAGTACTGCATCTACTGGAAGCAGAATACCGTGAAAAAGGAAAAGCGGACCTCTTTAATCTCTGCCGCGGTGCGCTGACTGGACTGGGAATTGACGAACAGTACGCCACAATCGCTGTTGCCTGCAAAATGACGGAAACGGCTGTCAAGGTGGCGATTCATCGCATGCGGAATCGGTATCGTGAACTGCTGCGAGCTGAAGTGGCTCAGACGGTGACAAGTGAATCTGAGGTTGAAGATGAGTTGAGGGCACTCATGGATGCGGTACGAAATTAGTGCCTGCACAAACAATTTGTTTTTTTGTGTAACCTTTCTGGCTGGGTTCGTAATTCAACTTCAGAGCCGATAATTTCCGCGAAGAGGTTGCCTCCATGACCACTAACAGTTTATGCCCAAAGTGTCAAAATTCGCTACCCAGCGATGCTCCTGGAGGCCTTTGCCCGTCGTGCCTGCTGGCCGCGGCGTTCCCACGGCCTGAACTGGATGCGAGCCCGGATCGTTTCCTTTCTCCGACGACTCCCGGAACAGCGAGATTTGTCCCGCCGTCAGCGGCGGCTCTCGCTCCGTTGTTTCCGCAGTTGGAAATTCTGGGCCTGCTGGGTCATGGGGGAATGGGAGCTGTTTACAAAGCTCGGCAGAAGAAACTGGATCGCCTTGTCGCGCTGAAAATCATCCGACCAGAAGCCGCCGCCGATCCGGCGTTTGCCGAGCGATTTAATCGTGAAGCGCGAACGCTCGCTCGGCTGAGTCATCCGCATATTGTGGCGGTGCATGATTTCGGTGAGGTCTCGGCTGACGATGGGAAAACGGCTGCGGGGTCAGCACCCGTCTTTTATTTTCTGATGGAATACGTTGATGGAGCAAATCTGCGGCAGCTGATGGACGGTCGCCGCCTGCCTTCGGATCAGGCTTTGGCGATCGTGCCGCAGGTCTGTGAGGCGTTGCAGTTTGCTCACGACGAAGGAGTTGTCCATCGCGACATCAAGCCGGAAAATATCCTCATCGATTCCAGGGGTCGCGTGAAGATCGCCGACTTCGGATTGGCCAAGCTGGTGGTTGGGTCGGCGGATGAATTCACGCTGACGGGGACTCATCAGATCATGGGCACTCCGCGCTACATGGCGCCGGAGCAAATGGAGGGATCGCATGCGGTCGATCATCGAGCCGACATCTACTCTCTGGGCGTCGTGTTTTACGAAATGCTGACGGGGCAGGTTCCGGCCGGGCATTTTGATCCGCCGTCGAAGAAGGCTGATTCTGATCCCAAACTGGACGCGATCGTCCTGCGAGCCATGGCTCGTGAACCGGAACGACGATTTCAGCAGGCGAGTCACCTGGGCTCGGAAATCGCTCGGGCACAAATTGGCAACGGGATTGCGACCGGTGGCGTGTCGTTCTCCTCGGTCGAAGACGCGGAAGCGACTGCCGGTTCTCTGGCGTTGTCGTCGTTCCTCAGCCGTGAAGCGAGGGCTGCGTATCACTGGGTCGCGGGCTCAGATAACCAGTCATCGAAGAACACGACCGGACCGCGACTGCTCATGCTGTTGCTGAGTCTGATCCCGTGTGCCATGGTGTTCTTTCCCTGGTTTGATGTCTATATCACGGATCCGGACGCGACGCGCGGATTGGAGGCGACACAAATCGTTCAGTACAAAAACGGCACTGCTTTCTATAGACAATTCTCGCCGCTGGAGCTGCCAGCGGGCATGTTGTTTGGCGTGGCTGTCTGCATGCTGATTGTGTCGAGTGGAATTGCTTTCGGGCGACGCGTTTCGACGGTGACCGCAGCCTGTACAGGACTTGTGCTGTGCAGTGTTCCATTGGCATTGACGATGGTGTTGCGTGTCAACATGGAGTACTCGCTGGTCACCGTGTTTGCCGATCCAGTCACCGATGAAATGCCGCAAGGTGTGCTTAGCCACATAAACGGTGTGGGAACTGCCACGCTCGAATGGCTCGAGCACACAGTGCAGTATCGGCTGCCGTTCGTGGTGACTGTTGGCTGTCTGTTTCTCCTGCTGTGCATGCAAGGGATTGAACTCCGGTATGCAATGGAACGCAGGAGTCGGCAGCTTCGTGATCCAAAGGCTTCCAGTCCTCTGACCGACCTGGCCTGGTGGTTGACTGTTGGTGCAGGAATCCTGGCATTTTCGGCGGCAGCCACGTCGGTTTATTTCCTTGACGATCCATATGTGTTTGACAGCACGATCCGTTCCTCGTCGGAAGTGATCACTGCGGTGATTGCGATGTCAGGGCAATTCCTTTGTTTTCCGATCTTTGTGCTCACATTGCTGGCAGCGAGTTCACTTCGACACGGACATCATGGAAAGCTTGCCACTGCTGCCTGCGTGGCGTTCTTCGTCCCGGTGACGCCGGGCTGGTTCCTGATGATGCCCATCGGAGCGTGGGGGCTTTCTGTTCTATATCGGCAGAATCGTGGGTTCCTGTGGTCATCTGGCACAATGGCAGAGCCTGTCGTCAAGAAAGTGCGTGCTGCATCAACGCCGGTGGATCGCGTGGCCGCATGGCTTCGAAGGGCGGCGGTTGTGCTTGCTGGGAGCGCCGTTGTGACGCTTGTGGTGTTGATTGGGATTATCGACGCCCCGTTTCGAGCGTATCGCGGGGACGATGAAGTGTTGATGACACTCTGCGCAGCTCAGGTATTCTGCTTTCCTCTCGCCGTAGCGGCGTTCGTGGCCGCTGGCGGAATCACGGAACGTCGACTGAGAACTCTAGCCCTGATCGTCAGTGGCCTGTTTCTTCTGCCGCTGTCGCCCGCGTGGCTGATGACGCTGCCGGTGGGAGCATGGTCGTTGTCGGTGCTGTCGCGAAAAGAGATTGCAGCAGCGTTTCAGGAGAACGTGGACTCAGTCGCCCTCGATGCAACAGCATCACGACCGCCGTTTCCCTGGGGCGATTTTGCATTTGGCCTTGTCGTGATGTTGTCTGTTATGGGACTCATCTTCTTTGCCCAGGTCTGGACCGATTCGGCGTGGGTGCTGTGCTCTACGTTTCCGGTGTGGTTCGGCATTGGGTATCTCGCGGGAGAAGAATCCAAAAAGAAAACGTCGAATGGCGCGGCGGACTGGATTGCCGGGATCGCACTTCCGTTGACACTCGGCCTGATCGCCTATGGCATTTACCAGACGAATAATGCCTGGCCACTTGTCTACTTGATGGCCGCGATTGCGGGAGCAGGTGCCGGATACGGAGCGGCGACCGACAACGATTCGGACGAGATAACAACCGAAGAATCCGAGGTCGCAACAAAGGAGAATACGGGTTCTGCCGTGGCACCGATCGATGTGGTCGACACTGAACAACGCGGCACGGACAATTCGTCTCACGTTTCTGACTCTAGCATCGCTGTTCCGCGACAACAAGAGGCCGCTCAGTCTGTGCGTCGTGCGGAACAGGGTCCGTTGCGAAAGGCATGGAACGAATTCTGGGCCGGAAGAAATCTGTGGCTCACAAAAGTGGTTCAGAGCATTCTGGGTCTGGCCTTTGTTCTCGCGTTTTTCCTGTTCATCAGTTTCAGCACGCGATCAACAGTTGTCTATCCGACTCCAGGTGGACCGGGTGTTCGAGCCACCTTCGTCAGCTTTGGCACACCTTCCCCGTGGTTTGAACTCAGCCAGAATGCCGGGGGAACAACCGGATATGGATTCCAATGGCGAATTCTTTGGTATTCGTCGGCCAACGTTGTAATGCTCCTGGGGCTGCTGGCTTACTGGATCACTTATCAAATTGAAAAAGCAAAACCGGATTTCAAATCATCGCGATTTGGTTCACCGACAGCCGTTACTTTAATGGTTGGGGCTGTCGCGGTCCTCTGCATTCTCGTTGGCCATCTGCCGTTGCTGATGCCGGAATGGAAACAGACGCTGGTTGGCGATGCGCGAACGCCGCTGCTGATTGCCGTTGAAAAAGGAAACGGCGAGGAAGTGCAATCTCTGCTCAACGATGGTGCAGATCCGAATCAGCAGCTCCAGAAGGGTCTGAATTCTCCGCTCTGGTGGGCTGTGGCAAACGGCGACTCCGAAATCTTCGAGGCACTCATCACTGCCCAGGCGAGTGTCAATTTCAAAAACGAATTCGGCGTGACGCCGCTTATGCTGGCCTCGGCGTGCGGTGACATTTCTTTGGTCGGTGCACTGCTTTCCGAGGGAGCACAGGTCAACGCTCAGGACACCGTCACGATCGATACTTTTTCTGTATCGGCCAGAACCGGCGAGATTCCTTGGCCCGGACAGCGTCTCACGCCTTTGATGCTGGCGGCAAATTCCGGCTACCGGGATGTGGTCGAGATGTTGCTGCAGGCCGGTGCCGATGCCAGTCTTCGAAATGCCGCCGGACAAGCAGCCGCAGAGATGGCCCTCAGCCGAAACTACCGAGATGTCCATCACCAGATTCTGGGATCGATGAGGCCCGCGATAGAAAAACCGCCGGGAGATATCAATGCCGAAGTTCAGCCCGCGACGGAAGCATCGCTGCATGCCGCCATCGCGGCCGACGATGTCGACAGAGTCAAACAATGGCTTAACCTTGGATCTCCCATCAACCAGCGGGATGCCACCGGACGGACTCCGCTTGAACTCGCGATCATCGCGGGCCGCGAACGAATCGTGGCTTTCCTTGTTTTGAAAGGTGCCGACACGCTGCAACGCGATGCTCAGGGAAAAACGCCGCTGCTCCTGGCTATCGAAAACCAACAAGCACCGGTTGTCCGCATGCTGTTGGATATGGAGAGACTCTCGTACGACAAGGAGTTCCAGTTTCGCATGACTCGGATCGATTCTGACCTGAAACCCGATGCCGATTTTTCCGTGATGCGATTTGATTCTGGAATCGATACTGCGGATTCGGATGGTGTGACGCCGGATATGAAGGCGGCGGCTCTTGGCCACTCAAGCATCTTTCAGATGATCGCAATGCAGCACCTCTGCGACGATTTCGACACCATGGGCCGCAGCTGGATCAGTCACGCGATTGAGAACCGTCGGGAAGCGTTTCTTGTTGAGATGTTTGACGGCGT
Source organism: Planctomycetota bacterium (assembly GCA_031377305.1). Lineage (GTDB taxonomy): Bacteria > Planctomycetota > Planctomycetia > Planctomycetales > Planctomycetaceae > SXXK01. The sequence goes on along the minus strand of JANMEV010000283.1, from coordinate 6,326 downwards.
CAACTCGCAGATCCCTCAACTGCCGCCAAACCATGGCAGCGGATCCCGGATCACTCCCGAATTGCTTGCCCATGCTGACGCATCAGCACGCTTGCCGCTGGCGTATGCCCGAGAGTTGGGTCTGACTGCAGTGGCCGAGCAGATCGAAAAATTCTGCCGCCTGACAATCGAAAAGTGCGATCGTGATTTGGCGGCATCGCCAGACTATGCTGATTACAACAACAAGACCCGTGAGTTGTGCCTGAAAGCGATGAAACCATCAATCTGAGCAGGCTGCGGCAAAACAGCTGCTTTGCCTGTTTCAGCTTGGCGCTCACGCGAGATCTACGTCGTGATCTAAAGAATATGATCCGCAGGGTATGCCGTCATTTGGCAGCAGTCGCTGCAACAGCCAACTGACCCTTCGGAATCGCGATGAATGACGTTGTCATTGTGCCGTCTTCGGAGTTCCAAAGGCGAACTTCGCCATCGTAGCTGCCGGATGCGATCAGCTTTCGACCGGCGTTGGCGCTGAGCGTGTAGACCCAGTCGTTGTGGCCGGCGAGCTTGCGGATTTCGGCTCCATCGGCAGCCTTGTTCAGATGGACCATTCGATCACCGCTTGCTGAAACGACAATGTCACCCGGCAGAATCTGGACTCGGAAGACGTCACCGCCAAAGCCGCCGATCGCTCGGACTTCCTTTGCGTCGGCAGAATTCCAGACTCGCAATCGCTTGTCACCGCCGCCACTCACAACCGCGGTGCCGTCAGCCAGGAACGCGGCCGTGTAGACAGGCTCACCGTGGCCGGGAAATGTGATGACAGGATTTCCAGTTGCAGCATCGAACACTTTACATGTTTTGTCGCGACTGCTGCTGACCAGACGCTGTCCGTTTGGCGACCAGTTGATGTCCATCACCCAGTCGGCATGATCTTCAATGCGAGTCACTTCTTCGCCAGTCGTTACGTTGACGACGTAGATCGATCGATCAGCACCGGCACATGCAATCTGCTGGCCATTCGGGCTGAAGCTGAGTGCGAAGACCGCGTCACGAGAACGCACCAATGTCCGGAGCAGACTTCCGTCTGCGGTGGAGAACAATTTCAGTTCGCCAAGCTGGCCCGGAGTGCCCGCAGCAACGGCCAGGCTGGTTCCATCGGCATTGAATTCAAGATCGTAAATTCGTTCAGCCACATTGGAGATACGGCGGATCAGTGAGCCGTCGACCGTGTTCCAGACCAGTACTTCATGGTAGCCCGAAGACGCCACTTGCGAACCGTCGGCGTTGAAAGCCACGGCCGTCACTGGAATTGCCACTCGGTATTCATTCGGTGGAAGCGGCTGAGATCGCTCGGGCATGACATCAAACAGATCGGCTGTCAGTGCGATACCGGCGTCGAGCGGAGCACCAACTTCAATCCACTGCTTCACGATCGCGATTTCTTCTGGCTTCAATGGATCGGCATCTTTCGGCATCGAACCATCCTGAATCATCGACAGCAGCAGCGATTCGGCTCCCTTGTGCGCCGAGACAGCCGCTCCGGATTCGCCACCTTTTAGCAGTGCCGCAAAGGAATCCAGATTCAGCCGACCGCCCGGGCTGCGAGTGTTATGGCAGGCAATGCATCGTTCCGCAAAGATCGGTGCCACGTTGCGAGAAAACGAAACGAATCGTCCCAGCGGTTCAAGAGTCGCTTCGGCCTGACGGCGAGCAACCAGAGATTCGTTGTTCACGATCTGCAGCTCGGCATTCAGCTTTTGCAGTGAAGGTTCAAGTCCCGTCAACTGAGCCAGCAACGTCTTCTGCCACGCGTCGCCTTCCACCTTGACAACCTTTAGAGATGCTTCGCGTGCGTTCATGCCAGCAAGAGCATCGGTCGCGGCCTTAAAGGCCGCTCGCATGGGTTCAGCAGCGGCGACAGCTGCGTTGTGCTCGGCCGTTTTATTTTCAAACTCAGCCTTCGCTGTCGCCAGGAGTTTATTCTGTTCGTCACGACGTGCAGTGACTTGATTGATCAGCACGTCCGTGTTGGCCTTCAGCGGCGCGAAGTCCGCGATGGCTTTTTCAAGGCCCAGAATTGCGGCTGATGAATCGACTCCGGTGAGTCGTGACGCTTCCCTTAAAGTTGTTAGTGACTTTTCGAGGGATGCTGCTGAGTTGGCCAGCGTTGCGACGGAAGCCGTTGCGGACTTCAGTCGTTCTTCTTCCTGCGCCAGTATGCCAACGACGCCATCGTGAGTTGTTTTGGCCACTGTGATGGCCGCCTGTGCGGTCGCAATTGTGGCTTCTGCCGCAACGGAGGCCGCTTTTGTTTCGGCCAGCTTTTTATCAAGCTCTGGTCGTTGGGCGTTAATCGCTGCGATTTGTTGTTCGGCATCCGTGGCTTTGCTTCGCCATTCGACAGAAGACTTTCGCAAGGTCGCCAGTTGGCTCTGCAATTGTTGCTGAGCCGCCAGCATTGCATTGAGTCTTGCGGATGCTTTATCTGCCAAAACGACCAAGGCGTCAGCAGCGTCATGTTGCGGCAAAGCGGCTGTCATTTCCGCGATCTGCATGTCGAGAGCGGCCGTTTGTTCCTGCAGTTTCTGGACCTGACTATTTTCGGCAGCAGCCCGAGCCTGAGCTTCTTCAAGTTGCTTCTGGATTTCCTGAACTCGCTGCACTGCAACAGTTGCAGCTCCCTGTTTCAACGTTAGCTCTTTTTGGGCTTCCTGCTTGCTGAGCCGCTGCTGTTCAATCTGCTGGCGGATCTTCAACGCGTTGACAGCGAGTGATTCGTCAGCACATGCTGGCGATGTGCCAAGGAAGAGGCTGCCAAGGAAAACGGACAGCGTCGTTAGAAGGGAGTGGTTCAGAAAGGAACGAGGCATGAGGAATCCTCTGATTGAAGCGTGGCGGGATGCCGTTGTTGCCAAAATGCAACAAGACATTCAACACTAGGATTCAACTTTGAGGCTGCCCTGTCAAGCTTACCGGAATCAGCAAACTCCACCAGGACCCAAATCGCTTGGCCGGATTGATCAATTCGACCGTTACGTTCAGCGCAGAAAAAAGCTCGGCACGATGCACATGCCGAGCTTTTTTGACTCATTCAAGATGCGCAGAAAAACTGCAGATCAAATGGCTGGGTATAAACACCAAGCCATCAGCCGACGAAATTGAGATGTATACGCCAAGGCGGAGCGTCAAAAAACGCCACCGCGAAGCCGATTAGCCCTTACGGTGCCGAATTTTGGCTCTCATGCGACGCTTCTTACGACCAATCTTTCGTCGACCTTTTCCCGTCCTCTTAGTACCCATGAGCCAATAATCTCCGGAATTCAAACTTGACTGTCACTTTGGAAGGGGCGAAGGATAGCAATCCTTCGCATTCTGTTCAAATGACGATTGCTGACCTTCTTTCGACAAAGACAAAGCAGTGACTTGGAAGTCTTTCCGTGAACGGTGCGGACAAGCTCAATCCTGACCCAGGGAATGCTCCATATTACCTCATTACATTGTCAATGAGGCGAGTTTCAGCCACTCAACTGCGGCGAAAACGAGATCTGCAGCTTCCGAAATTCGACGTCGAAAAACAGAAAAACGTCAATTGAAACCGTGTTTTAGGCTGTGAAGCGGTCTTTTGATTCTGTGTGCCGTACTCAGCCGTCCGTTCACGTGGGCGACGGTACTCTCTGACCTATTCGGCGGCTTGCTTCAATTAGATGCGGGCCGATCGAGGATTCTGCGCTTCTGAAACGTGACTGGACGACCGGACCGAAACTTAGAGCGGTCTGTTCTCACAAATGAGTTCGTCGTAGGGCGGCCGCAAATTTTCCGGCGTGGTGTAAAGCTCTTTGCGGCTCGATTCAACTTAAACGGGAGTCGCCGCCGGTTGAGGACCGCCCGTTTCGATGATCGCAGTGAAACAATGTGGGAGCGTGTCGGGAGCGACGACCGAGCCAATGGCTGTCTGATGCCGGTGAGCAATGACGATGAGCTAAAAATCGCCCTTGCGGGGAATTTTTGTTCTCGGAAAGATGCGTCGATCGCGGTGTTTTCATTGCTGATATCTAAAGCGGCGTCGCCTCGTCGCGGTTTGGCAGGATGTCATGGAGTTGTGTAATGATGAATAGGGAGACTTTTTGTGACAGTTTCGGAAAGCGTCGGTTTCAGAAGTGGCTATTGCCGGCAGTCATCGTTTGGGGAATTGCTTCAAGGGCCTTGGTTGCCGATGAAAAAAAAACCGCTGCGATTACCGAAGATGGAGTTTCGCTTGTCGAGCCGGCCGATTCAAAACGCACGACTCATGTGAAGTATTCGCTGCAGATCAAGGGAAAGCTGACGACTCCGGCAGCCACTGGCACCACGGACTGGGAGTTAAACAGCACTGCGAAGTTTGAATTTGACCAACGGCGGTTTGCATCGGATTCTGTCGGTCCCTTCGCGTTAAAGGCAGTCCGACAGTTTCAACAGGCAGAGACAACCTCGATCGTTGGCAAGGATCATAAGAACGTGGTGTCCTTGCCAGCACAGTCACGCCTAATCCATTTGTACGGAGGTGAGTTGCAGTTGATTCAACTCAGTCCTGAAGTGCGATTGACTCGCCCTCAATTGGACCTGCTTCAGTTTCCATGTGATCCACTTGCGGCAACTGGCTTGCTTCCGGACCGAAACTTGAAGGACAGCACTGAAAAATGGAACGCTGATACGTGGGTTGTTCCAATGCTGACCGGGATCGATGCCCCCGTGACTCAGTCAGCGACGTGTCAGTTGAAGTCGCTGACTCAGTCAGAAGCCGTCATCACCTTTGAATGTAAAGGTACGGGAGCGATCACCGGGTCATCCACCGAAATTGTGTTGACCGGTGAAATGGTGTTTGATCGAAAGAATTCTGTCATCCAGCAGTTGAGGGCATCGCTCGCAGAAAAGCGAAGTCCGGGAACAGTAAGTCCTGGGCTGGATGTGAAGGCTGAAATTCAGTGGACTCAGGAATCGACGACGGCTCCAACACCACTGTCCTCCGATATGCCGCTGTCGATCCCGGAGGAACGCCAGCTTTTGCTGACGCTGGTGACACCCTGGAGAGTGTTGATGCTTCACAGCAGAGACTGGCACATTTTTCATGAGACGGCCGACCTCGTGATGCTGCGAATGCTGCAGGAAGGTGTGCTGTTGGCTCAATGCAATATCTCGTCGGCTCCGCTGATGGCGGCTGGAAAGTTCACTCCGGAGTCCGACTATCAGGCCGAAGTCGACCATGCGCTGACGGAGAGAGGTGGCAAGATTCGGACTTCGGAAGTCGAGCCGGATCAGAACGGCTGGCGAATCCATCACGTTCAGGCCGTTGGTGAAGCAAACAAAAAAACTCTTGTTTGGGACTATTACCTGTGTACAACAAAAGCAGGCGAACAGATTTCACTCGTGTTTTCGCATGCCGAAGAAGACGACAAGTCGTTTGGCGGCGTCACCGAGCAGATGCTGAAGTCGCTCACGATTCGGTCAACTCGGCCGAAGATCGCATTGCCACGATAGTCGTCGATGTTTGTTGTTCGCATTTTTGATCTTCGCTGCAGGGCAGGTGAGTCTTGCGGCAACCTGATTTCTGGACGGCGTAGTGGACATAAGAACTAATTCGAAATCCTGACGACTCTAAATCCTGTGAGTGCCGCCAGATACGATCTTGCTCAGAAATTGCCTCGTGGTCTACCATTGGATTGTTCCCGGGATTGCAATCGTTCAGAATCTATCCGTCGGGCCTGTTTGATCAAACTCATCACTTCCGCTGTATCGCGGTTGAAGTTTAGTCCGCTTCGGCCGTGCGTTTGTCGAAGGAAAACTGATATGACAACGCTGTATTCTGCCAGACATGCTTCGCTTCTGGCGGGTTTGGTTTCGCTATTCGTCAGCTCCGCGACAGCCGCGGACAAGGTTGTTCTGACGCCCGAGGATGGGAAGACAGCACAACTGGTTGCTGCCATGGTGTCATCACGGCATATCAATCACCCCGAGATCAATGACGCACTCTCAGAAAAACTGATGAAGCGATACATCGAGATTTGGGATCCGCAAAAGCTATACTTCCTCAAAGCCGACATCGATTCGTTCGCGTCTGAGAAGGACGTTCTGGACGACAAGATTCTGAAGGGCAATGTCGAATTCGCCGCCACAGTTTTCGAGCGGTTCAAGCTGCGAATGGGTGAGCGAGCCGACAAGATTGGAGCGACCATTGATGCTGAGCACGACTTTACCGTCGAAGAAGAAATGGTGAAGGATCCAGATAATGTCGAATGGGCGACCAGCGAAGACGAACTCAACGAACGCTGGCGAAAGCGAATCAAGTTCGACCTGCTGATGCTGAAGCT
>JANMEV010000275.1:0-9351 GCA_031377305.1 Planctomycetota bacterium | reverse complement strand
CGATCTTCCGCGATGAAAACACGCCAATGCAGTAGGAGTACAACAGCAGCACGAGCATCATTCGTGGATGCGCTGTTTAGTGACCTGCAATGCAGGATACCGGCTTGCCGCCCTTCTCGCTGTCATATTTTTCCATGATCGGTGACAGATCCAGCTACTCCGACACATCCATCAATCAGGAAGTAAACCAAATGTCCATCCGGCAGCCAGTCCTGCGGCGATGGCGGAAACAGCCAACTCTGATCCGGATTCCATTCCCGAAACGCTCGACTCATCCCTGTCCTCAACTCAATGTCGCGCGAAAAATCCCTGCCGCAAGCTGCTGAGAATCAAACGCAAAAGCAGCGGTAGTAGTGGTTTTTCGTCGCGTTGGTTCTGCAATTTCCACGTCGGTGCAGGTATCGGGACAGGCTCCCAGGCCCGGCTTCTCCAGACGATACCGGCTGACGGCGGGTGTCCAGGAGCAGGAATTCTGGCAATCCCGCAGCGAAACGGTCGTTGATGGCGAAAATGACGCCTATGATCAGAAATCCTCCCGATGCACGTCACGCTGGGATGTAGTTGGCTGTCAGTATTGTTTTGTGAAGGACTTTAAGATCCATGTCTGATCCGTCTCGGGGAACTTTGGAGACTTTTGAAAATCCATTTCCCCAACGCAATTTCATTGTCGAAACCGTCGCCCCGGAATTTACTTCGGTGTGCCCCAAAACCGGACATCCGGATTTCGGCACGTTGACGATTACTTATGTCGCGGACAAGGTCTGCTACGAATTGAAGTCGCTGAAGCTGTATCTTCAGGAATACCGCAATCACGGCGCTTTCTACGAACGTGTGACCAATATGATTCTCGACGATCTGGTCGCCGTGACGAAGCCTCGCTGGATGAAAATCGAAGCGGCCTTTACGCCGCGCGGTGGAATCCGAACGACTGTGATCGTTGAGCACGGCAAAAGGCCGGAATAGCTGCCTGCGTGAGCGCGCGTGCTGACGTAGTCACCAAGTCGATCGTTTGACTTGGTCACAGTGTCTTCATGGCTGCGGCGTTCATTCTTCCGGTGCCGGTCGGGACGACTCTTGTCCATCTTTTGCGAAGGAAGTCGCTCCTTCCGGTGTTCTCAGTGTCGGGATGGTCGAGGGGCCTCTGGAAATGAATTTGAATCCAAACTAACATTTCAGAGTCAGTCTGAACCGAGTTTCCCACCGTTGGATGACGAGAGCCCGCTGCGATGCCAAAGGTAAAATTTGTCAACGAAAAGATTACGGTCGACGCCAACGAAGGCGAGGATCTAAGAACGGTTGCTCGCAAAAACGGAGTGCAGCTTTACTCGGGCCCCCACACGATTGTGAACTGTATGGGCTTTGGCACGTGCTGTACCTGCAACGTAATCGTTTCAAAGGGTGCTGAGAACGTTTCTAAAAAGGGTATGCTCGAAGGCTTTTGGAAGTGGCTCAACCCTCTGCTGACTTTGAAATTCATCAGCAATCCAGGCAAAGAAGTTCGTCTCGCCTGCCAGACTAAAGTCAAAGGCGATGTCGAAGTGGAAACTCACCCACCAATCAACTGGCACGGTGAAAAGTACTGGAACTGATTCGCTTAACTTAGCCGTGGGCTGCAGCTTGAATCACTGTAGCAGCGCGGAGGTGGGTCTCTTTTCTCGACGCTCGGACCATAAAACGCCGTGGTTGGCAACTTGCGGTGTGCGGGATGGTTCGTCGCGCACTCTCAAAGCTTCGAACAAGCAGCCTTAAACAATGGCCGAAATCTAGAAGCTTCGATGTTGCAAGTCTCGTATTTCAGCGCGGTATTCACCTTCCAAACGCCTGAGTTCTTCGCTGAGTTCCTTTTGCGGAAGCGGTTCACTCACGTCACTTAGCGTCATTCGCAGATCGCCTACGACCGCGTCAAGCCTCGCGCGGTAGTTTTGAGTGTTGACTGTTCGTTCTTTCCACCAGCGAAACATTTGAGCCCCCATCCGATGAACGCGACTGGAACCGGAACCGAAATCGCCCTGCTTATACGCAGCGGCTGTGAGTCGACGCCACGATTGTTCGAGCAATGCGGCATGCAGAAACCTCGTCGGTGGAATTCTGTGGATCTATTCCCGACGCAGGGTTTTGTCGGCTTTGGTGACAATTCGCAACCGTCTCTCTGGCGATGACGATACGTGAAAAAAGCCCGGTATCAGGTCGATAACGGGCTTCGAAAGTCAGGCTCACTCAAGCCGTAGCAGCTTGCCTTAGTGGCAGGCTACTTGTTGTTGGCCGTCACGCCCTGCCAGTCGTCCGTTCGAAACGGTGTCAGTGGCAAGCCAGCGGCACTGAACATGTTGCAGACTGGGTTATCCGCCCATGCATAGCGAACAGATTCCGGTTTAGGAACCGCCCCGCTGGAGACTTCGATTCGGCCGTCTGGCAGAATCTTTCCGTCTGCAACGACGAACTTTTTGTCTTCGCCCGCGATCGCGAATCCGACAGTATTCCCAACGTCAAACGGACGCCAGCCGCCATCGACATGGTCGAAGCTCAGCACAATTTTGCCGTCCTGTTTTTCCATAGACTTGTACTGAGGACTGTGGAAGGGAATCTTGACGCCGTATTCGTTGGCCAAGGCCCAGCGAGCCAGTCGTCGACCGACATCGACCTTATTTTTGGGATGAATGTCTTTGCCTTCGCCAATGTCGATAATGACGGCTTCACCCGTGTGAGCCAGTTTGCTCATGGTCATCGTCTGCGCCTCTCTCAGCTCGGCCCAGTCGCTTTCTGCAGGCTCCACCTTTTCGGCTTTGAAGTCGGCTAGCTGTACCCAATAGAATGGAAAGTCGCCCTGGCCCCATTCCTGTCGCCAATTTGAAATCATCAGCGGAAACAGACTGCGATACTGGTATGCTCGACCGGCGTTGCTTTCGCCCTGGTACCAAATAGCTCCGCGAATTGTGTAGCCAAGGTGGGACTTAAGAACCCCGTTGTAGATGTTTGCAGGGCGTTGATTGCCACTCATTTGCTTTTTGAGGCCATCCAATGTCTTCTTTTCTTCGTCGCTGAGTCCTGCCTTTGCGGAAAGGTCGGTGAACTGCTTCTCCATTCCCGCCCAGCGATCCATCATGGGTTTGTACTGCTCGTCGGCATTCAGGACATCTCGATTGATCCACGCTTCGCAAGCTGAACCGCCCCAGGCGTTATTGACCATGCCAATGGGTACATCAATCGTTTCGTGCAGTTGTCGAGCAAAGAAGTAGCCCACTGCAGAGAAACTTCCAACGGTCTCCGGATTACAGACCATCCACTGACGGTCATGCGTCAGCAAGGGCTCCTGAGCCCCCACTTGCGGAAAGTTGATCATTCGGATGTTTGGGAATTTGGCGGCGAGCTTTTCCAGATCGGGATCGTTCGCGGAATTCACATTCCACTGCATATTTGATTGGCCGGAGCAAACCCAAACTTCACCCACGAGAACATCTTCGAAGGAGACAGTTTCATCCGCTGTGACGGTCATTTTATGAGGACCTCCGGCAACCATCTCTGGCAGCGACGCATCGAATCGCCCGTCCTGCCCAGCCTTTACGGAGACCGATTTGTCGGCCATCGCCACCGTTACATCCTGCCCGGGATTTGTCCAACCCCAAACCTTGATGGGCATCCTCTGCTGAACCACCATGTGGTTTCCGAAGACGTTGGGCAACTTCAAGGCCGCTTGAATACTGCTGGCGGAAGTCAAAACTGCTAACACAACAAATAGCCGAATCTTCACTGTGGACCTCCAACTGTTGAGGAGTGAAATGGTGGGACCGCAACGCGATGCAACAGGAACTGAGCCAGGTTCAATGGCTCCAGTTTCGCAGGTGACGACGTGCGGCAATCAGGGATCGCAAAGAATTAGAGCAGGACGCCCATCTATTTGCACTCGATGCAGAGAAAATCCATCGATCACTCCGCTTGTCTCTTTTGATAAAGTTGATGTTCCCCAATGAATGCCTCCACCGCGCGAGGCGTCAAAAATCGCAACCCACGTCCGTCGACAGCACGTTGACGCAAATCGGTCGCCGACAGGTCAACGCCAGGCATTTCAACCACCACCACGCGCAGAGCGATTTCCTTACCGACCCATCCCACTAACTGCGAGGGATCGGGCACCGGAACTCCCGGACGATTGCAGGCCACGATCACCGCAAGCTTTGCGATGACTTCCGGTTGTTTCCATGTCAGCAGGTCTTTCAGCGAGTCCGCTCCCATCAAAAAAAAGACTTCAGCGTCAGGATTCTCGCGAGTAAGTTCTGCCAAAGTATCGACGGTAAAAGATGGCCCCAATCGCTTCAGTTCTCGACGATCGACGACGAACTCCGGGTAGCCGGAGACAGCCATCGAAAGCATATCCGCGCGAGCGTTACCGTCTGTTGGACGGAGGTTGAGCTTGTGAGGCGAGATCGCCGCTGGGATGAAGCGCACCTGATCCAGCTTCAACTGTTGCCGACATGTCTCCGCGAGAACCAAATGGCCGTAGTGAACAGGATCAAACGTCCCGCCAAAGACTCCAATTCGCATGAATGTACTTTCAAAATCCAGTGTTCGTAGCTTTTGCCGGTGCCAGCAACCTTCAGACACGTACGATCGTAACAGCTTTCCGGATGGTTGCAGCTGTGTGGTTCACGGCATGTGGGGAAACATGGCAGACGCTTCCACTCAGGCAGAATCGGCAATCATGTTAACTCATGCCGCGCAAAAGTCCGATTCAACGGCACGTCGTCACAAAGTGCAACCATGTCCTCGAAAGCCTGCCTCCGGTATGAACAATGCAGCCAATGACAGTGACTTCAATTCCTGGCATTTTCAAGTTTTGGAACGATGCGACGAAGTGGCCAATCAACTTTCCGCAGTGATGTCGCAACTGAACGAAATGTCGAGGCCAACATCAATGACAACTCGCAGTTTGACTATTTTCCCAGGCTGCTCGACGCCCCGATGTGGCAGCTTTGGTTAGTTCGACAAGGTTGGCTAGCTCGACAAGGTTGGTTAGCTCGACAAGGTTGAATCCAGCCGGAACTGGGAGTCGCAACGGCGACGGTTACACGCTGTCGATGATCGATGGTGGCCGGTGAATCGGATCATCAAGGCCCGCAAGGGGAAAAGCCGGGCGGAAATTCGCTCGGGACGTTCTCCTGAATCCGCGCAACGGCAAATCAGCAAATTCATGCGGTGCAGCGAATCTACCACTCTGAAGATTGAACTTGAGCACACCATTTGTGCAGGGGCCCTGCCTTCCGGCATGAAGACCTTGTGAATTTTACGATCACTCTGCCAGACCGGTTGAATCACGGCGCACATCGTACATACTTCGGCTTTGATCGTCTCGTTCCGATTCGATTACCCGAAAATCACTCCTGCTGGGAAAATTCTCTGATGACAGAAATACGTAAGGGCGCTGTGACTTTGAAGGGCGGTCCCGTTGATCTCGCCGGAGCCGCATTGTCTGTTGGCTCAAAGGCTCCCGAGTTTTCCCTTCAGAACAATGGACTTGAAGAGGTAACGCTCGCCAGCAGCAGCGGGAAGACTCGCATCATTGCAACGATTCCATCCCTTGACACATCCGTTTGTCACATGGAAACGAAGAAATTCAACGAGCAGGCAGCTTCCCTGACAAACGTTGAAGTGCTTGTGGTTAGCATGGACCTTCCATTCGGTCAGAAGCGATGGTGTGGTGCGGAAGGCATCGACAAAGTCACAACTCTCAGCGCTCATCGATGCTCAAAGTTTGGCGAAGACTACGGCGTCTTGATCAACGGCGGTCCGCTGGATCGCTGCCTTTGCCGCGCTGTTTTCGTAATTGATGGCACCGGAGTTGTTAAATATGCCGAATATTGTGGTGAAATTGCTGAGCATCCAAACTACGACGCTGTCCTGGCGGCTGCGAAATAGGCAGCTTGCGAAACATTTTGCTACCAATTGAACCCGTGCGGAAGGTTAGAATGCGACAACCGGCTTCTGATCGTGACAGGCTGTCACGACTCGAACGCCGGTTGTACTTTTTTCGGGTGTGACGCCGTGGCGAAGGTCGCGTGTTGTGACTACAAGTGTTACTTTTGTTCCGAGCTCCTCCAGCTCCATCCATATGCAGGATGGAGCAGATGGCAACTGATACTTCCCTTTCGCAATTTCAAGTGTCCGCATTGCTTTGAGGTTTTCCTTAAGCCAATCGAATCATTGACATGGATCCCGTGGTCTGACTGGATGAGTTCGAAACGGATCAGATCGCGGAAAATCGACGGCGCAATTGCAAGTATAGTGAAGCGTTCTGACGGTTGGATAAAACGTGTCTCCCAAACATCGTCTCAATTTCGGACGAGGATGTCGCGCTGGATGCTTGGCATTTGCTCTCCTTTAGGGCTTGATGTCGTGGCAAAGGTCGTACCTTCAAAATACAAGTGTTCGTTCTGCTCCGAACACCTGCACCTTCATCCCTACGTGGGATGGAGCCGGCTGCTGACCATCTTGCCATTCCGCAATTTCAAGTGCCCGCATTGCTTTGAGATTTTTCGCAAGCCGATTGAATCGCTCTCGTGGCTCTCACTACCCAGTTCGTTTTCCTCAAAACGCATCCGATCCCGAAGCATCGACAAAGCAGGACGAGCCGCGTCGAAAACGTCCGATCGCCTTGAACGAAACGTTTTTCTGGTACTGTCTCGGTTTGGCAAAAAAGTCTCCGATTGGGAGCAGGCCGCGTGGTCTCGTAGTGTGAAGTTGTTTGAGTTTCTCAACCCGTTTAGCAGGAAAAGAAGACGGACACGATCAGAATCGTCCCGATCCCGCAACCGCCGATCACGAAACGATTGAAATAGCCAACGTCCGCACTGTTCGCAATCACCAGTGCCGACTGTACTGAGATGTTTCGTTGCGGTCCGTCGAATACAATCGTGCCTGGACGACGATTTCAGCGGATTAGCAGGCACAGGTTCACGATGACCAAAGACCAGAAGTTTCAGCTTGTCAGTGAGTTCGCGCCGGCCGGCGACCAACCGAAGGCTATCGAATCGCTGGTCCAGGGTATTCGCGACGACAAACGGACTCAGGTTTTGCTGGGAGTCACCGGTTCCGGCAAGACCTTCACCATGGCCAATGTCATTCAGCAGGTTCAGAAACCGACGCTGATCCTCTCGCATAACAAGACTCTTGCCGCGCAATTGTATGGCGAGTTTCGGGAATTCTTTCCCAACAATGCGGTCACATACTTCGTCAGTTACTACGACTACTATCAGCCGGAAGCCTATATTCCTCAGCGAGACATCTACATCGAGAAGGATTCCTCGATCAACGAAGAGATTGACCGGCTGCGACTTCTTGCCACCAGTGCTTTGGTCAGTCGCAACGATGTGATCGTGGTCGCCAGCGTCAGTTGTATCTACGGACTGGGATCACCCAAAGACTACCTCAACATGATGATCCCGCTGCATGTGGGACAAACAGTCGATCGCGACAGCCTGCTGATGCGACTGATCGACATTCAATACGATCGCAACGACTTCGATCCCGCACGTGCAAAGTTTCGCGTCCGCGGCGACGTGATTGAATGCTGGCCCGCTTACGAAGAGTTCGCATATCGCATCGAACTCTGGGGCGATGAGATCGAAAAACTCAGCATGATCGATCCCGTCTCCGGAAAGGAATCTCAATCACTAAAAGAGATCTACATTTATCCCGCCAAGCACTTCGTTCTCCCTCAGAGTCGAGTTGATGCGGCACTCGACGAGATTCGCGAAGAGCTCGACGCCTCACTTGCGACATTCAAGAAGGAGGGCAAACTCCTGGAGGCACAACGATTGGCCGCAAGAACTCGTCATGACCTTGAGCTAATGAAGGAGACTGGTTTCTGTCCCGGAATCGAAAACTACAGCCGTGCTCTCGCTGGCCGAAAACGGGGCGAAGCACCGTACACGCTGTACGACTTCTTTCCGGAGGACTTTCTGATCTTCGTCGACGAGTCACATGCTACGCTGCCTCAGATCCGAGCCATGTTTGCGGGCGACCATGCTCGCAAGACAACACTGGTGGATCATGGATTTCGGTTGCCAATGGCAAAGGACAATCGTCCGCTGAAGTTCGACGAATGGAATAGCAAGCCTTCCTATCGAGTCCTTGTATCCGCGACGCCCGGAGACTGGGAGTTGGATCAAACCGGTGGCGAAGTCGTGGAGCAGGTGATTCGACCAACGGGACTCGTCGATCCCGAAATCTTCGTCATCCCAGCGCGAGGTCAGGTGCAACATCTGCTGGAACAAATTCGCGAACGAGCAGCCCTGGATGAACGAGTTCTGATCACGGCTCTGACGAAACGTTTGGCGGAAGACCTCAGCACGTACATGAAGGAAGAGGGCATTCGCTGCGAGTGGTTGCATTCGGAACTCAACGCCCTGGAACGAGTCGAAATCCTTCGTGAACTTCGCGAAGGCAAATTCGACGCCGTGATCGGAGTGAATCTGCTTCGCGAAGGTCTTGACCTTCCAGAAGTTTCACTTGTCGCCATCCTCGACGCCGACAAAGAAGGCTTCCTTCGCAGCGAGACCAGCCTGATCCAAACGATCGGCCGGTCCGCGCGAAACATCAATGCAAAGGTAATCCTTTACGCGGACAAAGTGACGGCCAGCATGCAGCGAGCTATCGACGAAACCAACCGTCGCCGAAAGCTGCAGACCGAATTCAACGAAGCCAACGGCATTACACCGGAGACCATTCACAAGGCCATCCGCAAGGGCATCGAAGAGGAGATTCAGGCTCGAAGAATTGAACGCGAATCCGTCGGCCTGGAGTCAGAATCCCAGTTCGTTACTCAAGAGTTTCTACGCGAGCTTGAAAGTGAAATGTTGGCAGCGGCCGAGCAATTGGATTTCGAACGGGCGGCCCAGCTTCGAGACCGCATTCACGGCCTCAAAGAGAAGATGGGGCAGCCAGTTCCCGATGAAGAAGGCAGCTCGGCTCCGGGATTTTCTACAAAAGGCAGAAAGTCCAGCAAGGCGGGCCGAAAGCGGGCCCGGTAACTCCGTCGTCGTTCGCCTGCTGCACACTTCCTTTGAAGCACAGCTCCCGTTTCGGCAGATAATGCGACTTTGCAAAACCTGAAGATGCCCGAAGCAAATAGACTGCGCCGCAAGAACGAGTCAGGTTGTGTCGATAATTCTGACGGTACGGGTGGCGAAATTGTCGCAGGTCTCGTCGTCAGTCGCCGTCTTTCAGACGGGTGTCGTCACGGACATAACATTGGCCATAGCCTTCAGCGGACCGTCGAGGTTCTCCTGAAATCGATGGTCCGGAGCAATGATTTCCAATGGATCCGTCTCAGCAAGTGCAGGAACTCCAGCAGCGAAT
>JANMEV010000250.1:0-2815 GCA_031377305.1 Planctomycetota bacterium | reverse complement strand
AATCCCGGCGCGTAGACGCCGATTAGCGATCTGGCGGCTCAGGTCGCCTATGGCGGCGCGGAATTCAGTAAGGACGGAAAAGGACTTTACATCACATCAGACAAAGACAACGAGTTCCAACGATTAGCGTTGATGAATCTTGCGACTGGCGATGTGACTTACCTGACCAGCGAGATTCCGTGGGACGTCGATGGATTTGAACTGTCGCCAGACGGCGCAACAATCGCGTTACTGACAAACGAAGCGGGTGTTTCCAAAGCGTATTTGATGGACACGACAACTCGCAAAGTGACGCCCGTTCAGGGACTTCCCACCGGCGTCATCGGCAGTGCGAGCTGGCACGAAAGCGGTCAGGACATTGCTTTCACGGTCAATTCAGCGAAGTCGACGTCTGATGTTTATTCGCTCAACGTCAAGTCGGGCGAAGTGAGTCGCTGGACGGAAAGCGAACTGGGCGGATTAGTGCCCGACGAGCTGGTCGAACCGGAATTGATCCGCTGGAAGAGCTTCGACGGTTTGGAGATTACGGGCTTCCTTTATCCCGCGGCCAAAAAGTTCGAGGGCAAGCGTCCTGTGATCATCAACATTCACGGCGGTCCGGAAGGACAGTCGCAGCCGGTGTTTCAGGGACGGAATAACTACTATATGAACGAACTTGGCGTTGCGATGATCTATCCAAACGTGCGAGGCTCCACGGGCTATGGAAAGACCTACGTCGCCATGGACAATGGGATGAAACGCGAAGACTCAGTGAAGGACATCGGAGCCCTGCTGGACTGGATCAAGACTCAGCCTCAACTGGATTCTGATCGCATCATGGTGACGGGTGGCAGCTACGGCGGTTACATGACGCTGGCCTGTGCGACGACCTACAACGATCGCCTTCGATGTTCATTGGATGTCGTCGGCATTTCGCACTTTGGGACATTCCTGAAGAACACTGAAAGCTATCGACGTGACCTTCGCCGAGTTGAATATGGCGACGAACGAATTCCGGAAATATCTTCCTTCTTCGAAGAGATTGCGCCACTGAATAATGCGACGAAGATTACGAAGCCGCTGTTTGTTGTTCAGGGAGGCAACGACCCTCGAGTGCCTCTTTCTGAGGCGGAACAAATGGTGGCAAAAGTGAAAGCAAACGGCAGCCCGGTTTGGTATCTTATGGCCAAAGACGAGGGGCACGGCTTCCGAAAGAAAAGCAACGCCGATTTTCAGTTCTACGCAACCGTGCTGTTCGTGCAGGAGCATCTGTTGGCAAAATAGCGATTGAGGCTGCGCTGCGACGCTGATTGCACTCAATGTCATTGGAAAAATGAAATGGTTCGTAGAGATGAATGAGAATCCCTATGCCGCACCAGGCAGTCATCAGAACAGTGTCGCCTATGGCCCGGTCACCGTGGAGATTAGTGCTGAGTGGGTACGTCGACTTCATTCGCGCACCTTCTTTGTTGTTTCCGTATTGTCAGGTGTGTCAATCTCGTTTGCGCCGCTGGGGCTGCTGGCGATCGGCATCAATCGCCAGTTGAACTTCCTAACGGTTGCTGGGGCAATTACGTGCTTTGTTGTCAGCTACTTCGTGCCACTTTTCTATTTTCGACTGGCAGGTCACGTGATAAGACAGGTCGTCAATGGATCGCCATCCAAAGTGCCATAGAAGCAGCGATGCCAATCAGAAATCGTTACACTTCCCACAGTAGCTCACGTTTGCATCGCTCCGAATTATTGCAGGCGGAAAGCAGTAGGGGACTTTCCATTGAAGAACGATTGTCTCTATCGTTCACCTGAGCTCAGACAACTACTCAATGGAACGCTGGTCAGCCATCTCCTGCTGATTGTTCGAACGTGCGAATGTGTACCAAACTACGGAAGATCACAGGTCTTTGTTTCTAATCCAGGAGGCACAATGTCCAACGCATACCGGAAGGTTTCCTCGGCAATTCTTTCATTGAGTTTCTCTGTTCTGGTGAGTGGATGCGCGGAATCGGAACCCGCTGCAAAGACGCCATCGCCGTCAGTCGCGTCCACCGAACAAATGGTGACTCCAGTTGCCACCGAGATGCCCGGAACAGAAACTCCGCCTGCCGCCGAAACCGTCGCGACTACTCAGACTGAGCCCTCCACGGACGGCGTCTGGAAAGTTCAATTGGCCACCATGGCTGGCACTCCACTACCAACGGCCATCACGGATACAATTTCACTGACTTTGACGGGCGACAACTATCTGGTCAAAGTTGGTGAATCACCCGACAAGGGAACCTGTATTGTCAATCGTTCGGTCACTCCTTACCAAATGACAATTACTGGGATCGAAGGGCCAAATGCCGGGAAGACGCTGCTGGCGGTTTTTGACTTTCCTGACGCTGCTACGATGCGAGTCTGCTACGACCTGAAGGGTGCTGCATTTCCGTCGTCGTTTGATTCCACCGCTGAAAACACCCTCTACTCTGTGATCTACGTTCGGTCACAGAAAACAACAGTCAGCGGTTCATCCAGGTGATCGACAATTGAAGTACTGTGGCCAGCGATACCTAAACGAATTTGCCTGTCCGTGTGATCGCGATACACTGTTCCACTACGCGGGAGCCTCTACCAATGCGATATCTGATCTTGATTCTGGTGGTACTCCTCGCTTGTCAGTGCGGATTCGCACAGGAGACTCCCAAGTTGGAGCGGGCTACTCAGGCGAAACTCCGAGGAATTGCCGTAGACCTCGCTGCCGCTCAGAAGTCAGAGGATGAGGCCTAAGTTAAGCGACTCGCAAAGAAGGCCATTGAGACATTCGGCGACCAAGCTGGAATACCAGAGATTGCCGACC
>JANMEV010000215.1:0-3902 GCA_031377305.1 Planctomycetota bacterium | reverse complement strand
CCTCAGCCGGAAGTTCGTGACAGCGAGACTGATACTCCAGTGCCGTCGCCCGTGCTGAATCTTCTGAATCCGCAAGCACTCCCCATTCGGTGATGTACGAAGTCCAGTCCCGCTGATCGCTTAGACGCTCAGGGTCATCATTCCAGGTGTCATCCAACGGTTGATGCACCAGGCATCGGTAAAGATGAATATTTTCAACAGGCTTCGCCCCGTCGGATTCTCGCTGCCACTGAAACCAGGTTTCCGGCATCAACCCGGATCGCAGAAGTCGAACCTCGATTCTTCCGACGAGCTGCTCATCCTGCAGCACATCTTCGGCCACGACCGCAAGTCGCTGCAGAAGTTCCATCAGGCCGGTCGGCGACAGAAAATCGACCTCGTACAAAGGAGTGCTGAGCGCAACTTCCAGATGTGGCTGAGCACCAGCGACATCATTCAGACGGACCTTTGTAACAGCTCGCATCAGCTCAAGATGCCAGCCACTGGATTCTGCAATTCGCTCTTCGGCATTGATGCATTCCAGAGCCTTCGTATAATCGCCTTGTTCGTAGTAACAGACACTGCGGTAGTAATTGGTCCAGACGTTTTCGCCGCCCTGCTTTTCAAACTTGTCCAGGTAGGTCAACGTCGCATCAAATTGCTTCAAGCGGAAGGCGAGCATCGCTGCTTCGAAAGCAACCTGCCCGTCTTCGCTGCCTTCTCGCAGACTGATATCCAGCACATGCAGCGCGTCGCGAGGTCGATCGGTGTTGTTATAAAGATCGGCCAGTCGACGAACGATATTCCCGTCAAGTCGATCCAGGCGAAACGCGCGAGCGAAGCAGCGTTCGGCTTCTCCGTTATTGTCCTGCGATGCAAAGTGGTCTCCCGCCCGCAGAAAGTTGCGAGGCTTCGAGGGATCCAGTTCCATCGACTTTCGAAACAACTGCTCCGTTCGCTCGGCCGTGATCTTTTCGGCAAGTTCCTCATTGCCCGTCGCGCGAAGGGCATCGCCGAGCGTTCCCAGCAGCGAAAGCACGACAGCTCGATTTCGATGCGGCGCGGCGAGCGAATTGGCCCACTTCCAGACGGCTTCGCCATCGTCGCCCGTTCCGACGAGATAGCCCATCAGATGAAGAATACCGGAGACATCCTCGTGATGAGTCACGCTGGCCGCATCCATCGACAAAACATCTTTGCGAAGACTTTCGAACTTCTCCTGCGACGGATCCTGCATTAGGTCGGTCATCAACTCCCGCAGCGCGGCGACGTATTCGGCCAACGGAGCAGGCGGTTCAGCCGGCGCAGCGGTGGATTCTTCATTCGTCGCATCTTTGGAGTTTTCTGATGCTGTTGGACTTTCGTTGAGCACAGCCGTGCTTTCAGCCGCACGACGAGGCGACGACGCAATGGCCAGCGGTGAAGGCTGATCGCTGTCCATCAGGTGCTGAAGACGTCGCAGAGTCAAATAGTCGTTTGCCGTGCGAGCCCGCTGTTCAAGTTGTCGCGCGAGGGCGTCGGCCTGCTTTTGATCTCCGGCAAGTCGCTTGACCGCGATCAGTCGCAAGCGTGTTTCGAACCACAGATGAGTGCCATTGCATTTTTGCAGTCTCTGATCCCACTTCGTCAGCAACTGAGTCGCGTCGTCCCATTTTTCCTGTCGCACAGCCAGTAGTGCGGCGTTCAGGTCCATCGCATTTTCAAAGACCGGGCATTCTTCTGCAGACGG
The DNA here is from genome assembly GCA_031377305.1 of Planctomycetota bacterium. Classification (GTDB taxonomy): domain Bacteria; phylum Planctomycetota; class Planctomycetia; order Planctomycetales; family Planctomycetaceae; genus SXXK01. The sequence continues at coordinate 2,194 of JANMEV010000215.1, read as the reverse complement.
CATTTCCGCAAACGCGGGATCCTGAGAAATGATCGGATCAAGGCCCGCAGCAAGACGAATACAGTCTCGAATCAGCATCGTGCGAACTCGAGATTCAAACTTCAGCGACACCGCCTCACCGTCTGTGAACACGATCGCCTTTTCAATCGTGGCCACCGCTTCGTCAAATCGTCCGTGCAGAGCCGCCAGCCAGGCCAGCTTGCTTGTCGCCAGCCAGCGCCGGTCGCCTCGATCAGACCAGGATCCTTCCTGTTCCATCACAAGGCGACACTGATGACCGGCGATGTCTGCATCATCGGCCGAAAGATAAACGTCACACGCGTACTCGCGAAAACAACTGACGCAGCCCGTCTTTCCCGTTCGACGGCAGATTTGAATTCCGTCCGCGATGCAGGCATGCATTCCCTCGGAGTTGTACCCTTCCAACTGGCCGGTCGCTTCCGCCAGATTCTCGTAGGCGCAGGAACTCATTGAGTACACGAGGTACTCGTACTGGTCCCGCGGAAAATCGGGCTGAATCTGGCGGATCTGTTCCTCATCCTCCAGCAGCGCGATCAGTTCAATGGCGCGTTCACGCATTGTCTGAAAGTCGAACAGATACTGAGCCTGGTCCATCTGAAAAAACGTGCCCATGACATACGCCTGGGCTCGATGTTCAATTCGACCTCGGCGACGCAGTTCACCGTACAGCCGTGAAGAACTTGCGAAACGGCACAAAGGGATCAATTCCCCCGCCTGCTCCTGAAGGTCACGAAGTTGCTGTTCAATCTCTGGTTCACTGCCGGAAGGGGCCATTGAGAATCTCCGCTGATAGGACGACAGCAGGAAGCCTGCAGCCGCAGCGGGGAATTATTGGTGCTCACACGCCGGTCTGTACAGCCTCTCGATGAAATTGGGCCTTCGCGGTTCTCACTTGCGAAATAAAAACGTTCGGTCACGATTCAGCAAGCCGACTTTCGAAGGCAATCTCTCTGAACAAGATTCGTGAACGGAATTTCTTCATGACCTCACTCACCAGCCAGACATTTCTTTGCTTCGTCGGAGATGACTACGAAGATCTCGAAGTCTGGTATCCCAAGCTACGATTGATCGAAGCGGGTGCGAAGTTTCATCTGGCCGGTCAGGAAGCGGGAAAGAAATACATCGGCAAGAACGGATATCCGTGTGTCTCTGACATCGTGATCAAAGGGATCAAGGTGTCCGACTACAACGGCCTGATCTGCGCGGGCGGCTGGATGCCCGACAAACTGCGCCGTGATCCGGAAGTCCTGAGAATCACTCGTGAATTCGCCGAGGCAGGAAAGCTGGTTGCTGCCATCTGCCACGGTGGCTGGATGCCAATCTCTGCGAAGGTCTACAAAGGCGTCAAGGTGACTGGTTCTCCCGGTATCAAAGACGACCTGATCAACGCCGGCGCGATTTTCGAAGACGCGCCAGTCGTTATCGATCGCCACTTTGTCAGCAGCCGAAAACCGGACGACTTGCCGGACTTCTGTAAAGCCATTCTGCAAGTCTGTGGGAAGTAACGTCATGTCGGACCTTGATGAAAAAATCCCACGCTGGCGAGAATTGCAGGCCGCGTCGCGAAAAGCCCGCGAAGCTGCCTGGGCTCCGTATTCCAAATTCTACGTCGGCGCGGCGGTGCTGACAGCTTCCGGAAAAATCATCGGAGGCTGCAATGTGGAAAACGCATCGTACGGTCTCACGATCTGTGCTGAGCGAGTCGCTGTGTGCTCGGCGGTTGCTCAGGGGGATCGGAAACTCACTGCAATCTGCGTGTCCCTGACAGAAATCCCTGTCCCGTGCGGAGCGTGTCGTCAATTTCTGACGGAATTCAATCCCGAGATGCTGGTGCTGCTGGACAACATCTCCGCGCCGGAAGGTTCGGCGCCGGAATTGGTAGTCTTGAGCGATCTGTTGCCCCGGGCCTTTCGTCTGGAACACGATCCGCTGTAAGATCCGCACTCAGATCCTGATCCATCGTCATCATGCCAACTAGCCACCATGTCAAATAGAGAAGCCAAACTACAAGCCCGACACTGGGCCGACGAACCCCGTCTTTTGGCAGAAGACCTGCGGACGTTGATGGACTGGCTAAGGAAGAACGCTCTGATGCTGCCTGCTGATCCGGCACATCTGCAACGTGGCACTATGCTGGTTGTCCCTGAGTCCGCTCAGGAAGCCTTTCAGCGAA
>JANMEV010000194.1:0-16441 GCA_031377305.1 Planctomycetota bacterium | reverse complement strand
TGGCAAATGAGATATCCCGCGTCAAGGGAATGACTTCACTCGATTCCACATGGAGAAGAAGCCCGACATTTGTTCAATGCCGGGCTTTTGTTTTGGATAAAGTCATTTGAGATTTCAAATTTGAAATCTCAAATTCACGTTACGACAACTTACGCTCGCGAATCCAGTCGGTGTGGAACTTTTCGCCGCGAGGCTTGTCGGTGCGTTCATAGGTGTGAGCACCGAAGTAGTCTCGCTGAGCCTGCAGCAGGTTGGCTGGCAAGCGGCCTCGGCGGTAGCCGTCGTAGTAGGTCAGAGCAGAGCTGAAACCGGGGACTGGCAAGCCGAGCTGGAATGCCGTCGCGACGACGCGGCGCCATGATGGCTGAGCCTTGTTGATGGCAGTCTTGAAGAAGTCGTCCAGCAGCAGATTTTCCAGGCTTGGGTTCTTGTCGAACGCTTTCTTGATGTCTTCGAGAAACACCGAACGAATGATGCAGCCGCCTCGCCACAGGTAAGCGATCGGTCCATTGTGCAGTTTCCATCCGAACTCTTTGGCGGCCGCGTCGAGTTGGACGTAACCCTGAGCGTAACTGCACAGCTTTGAAGCGTACAATGCCCATTTCACGTCGTCGATGAACTGCTTCTTGTCGCCGGTGAACTTCGTATCTGGACCGGTCAGAACAGCTTCGGCTCGCACACGAGCGTCCTTCTGAGCGGACAGGCAGAGAGCGAACACGGCTTCGGTGATCAGAGTAGTTGGCACGCCAAGATCCAGAGCGTGCTGGCTCATCCAATTGCCGGTACCCTTTTGACCGGCGGTATCCAGAATCAGGTCGACAAGGTCCTTGCCGGTTTCTTTGTCCTTCACGGTGAAGATGTCACGTGTGATTTCAATCAGGTAGCTTTCGAGTTCGCTTTCGTTCCATTCCCTGAAGACTTGGTACAGTTCTTCGTTCGTCAGGCCAACGCCGTACTTCAGGATGTAGTAGGCTTCGCAGATCAGCTGCATATCGCCGTACTCGATCCCGTTGTGAACCATCTTCACATAGTGCCCTGCCCCATCTTCACCGACCCAGTCGCAGCATGGGATGTCATTGATCGGGCCCACCTTCGCGCTGATTTTCTGGAAGATGTCTTTTACAAACGGCCAGGCTTCTTTGTGGCCGCCAGGCATGATGCTTGGTCCCTTGAGCGCGCCTTCTTCGCCGCCGGAAACGCCCGTGCCGATGAATCGAAATCCTTCGGCGGCCAGTTGCTTACTGCGACGATTGGTGTCGACATAGTCTGCATTGCCGCCGTCGATGATGATGTCGCCCTTGGCCAGCAGCGGCTTGAGTTGATCAATGACCGCATCGACTGGAGCACCGGCCTTTACCATGATCATGACTCGGCGAGGCGACGCGAGGCTGTTCACGAAGGCTTCCAATGTGTCGTAGCCCTTGATGCGGTCCTGTGTTCCCGCTTCGACAACTCCCGGCGGACGGCTGCCGAGCCCGCTGACGAACTCATGAGTCGTCTCAGTGGTGCGGTTGTAAACGCCAACGGAGAACCCTTTGTTGGCCATATTCATGACCAGGTTTTGTCCCATAACTGCGAGGCCGATCAGGCCGATATCATGTTTTGACATTGTTTAAGTCTTTAGTTTGTGAAAGGCGAATCTGACAGTAGGTCCTTTGATTCGGAAAGGACGCTTTTCATCAGTGAGAGATCGTTCAATTGTGAACAAAGCTTTGCTCAGGCTGCCGGTTGAAGGTCACGTTGAAGCGATGGAACCCAACCGGCAGGCTGAAACTGAATCGTTATCGTTGCACTCGAGCCGAACCGCCTGACGCCACGCCTTCGACCTCCTTGATCGTGGCCATCGTTGTGTCGCCTGGGTAGGTTGTCAGCAGCGCACCATGAGCCCAACCCAGGTTCAGTGAAGTCTGAGGATCTTTGCCGTTCAACAGGCCGTAGAACAGCCCTGACGCGAATCCATCACCGCCGCCGATGCGGTCGATGACGTCGAGTTCCATCGTCTTCGCCTGATAGGTCTTGCCTTCCAGCCACAGCACCGCGCTCCAGGAGTGGCGGTTGGTCGAATGGACTTCTCGCAGTGTGGTCGCGACGGCTTTCACGTTTGGAAGTTTCTTCGTCACTTCTTCCATCATGCCGAAGAAGGCTGCTGGATCAAGCTTGCCATGAGCTTCCACGTCCTGGCCCGTCAGGCCCAGACCCTTCTGGAGGTCTTCTTCGTTGCCCACGAGCACGTCTACATGTTCGACGATGCGGTTCAGAGTTTCCTGAGCCTTGTCCAGACCGCCGCTGATCTGCCACAGCTTGGCTCGATAGTTCAGGTCGAACGAAGTCACAGCTCCGGCGGCCTTGGCGGCTTTCATTCCTTCGATGATGACTTCCGGAGTTGTCGGAGACAGAGCTGCAAAGATTCCACCACTGTGGAACCAGCGAACTCCGCCAGCGAAGATTTCACTCCAGTTGAAGTCACCAGCCTTCAGCATCCCTGCAGCTTCGTTGCTTCGATTGTAGAACACAACCGGACCACGGACGCCATGTCCCTGATCGCTGTAAACCGTTGCCATGTTTGGCCCGCGAACGCCGTCATGGGCGAACTTCTTATAGAACGGCTTCACGCCCATTGCGCGGACGCGTTCGTTGATCAGGTCGCCGATCGGGTAATCGACCATCGCCGACGCCACGCCGGTCTTCATCTGAAAACAGTCGGCAAGATTTGCTGCGCAGTTGAATTCGCCGCCGCTGACATGAACGTTGAAATTGGTGGCTTTGCGGAACGGAATAATGCCTGGGTCGAGCCGGTGTACGAGGGCTCCAAGGGAAACAAAATCCAGAGCACCAGACTTGGGTACGTTGAGCATTGAGAAAGGTCCTTTGAGTCCCCCGCGGCGAAGTGCCTCGGGCATGGGAGAAAATGATGGCTGATTATCGGCTTTTTGCCCTATTTGACTTGAGCCAGCCGCTGGACAGGTGTTTCGACGCCGAATCGGCCGCGTATGGTAGGGGGTTGCGGGCTTGATTTCAAAACAAGTTCTTTCCCAGCCGTTTCATTCCCATTCGAGCCACAGTAGACCGACCTGTCCCAGGTTGGCGATAGTGCAGCGTTGCTAATGATTTCCGGCAGCGAAACCAGTTTCCTACACTGCACGGTCCCCAATCCACGTCGACGAATTCGGAACACCGCCATGCAACGAATGCTGCTGCTTCAAATGATTTTGCTGATCACGTCTACGGCAATCAACGCTCAAACGCCGGACGCGAAGCTGCCGCCAGAACCAACTCCGGCGGTCAATCCGTTGATCTCGAGGATTGCGTTTGGCTCATGCCAGACTCAGGATGAGCCGCTGCCGATTCTTCGCACTGTGCTGGAGTGGGAGCCCGAATTGTTCATCTATCTCGGCGACAACATCTATGGCGACACCGACGATATGAAGTTGCTCGAGGCGAAGTATCAAAAGCTGGGTGCGAAGAAAGATTTTCGTTCCCTGCGAGCTGCCGTGCCGACGATCGCGACGTGGGACGATCACGACTATGGCAGCAACGACGCCGGCAAGGAGTTCCCGTTCAAGGCTAAGTCCAAAGAGATCTTCCTGAAGTTTTGGAATGAACCCGCGAAGAGCCCTCGTCGTGAACATGAAGGCGTCTACACAAGTTATCGGTTCGAGGATCCGAAAGTTGGCAAGACGCTGCAAATCATCATGCTGGACACTCGCACGTTTCGCGATCCGCCGCTGAAGAATCCGTTTAGCTCGTGGAAGAATGACTACCTTCCCGACACCAATCCTGACAAAACTCTGCTTGGCGATCAGCAGTGGAAGTGGCTGGAAGAGCGACTCATTGAACCCGCCGACCTTCGCATCATCGGAAGCAGTATTCAGTTCGCTCACGAATACAACGGCTGGGAATCGTGGACGAATTTCCCGCTGGAGCTGATGAAAATGGTCGATCTGATCCAGTCCACCAAAGCCAACGGAGTTGTCTTTATCAGCGGCGACGTTCACTGGGGCGAGCTGTCCGTTTTGAAGACGCCGAACTGTTATCCGCTCCACGATCTTACCGCGAGCGGGCTCAATCGAGACTGGGAAATCGTCGAACCCAACCGCAACCGCTTCGGCGACGCCTGTTCCGATTTCCATTTTGGCATGCTCAACATCAACTGGTCCGCCAATCCCACCATCGAGTTCCGCATCCACGACATGACCGGCCGTGCTCGAGTGCGAAAGTCGGTGAAGTTGGGTGAGTTGAAGTTTTAGGCGAGCATCCAATGCGAGTTATATATCGTCGCACGTGTCTCCGGCCCGAGTTCCACATCGTTGCTCGTGTCTCCGACGCGAGATCTTCCCGCCTCGGAGAGACGGGCCACTTTGAAATCCTCTGGCGACCGATCAATGAGTGACCCAAACTGCCCCGACACCACCGCTAAGCCCAGCGCTTTCAAACGCGGTGACGTGGCTATCTTCATCGGGCTCCCGTTGCTGCTCGCGGCTGGGTTCGGGGCATTCTATTGGTGGCGACAGCATTCCGCCGACCCGAACCTGCGACTGATCGCTCAGGTGACCGATGACATCGCGGTAGAACTTGTTGCGGTTGCACAGTACACCGGACAAACAACGCCCTACACAAAGTGGTGGAAGCCAAATGGGTTGCCGGCGGAAGGGATCGTAGAGGATGCTGCTGGAATGTCTCTTTGGGGAGATCATGTTAATCAGCGGTTGTTTCTAGTTCGTGTTTCAGAGCGGCGATCCACGGTGGAGCCAGCGGTGCGTGGACTTTTGCTTACAGGCAACTCCGTCGCTGGATCGTCGAGCGACAACGGCAAAACTGCAATTGTCGTCGCAGAAGTATCGCCGACAATGCTCTCAACATTACCATTTGGTGTTAAGTTGGCGAGTCTTGGAAGACAGGCCGTTGGTGTTTTGACACCAGAAATGCGGTCTATGACGTCGGTTGTTCATGGTCAGCATGCATTGATAGAAGTCGGCAACAGCCGCGATACCAGCACGGGCTACGGCCCGTGGGCTGTGAAAGTTACCGAGACGATTTCAGAAGGAGGTAGAGCTTCATTGTGGCAAATTCACGCTCGTGATAAGTCGGGGCAATTCATCAAGAAGGAAAAAGACGAAACAAAATCCGGGCCGAACTGTACGTATTGGGACTTACGACGGGCAGACGACTGGGCGGCCATTACGGTCGAACGAACCATGTACGACAAGGAAGTGGTTTTTGATGGTGTTTCCGCATTTGAAGGATCGTTCACATCGCCTCGCGTCGACTACGTCGGACCCGTGCGGAGCAAGTGAAGACGCGTTAAATGTAGCCAGACCTGTCATCAGGTCTGGCATGTGCGCAACAGCATGTTTGGGAATGGTCACAAAGGTCACAAAGCGTGCGAAGGATGTGGAGCGACTGTTTGTGTGCAGCAAAAGTCCGGTTGAACGAAAGATGCAGATACCCGATCTGAGGACAGATCGGGTTACATTCGCGTTCTTTGCGGACATCCATCACACTCTGTCCCAAACTTCCTCGTAAATCCATGCCATTCAATGTGACTTCCGAAGCCGTGACAGAATCCCAATCGCAAAAGCCCCGAAAGCGAGCAATTATGAAGCGTTTGTTGATGTGGACCGGAGGCATCCTGACGATCGTCGCTGCCATCGTCGCGACGTTCTACTGGTACTGGTTCCAGGCACCGTTCCAAATCACAGCTGACATCCAGTATGGCACTCGTGATGGCAAGCCGTTGCTGCTTGACGTGTTTCAGCCGCCGAAGCCGAACGGTGCGGGTGTTGTTTTCATGGTCAGCGGAGGCTGGAAGTCCGGGCCGGGATCGGTGCGGCCGTTTATGCTGGCTCCGTTTCTTCGGCGAGGTTACACGGTGTTCGTTGTGCGACACATTTCGCAACCAGAATGCACAATTGGTGACCTGACTGCCGACGTGATTCGTTCCGTACGCTTTATTCGACTGCATGCGAAGGAACACGGCGTCGATTCAAGCCGCCTGGGCGTCATCGGAGGCAGCTCGGGCGGACATTTGTCGCTGATGATTGGCACGACCGGTGGCCCGGGCGATCCGAATGCTGCGGACGAAGTCGAACGTGAATCCAGTGTGGTTCAATGCGTCGCATGTTTCTATCCACCGACAGATCTATTAAACCTGAAAGGCTCAACGGAGTTCGTTGGCGAAGATGAGCCTCCGAAGAGTTTTAAGAAGGGATTCGGGCCGTTGGCCGAATCGAAAGACACGTGGAAAGTGCTCGGCAGAGAACTCAGTCCGATCTATCACGTGACTCCTCAAATGCCGCCGACGTTCATCGTTCACGGCGATGCTGACACGCTTGTGCCGATCGACCAGTCAGAACGATTCATCGCTGAAGCAGAAACCAAAGGCTGCAAGCTCCGTTTCGAAACTCGCCCCGGCAAAGGCCACGGCTGGCCAACAATGATCTTCGACATCCTCAAGTTTGCCGATTGGTTTGATGAACACCTGGGGAAGAGGTAAATGGAGAATGGTAAACGGTAAACAGTGACGCGTTTTGCTATTTACCATTTACTAATCACCATTCACTACTCCCGGCCTTAACGCGTCCATGCGAGCCATTTCCTGAACAGGCTTTGCACGAAAGGCGTCAGTCGCGTGCGGTTGAACTGGTCGCCGAGCTTGCGGATGGCGTCGGCCTGGGTCGGATAGGGATGGATCGTGCTTCCCAGCTTTCGCAGCCCGAGACCGTGAGTCATCGCCAGCGTGATTTCGGAAATCAAGTCGCCCGCGTGAGTCGCAACGATGGTTGCACCGACGATTTTGTCCGTTCCCTTTTTGACATGGACCTTTACGAAGCCGCTTTCTTCCCCATCAAGTATTGCTCGGTCGACGTCGTGAAATTTCTGGATGAAAGTATCAATGTCAATGCCCTGCTCTTTCGCCTGATGTTCGTAAAGGCCGACGTGAGCCACTTCCGGTGACGTGTAGGTGCACCAGGGAATCACAAGTGACGTCGATTTGGCTCGCCCGAAGAACAGCGTGTTTTGGATCACGATGCGGGCCATGAAGTCGGCTGCATGCGTAAACTGAAATGCCGAGCACACATCTCCGGCCGCATAGATCATCGGGTTGGTCGTTTGCATGCGTTCATTCACGGTCACTCCTTTTTCGTGGCACTGAACTCCGACAGCATCCAGATTCAGCCCTTCGATGTTGGGTGTTCGACCGACCGAAACCAGCAGTTGATCGATCACTTCATTGCGATCCTGTCCGTTGGAACTCAGAACCAGGCGAAGTCCCGCATTATTGCTCAGCGAACTTACCGAAGTCGTCTTGCTGCCGGAAAGTAGTTTCACACCATCTCGAATCATTGACTGTTGAACGACCTGTGCGGCGTCATGGTCTTCTCGAGGCAGAATTCCGTTGGAAGATTCAACGAGCAAAACTTCCGATCCCAGTTGAGCAAACGCCTGAGCCATCTCACAACCGATCGGGCCGGCACCGATGACGCCGAATCGCTTTGGCAATTCCGTGAGCGAAAACAGGGATTCGTTGGTGAGATACGGCACAGAATCCAATCCCGGAATCTGCGGCGCCTTCGCGCGGGCACCGGTGGCGATAACGGCTCGCTTGAACTTCAACTGTGTGCCATTCACATCGATTGTGTCTGAATTCAGAAAGCTGGCCTGGCCAAAAAAAACATCAATGCCCAGTTCGCGAAATCGCTGAGCCGAATCGTTGGGACTGATCTGGGATCGAAGCTGTCGCACTCGCTGCATCACGGTGGCAAAGTCGACGTGCGAGCCTTCAGGGAGCTGAATTCCGAACTCGCGAGCACGCTTCAAAGCCGCTGCCGCGCGGGCCGCGCTGATCAGAGCTTTTGATGGCACGCATCCAAAGTTCAGGCAGTCGCCGCCCATCAGGTTGCGTTCGATCAACGCGACTTTGGCTCCCAGGCCAGCCGCTCCGGCAGCAGTCACAAGCCCCGCGGTTCCGGCACCAATCACGACAAGGTTGTATCGTCCCGATGGCGTTGGATTGGTCCATTGTGGAGGACGCACGCTGGCTTCAAGTCGCCGATTGAATTCGTCATCGGGAATGAGTGGAGTTATGTGAGTCATGGCGTTGGCTTTCCGTTGTCGTTATGTATTCGCCATCAGGTTTTGTAGTCGTTCGGTTCTTTAACACTCGACGGATGACCAAAGGAAACAGTCCCAGCATCATAAAGGCCGTTACGATCTGCGCCATCTGGCCGGGCGAGAACACCGCTGAGACGCCTTTTTCAGCCAGCCATTTCAGGTTGGGGACTCGCGATCCAGCGTAGACGTAGACGAGTGTCCCGGGCAGCATTCCCAACTGACTGACCCACCAGAAAGTGCGAACTCGAATGGCCGTCAATCCCATGATCGCGTTCACGACAAAGAACGGAACCGCCGGAACCAGACGCATGCTAAACAGATAGAACGCCCCTTCGGCTGCCAGCGCTTTGTTGAAACCGGGAAGTCGATCGCCGAAGCGTGTTGTCATCGCATTGCGAAACAAAGTGCGGCTTAGCAGGAACGCAAGAGTAGCTCCCAGCGTCGATGCAAAACTCACCATCAGAACGCCTCGCCAGAAACCGAAAAGCCATCCGATGACGAGAGTCATTGCGGTGGCTCCTGGCAGAGACAAACCGGTGACGGTCACGTAGATACCAACTGCCAGCAAATAGACCAACAGAGGGTGAGCCGAGCGATAATACTGAAACGTCGCTTCTCGCGATGCCAAACCCTCGAGAGTCAGTTCGCTTTCAAACGCCCAGAGTCCACAGCCAATCACGATCGTTACCAAAAACAGCAACAGGTATGGAGGCGACTTCGACGCAGGCTTTGCGTCTGAAATAGACTCCGGCGGTGACGGCACTTCAATCATGGATCGAGATTCGTCGAACAGGATTCGAGGGTACTTGCAGGCTGCTTGTGATATTTCAGCCCGAACCGGTTCGACAGGAGTAAAACAAAATGCTCGTAGGAATGCGACGCAGATTTATTTTCCAAACGCTAAATCATGTCCAGCTTGCGATGACGACGCGTTGGTGGCTTTGCACATTCGGCACAGATGCCGTGGACTTCGAGACGATGACCGCTCATGCGAAAACCATGGTCGGCGGCAACGCGTTCAAGGACCGCCGAGATCTCTTCGTTACGAAACTCGACAAGCTGACTGCATTTTTCGCAGATGAAGTGATCATGCTGAGGATAGCCGTAGTCGTGCTCGTAGACTTCACGGTCGTTTGATCGGGCTACTTTACGAATCAGGCCGGCTTCTTCTAACGAACTGAGCGTCCGATAAATCGTCGCGCGACTCACGCGACCGCCATCGCGACGAGGCTGAGTTAGCCTTGCCACAATCTGGTCGGAGTCAAAGTGTTCGTGTTCAGCAAAGATTTCACGAACGATCGTTTCGCGTTCCTGAGTCAAACGCTTGCCACGAGTCCCCAGAAATTCACGAAACTTCTCGACCGGAGAAGCCGCGACTTCCTGATGGATCAATTCATTCACACCAACGTCACTCACTTGCAACCTCTGTGACAAGACAAACAGCCAGACGCGTTAAGTCGATAGTGTGTCCAATGTGCGCTCTTTTGTCACCAACGACATCCGCACAGAGAGAATTTCTCATCCTTTTGAGCCGTCAAACTCAACTCAATCGACGTTTTTGCGGTCCTGGTAACGTTAGTGACTGGCCCCGAAAACGCGGAAAACCAAACGCAGGATTCTCCAAAGCAGTTATACCGACGAGCCGGGTGTGGGCCACTGGTTTTAGTGAAATGGCGGTTCGTCTGGGTTTTCAAGACGCTGCACCATGCGACTAATCGCTTTTTCCAGCAGAGCGTCTGAATCGTAGGCGCCGCTGCCGATGGCCTTGCGGATAGCATCCAATTTCTCCTGACGCAATTGGCGAGCTTCAGCGTCGCTGATCGCTGACGGCTCCAATGCGTCAGTCACTATCTGCAACTGAGTCGTGGTTTCAGGTTGTCGCATTGGGGATGCACCAAGAATTCAGCTTGACTAAGAAGTCAAGACGGAGAGTCTGCAGCGGCTGGGCTGAATGTGTCCGTCCGTTGCACAGACCATCGTATTCCTGAACATTCCCGAGGTCCAGTGGCTGCTTTACGGAAGGCCTCTGCGGCGGCCAACAAGTTTCTGTTTTGCAGGCGTTTTGCCAACGAAAATGCGATTTAGTAAAGACGGCACCAGATCGGCAGGTAGCCGTTTTGGTGCATTTGCTGAAACAGATACATCACAGTGAAAAGGACGAAGAACCAAGCGGTGTCAAAAAGGCCGCGCCGAAAGGAAACGCTTCGGACGGTGTGCTCGTTCTCCTCATGGAAATTGCCCGAAAGCGGGAGCAATGCGGGCGTTTTCGCGACATAGGATCGATACGCATCACCGTGGCGTTGAGCAAGATTTCTGGCTTCGAAGGCAATTACGCCGGGATACCAGATGGCAAAACCAAGGATGGCAATCGCAGGAAATGCCAAAGTGCAGGAGCCGAGCCCTACACCAAGCGTTGCGAGTAGACTGAACAGATAGAGCGGGTTTCGGCACAACGAATACGGTCCATCCGTCACCAGTTCTTCGTTTTTGAATCCGGCAATACAAACCAGACACCAAATCCGACCCAGAACGCCAACCCCCATCAACAGGCATCCAATCGAAAAGAAAAATGGGCTACAAACTGAACTCCATTGAGAATCCACCACTGCCGCTGCCAGCAACCAGATCACCAATGCGAACGCCGTTGCCCGCTTTCGCCAACGCTGCACGGTTGTGGCCATTTTGTTCCTTTAAGCCAAAGTAGTTCATCCACCGCAGCTCGAAGCGGCCGCAAGTGCGGAATCATTTCGCGAAACTCGGTCGGGTGACACTGCAGACGGCGAACAGGGTGGTGTTTCCCAGTCGCGAGAACAAAGGCTTTCCCAAGGTAAGTCACGTGATCAGGTGATGTATTTGTCTGAATGCAATCCATTCCCGCATATGATCTTTCGGCCTTACGTGCCGTGGTGACTGTTGGTTCCAAACGCGGCAGCAATCGGCCTTCTGTCGAAATTGGCACTTCTGATATGATGCTGGCGAGTCTGACCAGGCAATTCGCAGGTCTGGCGTGTCGCAGGGTTTGCCTGCGTAATGATCTTTTCATCCGGAGATGTCTCTGATGCTATCACGTTTCGCTACATTTTTTGCCTTGCTGCTGTCGTCGATCACAACTGTGTCGAACTGCATGGCTCAGGATAATCTTGCCTGGAAATTCCAGTCGGGTGAGTCTCTTAAGTATTCTGTACAGCAGAGCACTCAGATGAACATGAATCTGGATGGACAGCAACAAAACATGTCCATGAGCCAAAAAATGGACATGGTTTGGAAAGTAGCCTCAGTCGAGACCAATGGCGACGCTCGGATGGCCCAGATTGTTGACCGAGTTCAGTTCTCATCAGAAGGTGGACCATTCGGCAAAGTGCAGTTCGATTCCAACAGTACCGAACCGGTGAACTCCCCGCTTGTAAAGGCGATGGCAGACGTTTTCAAGAAGATCATCGGCCAGGAATTTGGCGTGACCATGCACTCAACTGGCAAGGTCGAGGACGTTGTTGTGCCGGAAGAATTGATCAAAGCACTGGCGGAATCCGGAGCGGCCGGGAACGCGATGAACGAAACGACTCTGAAGCAGATGATGACGCAGTCCGCCGTTACGTTGCCCGTTGAAGCGATCAAAGCCGGAGATTCATGGGAAAGTAATCAGAAGGTTGACCTTCCATTCGGGACGATGACTGTGAATTCAATGTTGACCTATCAGGGCACTGAGTCCGGGGTCGCCAAAATTACGATGCTGCCGAAAATTGACGTGAAGCCAAAGGAAGGCGCTCCAATCACTTTGACGATGACAAAGTCGGAAGGAAAAGGAACGATCCTTTTCGACGTCGCCAATGGACGAATTTCCCAGTCAGATCTTGATCTAACTCTTGAGTTAAAGGTCAAGCAGTTCGACAAAACGATCCAGCAGACCCTGCGACAGAAGACTTCAATGGTTTTGGCTCCGTAACGACGGCTCTGTTCCCGAGAAGTCGTTTCCAGGAGTGACAAAACGAACGTTTTGCTTTCTGTTTTCTGAAGAAATTCAGGTCAAGGCCGCGAGAGAACCCTAAAAGTTCTTTCGCGGCCTTATTCTTTGGCTAGTTTCCCGATGACCTGAGCTGATCGGACCCAGAGCTGTGAAACGAATCTTTCTGACCCTCGCTGTCCTCGCCAACATCATCACGCTGATTGCGCTTGTGCTTGGGCTGAAAATTGGTGACCCGATGAAGTTGACGAACGGGGTGCCTGACGCCGCCGTCAACGCTCAGGTTGGAACGCATATTCTGATTGGCCTTGGCGCGCTGGCCGGAATCACCCTGGTGCATGCCCTGCTCTTCACTTACTTCATGGGCACAGGCCGCTGGCTGGAGGAGACTTCCACGGCCTATAGTCTTTCTCCCGAATGGTACAAGCAGAACCAGACGATCAAGTACGGCGTTATGCCAGGCATTCTGATCAGCTTTCTGATGATCGTCGCGACCGGTGCGTTTGGCGCGGTGGCGGATCCAGCCACAGCAATGTCGCTCAAAGACGTTTCTGGAATTTCCGACTCAACACTTCACTTTGGCATGGCAGTGACCACATGGCTCGTCACGCTGATGATCAATTTTACTCAGTTTGTAGCGATAGCCCGCAATTCGAAGATCGTCGAAGGAGTGCTCGCGGAAGTGCGACGCATTCGAACTGAACGTGGTCTGCCTGTCGATTAGAACTCAAGTAGAACTCAAGCCTGCGAATATGATGTTTCCGGACACCGACTTTCCTGCCATTGCGACCGCTATCCAGGACGGAATCAGTCGAAGCCTCCACACTGGCGTGCAGATCTACGTATCTCGCAACGGCGCAACGGTGCTGGATTCTGCGCTCGGTGAATCCGAACCGGGTCGTGCAATGACGTCTTCCACCATCATGCCGTGGCGAAGTGCGGGCAAGCCTTTGACAGCGTTGATGGTACTACTGCAGATCGAAGCGACCCGGATTTCGCTCTCGACGACGCTTGCCGAAGTGCTGCCAGAAGCTTCCGAGACGGACAAGGCACATGTGACGTTGCTGGAGTTACTGACGCATCAGTCCGGCTTTCCGCAGACCGACGTTGGCTGGCCGCATGCAGACTGGTCCACGAGTGTGCATCGAGCCCTCCAGTGGCCGCGGCAGCTGGAAGTTGGAACGGCCGCCTATCATCCTCAGAGTAACTGGTTCGTTCTTGGCGAGATCATAAGACGCCTCCAGTCGCCTCCGTATGCCGATTCCTTCCACGATCTGCTCAACAGAGATCTTCTGGATCCGCTGCAATTGTCGGACACGGAGTGTGGGTTTTCACTGAATCGCGTTGATGACGTCTCAGGCCGGCTTCCGATACTTTACGAACGCGATAAGGGCCAGTTAACTGAATCGGCTTATTCCGGCTCGCCATGGCTGACTCGGACTTCGCCCGGTGGAAACCTGCGTGGCCCAATTCGGGAGCTCGGGCGATTTCTCGAGATGCTGCTCCGGGGTGGAAAGTTGCCCAGCGGTGAGTCGCTGGTTTCAGCATCGACCGTCGAACTAATGACAACTCGTCATCGAGTCGGTCAGTATGATCAAACGCTGCAGCATGTGGTCGACTTTGGTCTTGGCATCATCTGCAACTCAAACCGTTACGGGCTCGAAACAGTCCCCTATGGCTTCGGGCGATTTAGCAGTGAAGCAACCTTTGGGCACGGCGGTTCCCAGTGTTCCATAGGATTCTGTGATCCGGAACAACGGCTGGTTGTCGCATGGTCAGCCAATGGCTTTTGCGGCGAAGGCCAGCATCAACGCCGAAATCGCTTGATCAATGAAGCTGTGTATGCCGATCTCGGATTAATCTGACAGATCAATTTTTGCTGAAGTTCGGCCGTTTCCATTTGCGTCGAACGCAGAATTCTTCAGACTCTCCGCTCTGCCCCGCGGCGGCTCTTTGCTGGTCGGTTGCAGACTCCGTGCGCTCTGATTACGGACTTCTTAACTCGAAGCGTTTGGTTGTTCTATGCAGACAATTCTTGTGACGGGTGGTGCTGGCTTTATCGGCAGCTGTTTCGTGCGGCGAGCGGTCGCACGGGGCGATGTGCGAATCATCAATTTGGATAAGCTCACATACGCTGGAAACCCCGACTCGCTGCCGGGCGAATGCGACACGCATCAGTTGGTCGTGGGAGATATTGGCGACAGTCCGCTTGTTCGTGAGTTGCTTGCCAGGCACCAGCCAGACGCAATTGTGAACTTCGCTGCAGAGTCCCACGTCGACCGATCTATCGACGGACCGCTCACATTCGTGGAAACCAACGTGTTGGGCACTTGCCGCATGCTTGAAGAAGTGCGGCGATATTACTCAACGCTGTCGGGTTCAGCAAAAGAAGACTTTCGATTTTTGCATGTCTCCACGGATGAAGTCTACGGCTCGCTTGGCGCGACTGGATTCTTCACGGAAGAAACGGCGTACTCGCCCAACAGTCCGTATTCTGCAAGCAAGGCCGCTTCGGATCACTTCGTTCGAGCCTACCTGCACACTTATGGCTTGCCCATCCTGATTACGAACTGCTCCAACAACTACGGCCCGTATCAGTTTCCCGAGAAGCTGATTCCCCTGGTGATTCTCAATGCCATTGAAGGCAAGCCGTTGCCCGTCTATGGTGACGGCTTGAATGTTCGTGACTGGCTGTTTGTGGAAGACCACTGTGCTGCGATCGAAGCCGTCCTTTCCCACGGATGCATTGGCGAATGCTACAACGTCGGCGGCAACAACGAACAAACGAACATCAACATCGTCAAACTGATCTGCTCAACCGTGGATCAACTTCGCCCCGGCTTGCCACACGCTCCCTGCGAATCGCTGATTAAGTATGTCAAGGACCGTCCCGGGCACGATCGACGTTATGCGATCGATGCGTCAAAGATTGAGCGTGAACTTTGCTGGAAGCCTCAACAGGATTTTCAGTCCGGACTGGAACTGACGATTCGATGGTACCTAGACAATCCCGTTTGGGTCGAACGAGTCCAAAGCGGAAAATACCGCCGTGAGCGACTTGGCCTGGGATAGCAGAAACCACTCGATAGAACCTGTTCACTTCGCCCTCAAATTCTTCACCTGCATCGCCGCAAACTTATGAGCAACTTCACCAAAGGCATCATTCTCGCAGGAGGCACCGGTTCGCGGTTGTTTCCGATCACGCTGGGGATCAGCAAACAAATGGCACCGGTTTATGACAAGCCGATGATCTACTATCCGCTGTCGACTCTGATGCTCGCAGGAATTCGGGAAGTGCTCGTGATATCGTCGCCACGAGATATCAGTGGCTTCGAAAAACTGCTTGGGGATGGAGCTCGCTGGGGAATGAAGATTTCCTATCTGACTCAGCCCAAACCCGAGGGGCTGGCTCAGGCATTCATTCTGGGAGCCGATTTTGTCGGCGACGATCACGTTGCGCTCGTGCTGGGTGACAACATCTTCTACGGAAGCGGCTTCCAGAAGATTCTTGGAAATGCCTGTTCGCTGGACACCGGCGCCACAATCTTTGGGTACGAAGTGCGCGACCCGGAACGATACGGAGTTGTCGAATTCGATGCTCAGGGCAAAGCAATCTCGCTTGAGGAAAAGCCGAAGACACCGAAGTCGACTTTCGCTGTACCGGGGCTGTATTTCTACGATAACTCCGTGGTCGACATTTCGTGCAAACTGAAGCCGTCGCCTCGCGGAGAACTGGAGATCACCGACGTCAATCGCGAGTACCTGAATCGAGGCCTGTTGCGAGTCGAAATGTTGTCTCGCGGCTTTGCATGGCTGGATACGGGGACTCATGAATCGCTGCTCGACGCAGGCAACTTTGTCGCCGCGATTGAAAAACGTATGGGTCTGAAAATCTCCTGCCCGGAAGAAATCGCCTGGCGTAAGGGGTTTATTGACCGCAGCCAGTTACTGTCGCTGGCAACTGAGTTTCCAAACGAATACGGTGACTACCTGCGGCACATCGCGAGATAGCTTTCGCGGCATCTTGCCGAACGATTTTCTATCCCGTCACAGGACCAATCCCCACATGATCAATGGCTTCCGCGAACGCTTGAAGAATGGCGAAAAACTACTCGGCACGATGGTGACATTGCCGACGGCTTCCACTGCGGAGATTCTGGCCGATGTCGGCTTCGATTGGCTGTTCATCGATGGTGAACATGGCCCGCTGAGCACCGGCGATATCCTCGGGATTCTGCAAGCCGTTGGCCACCGGGTTGCGTGTATTGTGCGAGTTCCAATTTGCGACGAAGCGGAGATCAAGAAGGTTCTGGACCTCGGCGCTCAGGGTGTTATCGTGCCGCAGGTCAACACGGCCGAACAGGCAGC
>JANMEV010000097.1:0-6596 GCA_031377305.1 Planctomycetota bacterium | reverse complement strand
TGCTCCACAAAGTGACACGGGATCGAGGACCGTTGATAAACTGGTTGATGTGCGATTGCTCTCTGGTGAAATCAAATGGTTGCTCGTTCATCTGGAGATTCAAAGCCAATCGAAGCCAAATTTTGCCGAGCGGATGTTCGTCTATTTCTACCGCATCCGGGACAAGTACAATCGGGCACTGGTCAGTCTGGCAGTTCTGGCGGATGACGATGACAACTGGCGACCTCAACGCTTCCGCGAAGAGATGTTCGGGCACTGTTTCGCGTGATAGACTGGATGATGGATTTGCCGGCCAATATCGCTATCGTGTTCGTCAGTGAATTGCAAAAGATTGAACAGGAGTATCACATGCCATACGTCACATCGATCGAAAGACGAGCCCTGCAGCAGGGAATTGAGCAGGGAATCGAGCAGGGAATCGAGCAGGGAGTTGTCGCTGGGCAGATTCAATTGCTCCAGCGATTGCTTGCTCGCCCCGAATCGGCACTGGTCGAGCTGCTGAAACAACCGATGGAGACTTTGCGTATGGAACTCGCCTGTCTGCAACTGGATCTGGCCTCACGTGATCGGCAGTAGACGCGGTTGCGCTTCGCGGTGCTTGGTTAAGAAAACAGGTGCTTGGAGAAAAAGTGGGTGCTTAGTGCTTGGTTGAACAAAGATCAGACCAACAAAACCACGAGTTTGGGGAAAAGCCAATTGCCCGGTTGCTTTGCGGTCTCAGGCCTCAGTACATAACATAAACAGCTCGCCCGCGGATGATGCTTCAAACGGCCCGTTTTCGCTGTGAAAGGGAACCCGATGTCGACTATTCCTGATTCAACCTCGATTACAACTGACGTGACTTGGGACGTCGCGACGCTGTTTCCGCGGCAGGGGCTCTGGAATGATACCGACTACTTAAATCTGACCGATGACCTCACCCGATTGGTGGAATTGACGCATGGCCGCCTGGAGATTCTTGAGATGCCAACGACGTCCCATCAGCGGATTGTGTTGGAGCTGGTGCGGCAATTGTTCGCTTTTGTTGAATCACGAAAACTGGGTACTGCCCTGATGGCTCCGCTTCGTGTCCGATTGCAACCGGGAGTGTTCCGCGAACCAGATGTTGTTTTCGCATTGACAGAGCATCAGCAGTTTATTCAGGATGATTTCTGGACCGGCGCCGATCTTGTGATGGAGGTCGTGAGCGCGGGGCCGAAGAGTCGTCGGCGTGATTTGGATGAAAAACGCAGCGAGTATTCAGCGGCCGGCATCGCAGAGTATTGGATTGTTGACCCGCTCACGCAAACAATCCTCGTGCTTGAACTGCTGAATTCCAGGTATGAAGTGGTTGGTAAGTTTGGGATCAACGAAATCGCTTCCTCACGTTTGCTCTCCGGATTTGCGGTCGCTGTCAATGACGTTCTTGACCTGCCTGCTGCATAAACACCTGGGATGACTTCTTAATGGCAAAATGCCATTCTGTTTTTTGACCACGGATAGCACAGATTTCACGGATATATTCGCAGGCGCAGCGTCAGGTGAAGCCTGAACATCCGCCCCAACAAGGCGCTGTCCAGCGAACAGGCTGTTGATTAAATGTGTTTTCACAACCCGAGACGTCAGTGAGGGATAAGATTTGCTGCGTTTTTCAACAACAATCCCTCGCTGACGCATCGGGTTAGGATTGAATCAACAGCCTGCAAAAAAACATCCATCTGCCACTTTTCGGCCTCCAGTGCCGTTCAACACACTTCACTCAGCACCGAACTGCCACATCACCAATTCATCTGTCCTTCCTGACAACTGTCAACAGAAGACTGCCAACTCATCCCATGAACATCATTGGTATTAATGCCTTTCACGGTGACGCTTCGGCGTCACTTGTCGTTGATGGACAGCTCATCGCGGCGGTTGAAGAAGAACGATTCAATCGCATCAAACACTGGGCCGGATTTCCAGCTGAGTCCATTCGGTGGTGTCTCAAGCAAGCTGGGCTAACAGCGGCGGATGTTGACCACGTGGCCATTTCGTTCAATCCCAAAGCCAATGTCCTGAAACGCGTGGGCTTCGTCGCCACTCATTGGCCGTCGCCTTCCGCTATCCTGGACCGATTGAAGCGCCAAGGCAAAACTCTCGGCCTGGAAGACCAGTTTGCTCAAGCTGTGGGTGTCGATCGCGGCGAAGTGAAGGCTCAGTTTCATCGCATCGAACATCATCAGACACATGTGGCTGCCGGATTTCTGATCTCGCCGTTTGAAGAAGCGGCCGTGCTTTCCGTCGATGGCATGGGCGACTTCACCAGTACGTTGACCGCGTACGCCAAAGGCAATGACTGGAAAGAATTCGATCGAGTCTACTTTCCTCATTCGATCGGCTTCCTGTACACCGCGATCACAATGTACCTGGGATTTCCGTATTACGGTGATGAATACAAAGTAATGGGGTTGGCTCCGTATGGCGAGCCGGAATTTGCTGACTTCTTCCGCAAGTTGATTCGCCCCAAAGGGGATACGTTTGAGCTAAATCTGGAGTACTTCACGCACCAAAAGAAGGGCGTGAAAATGGCATGGAACGACGGCGCTCCGGTGATCGAGCCGTTCTATAGCCAGAAACTGATTGATGAAATGGGGCCAGTGCGAGATCGTAAAGACCCCATGACGCCTCGACATGATAACATTGCAAAGTCACTGCAGGTCGTGACCGAAGAGATCATCATGCATTTGCTGAATCGTCTGCATGCCAAAACCGGCGGCGACAACCTCTGCATGACCGGTGGCGTGGCCATGAACTCCGTGGCGAATGGAAAGATCACGACTCGGACGCCATTCAAGAACGTCTATATCCCTGCCGGCGCGGCGGATAACGGTACATCCTTCGGCGCGGCGTTCTACGTCTGGAATCATCTGCTGAAGAAGCCGCGGACGTTTGTCCAGAACCACGCGTACTGGGGCTGTTCTTCAACGAACGAGGAAGCAATCGCCGCAGCAAAGGATGCAGGAGTGCCCTATGAGCTGCTGGACGAGGCCGTTCTGGTGGACCGAGCGACCGACCTGATGATCAACGGAAACGTTGTCGGTTGGTTCCAGGGGGCGATGGAGTTTGGTGCTCGCGCTCTGGGTAATCGCACGCTGCTCGCGGATCCTCGTCGAACCGACATGCGCGACATCATCAATCTCCGGATCAAATTCCGCGAGAAGTTCCGCCCGTTTGCTCCCAGCATTCTGGAAGAACAAGTGGGCGAGTGGTTTGAGATTGACGAAGCCACACCCTACATGGAAAAAGTGTTCCCAATTCGCAAAGAGAAGCATTCGATCATTCCCGCGGTGACTCATGTGGATGGCAGTGGTCGTCTTCAATCTGTGTCAAAGAAAACGAATCCGCTTTATCATCGGTTGATCAGTCGGTTTTTTGAAAAGACCGGCGTGCCGATTGTGCTGAATACGTCTTTGAATGAGAACGAGCCGATCGTTCGAACGCCGGCCGAAGCGATCAGCTGCTTTCTGCGGACCGATATGGATGTGATCGTGATCGGCGGATTGTTGATCGACCGACATCGAGCAGATTTTCCTGAGCAGTTGAGAAAACGGGTTCAATAGAACCTGTGCTTGGTTGAAGAGCAGGTGCTTGGTGCTTAGTTGAATCGTAGGTGGTTGGGGAACGCGAGTTGTTAGACGTCAGTTGACAGAGAATCGCATGTGTGCGCAAGCCCCGTGAATAGCGGCTGGACTGCGATGGCTCAGCGGGGAATAACCGTTGGGCTTTTTTTATGCGCGGAATTCGGGTATCACGGATAGAATTCGGCCTACTATGCTTTGATTCGCTCAGGAAGTTGAGAAAGCATTGGTGAGACCGTTCTGATCAGGGAATTTATAGGAAGAGATTCAAAATGCAGTCCTCATTTCCCGGTATGGATCCGTATCTTGAGGCCTCGTCGATTTTCCCCGATTTTCATGACCGATTCGTCACTCATCTGAGCGAGGCAATACAACCGGGGTTGCCTGCACCCTATTACGCGGCATTGGGGCGGCGAGCCTGGGTTGAGATCTCCGAGCGGTTTGTTGGCCCGGATGTGAATGTGATCGCACCCGGGGCACACCACGGGGCTTCGCGATCCGGAATTTCGTCAATTGAGACTGCGACAATCGAAGTCACTCGGCCAGTAGTCGTGACCGTTCCTCATGATGAGCAATCTGAGACCATGGTTGAAATCTATGTCGGCCGCGGAAGCGATCGACGTCTCGTGACGGCTATTGAAGTATTGAGTCCCATCAATAAGCGGCCCGGTGAGAAAGGTCGAGACTTGTACTTGCGTAAACAGGCAGAGTTGCTTGATTCTCAATGTCATTTGGTGGAAATTGACCTCCTGCGTGGCGGCACACATACCACCTCGGTACCGGAGAATCGACTGAAGCAAAAGCTGCCGAGCTTTACATACCATGTATGCTCACACCATTTTGACCACTTCGAAGACTTCCTGATCTATCCGATTCATCTGCCCGACCCGTTGCCCACAATCAGCATTCCTTTGCTGCCCGGTGACGGTGAAGTCTCGGTAAGTTTGCAAAAGGTCTTTGAACGGACCTATGCCGCCGGACCTTATCATCGCGAAGTTGATTATGCCGAAATTGTTCCGTTGCCAGAAATGACGCCGGAACAATGCCAGGTGGACGATTGCCTGCGGATCCTGTGTCGGATCTCGTTCCTGATTTTGTGATTGAAGTGCTGCGTCTGGGCAATACGCGTCCCGAGATGGCTCGTATGCGTCGCGAGTACTTTCATGCGGGTGTTCGCCTGGTGTGGATGATCGACCCAGGACGAAGAACGGTTGCTGTATTCACGGCGGCAGAGTCCGTATCGATCGCGCAGGAATTTGACCGAATCGACGGCGGAGTGTTCTCCCCGGCTGGAATATTGATTTGGAAAAGCTCTTTGCGGAACTCGATCGTCGATCGCCTGAATAACCCGGTTCCGAACGGAAGTGGGGAAGGGCTTGGAGTAAGCGAGTTGGCAGTTGACAGTCGTCAGTTGACAGAGAATCGCATGTGTGTGCACGCCCCGTGAATAACGGCTGTACTGCGATGGCTCAGCGGGGAATAGCCGTTGGGCTTTTTTTATGCGCCAAACTCGGGTTTCATGTATAGAATTCAGCCTGATACGATCTGGCTCACTCAACATGCTGGGATAAACTGGCGACGTTGTTCTGATCAGGGAGTTTGAAGGAGGAGAATTAAAATGCAGTCCCCATTTCCTGGTATGGACCCGTATCTCGAAGATCCAAGCCTTTGGCCCGATGTTCATCATGAACTGCTGTCCGTGGCGCGGGAGATGCTCAATCGTCGCCTGCGACCGCAGTACCATGTGCGTGTCGAGGAACGCGTCTATATTTCCGACGAGAATGATCCTGGTCGCAAGGCGATCATTCCCGATCTGAAAATTATTGAGACCGGGTTTCGGGAAAGTCCGCTCAGTTCCGTCCACGAGGCATCAACCACTTTGGTAGAGCCCGTGATCCTAACGACGCTCATTGAAGATGAAATCCATGAAGCACGGCTTGAGGTGATCGATAGTCAACAGCACACCGTGGTCACCGTGATTGAACTTCTTAGCCCCACCAACAAAATCGCCGGGTCTCGAGGTCGAGCAAGTTATGAACAAAAACGTCGCGAGGTGATGACTTCGACAAGTCACTTTGTTGAAATCGATTTGCTGCGTGCGGGCGACCATTTGCATGCTCGCGAACTGCTGCCCAGGGGCGACTACTTTGTCCATGTTTCCAGAAAGGACCGTCGCCCAAAGGGATACGTTTGGCCGATTCGGTTGCCTCAGCGATTGCCGGTGATTGCGATTCCCTTAAAAGAAGGCGATTCCGATGTAGAGCTGGACCTGCAAATCGTCCTGGCAACTGCCTACGATCGAGCGGCCTATGATCTTGAAATTGACTATCGATCAGAGCCAATTCCGCCACTTGGGGCAGAGTATTCCGAATGGGCGAATCGGCTTCTGATTTCCCATGGTCTTCGCGGTTGAATCCCGTTGTGGGGGAATAACTGGATAGCGTCATGTTAGGGCTTGGTGTGACGCTGTGCCGACGATTCTATCGGTGACATCTGTGGTATTGGTGGTCAAAAACACAAACGCATTTTTACCACGGATGACACGGATAACACGGATGAATCGCAGAGGTCACCGAAAGGTTTTTCGAAGCTGGAACGAATCAATGTTTTCGCGTTTCCGGGTTCTGCGCGAAATCGAGTGAGTGTGTATTGAAGGTGAGGGTGCTGTTTAAAACCTATTTTCCAGCATTTTTTGTCCGCTCTTTTTCTGTCGGCCGCTTTTCAAAGGCAATGAACATCAAGGGGGCCAACGCAGAGAACATTTCGGGGGACACGGTGTTGAATGGCACTAACCTCGTCCGTGGAAACAGAAAAAACCCAGCGGTTTATCCGCTGGGCTTTCTTTTTGCGCTGGTTTCGGGTTGATCTCGGTCTTGCGGCGGTCAACCCTGTCGAGCAACAAAAGCAAGACGTGAGCAGACGCTTGCAATCGTTTAACGTGAAATGAACCAATTTAAGAACTGTTCTGGTTTCACAGCAAGCAGTGCTACCGGGCCCGGC
>JANMEV010000186.1:0-5675 GCA_031377305.1 Planctomycetota bacterium | reverse complement strand
GCCTGCATCTCACACGAGACTTTAGCTGTCGATGCGTTTTGCAATTTGATTGCGCTCATCAACCAGCACAATTCTGGGGTCGTGCTTTCGACGTTCCTCCTCGGTATATTCCGCATAGCTGCAGATGATGACGAGGTCGCCAATTTGTACCAGGCGGGCGGCCGCGCCGTTAAGGCAGATTACTCCGGAGCCGCGTTTGCCGCTGATTGCATATGTCGTCAGGCGATTGCCATTGTTGATGTCGTAAACGTCGACCTGTTCCCATTCGACGATATCGGTGGCGTCCATCAGGAGCGGATCGATCGTGACGCTGCCTTCGTAGTGAAGACTGGCATCGGTCACTATCGCGCGGTGGATTTTTGATTTGAGCAGAGTGCGTTTCATGAGTATTCAACATAGCCGGAGTGAGATAAACACACGGCAGGAACTTGTTTGATCGTTAGATGATGAAATTGGCTGTTGCGTCGTTTGAACGAAATGTTCAGCGAACGGCGGACATCGTTCCCCAGATATTGACGCTGCACACGTTCACATCAGGGGATTGACATCCCCCCGTTCGCCGACGCTGTCATTTTTCCCGCGTAGCATGGATCAGGCTCGCAACTGAGCCGACAACTGCGATTGGCACGCTGAGATAATCTTCTGGACGACAGAATCAACTTCGTCGGTTGTAAGCGTTCGATCGGTCGCCATGAATCGACAGGAGATCAAATACGACTTCCGATCGGCTTCGATTTGTTTTCCGCGATACTGCCCACCGAACGTGGTTCCAAGAAGCAGGCTTCCCGCAGCCTGAGCAACAGTTCCCGACAATTGGGCCCAGGAGACCGGCTCGGGCAACACAAAATTCAGATCGCGAGTGATCGAAGGAAAACGAGGCACCGGCGAGTACGTGCGCGACGGCTCAAAGAGTTCCTCAATCAACGGCAAGCGGAGTTCCGCAACTGTGACAGCGTCCTGCAGATCGGACTTGTCAAGTACTTCGCGGCTAAGTTCACCGATCCAGCCCCACGGACGACCGTTGAGACTAAGGCAGGCACCGCGTCCGGCGGTGTACTCGGGATTTGACGCCGCTTCGATCGCCACCAGGGCATGCGGAGCCAGTTTCATTACCAGCGACTCCACGACACCTCGCAGTTGAGCAAACGGACGACCGGAGACAATGCCGATGGTGAGCGGTTCCGCGACGTTTTCCGGCTGTCCCTGACCGGCCGAAAGATACACGCGAGCCACCTCGAACAATTCCGCATTCGCGCTGCCGTGTCGTTCGTTTTGGCGACGGCATTGCAACAGACTGGGGACCAAGCTCTGGCGGAGTTGATTTTCATGGCTGCGGCTGGAATGACTCACAGCCACGGGAGCGATCTCACCCAGCGGACGGAATAGCTGTCGCTGATCTTCGCTCACGAATGACAGAGTCAACGCTTCGGACAAACCGCTGGCCACCAATTGGGATCGAACAGCGTCAATGACCTGTTCGCGGCGTGTTCTTGACGTAGCAACGACGGGAAGTGTCGCGTTGGCGGGGATATTTTCGTAGCCGTGGATACGAGCGACGTCTTCAATCAGATCACACTCACGCAGCAGATCGGGTCGCCAGCTTGGTGGTTCGAACTGAGCCATCGTCGCATCGCGGCTGAGGCGTTTCAGTCCGAGTCGTTCGAGAATGCTGACACATTCGTCCGCTGGGATTTCGATACCAAGCAGTCGAGAGATTTGAGCAAACCTTAGCGTAATGCCAGCTCGCTGAACCGGCGGAGGATCGCCAGCCACAACAGAACCTGCAAGTAATGTCCCGCCGGCGACTTTCTGGATCAGCTCACAACAACGACGCGACGCCCAGTCCAGCCAAAGCCGATCGACTTTGCGTTCGAAGCGGTAGGACGACGGGCTGTGAAGCTTGAGTGCTCTTGCGGTGGCTCGCACGGAGAGAGATGCGAACGAGGCGGACTCAATGAGGACGTTGACAGTTGCGTCAGAAATCTCCGTATCGAATCCGCCCATCACGCCAGCCACGGCGACCGGTCGGCGGCCATCGGCGATGACGCACATATCGTCTGAAAGAAGGTACTGACGCTGATCGATCGCGGTGATCGTTTCGCCCTTCTTCGCGCGGCGAACGACGATGCGACCGCCATCGAGACGATCGAAGTCGAAGGCGTGCAACGGCTGGCCACATTCCATCATGACAAAATTGGTCACATCGACCACGTTGTTGACGGAATTGATTCCAACAGCGGCGAGTCGGTCCTTAAGCCACGGGGGGCTCGCGCCAATGTTCACGCCGCGAATCAGACGAGCATGATACTCCGGGCAAAGGTCAGGGCATTCGATCGCGATTTTGGTTACCGCGGACGCAGGCTCAGCACTTTCGACGATCGTTGCTTTGGGAATCGTTAGCGGTTGCTGAAACAGCACGGAGACTTCACGAGCGACTCCGATATGCCCCAGGCAATCGGGCCGGTTGCTGGTGACTTCAATATCAATCGCCACGTCCGGCCTGGAAAGTCCTTCAGCCACGTCGTGAAATTCTTCGAGGTTCAACCCTGACATCGTCAAACGGTTTGTCAGTTCGTCTTCGCTCTTCGGAAGCGGTACGTATTCCGCCAGCCAGTTCCTGCTCACAATCATGAGGCACACATTGCAATCGAAAGCACACTCGGAAACTCACGCGTCGGACCGTTCCTCGGCTGTGACTTTGGAAAACAGCTGAGTGTAATGAAACGCGCGAAAACTCAAAACCGAATTGTCGCATTCCCATGGAAAAGCCGTTCAGTTGGGGAATTCAGTGGTCCGGATCAATCGAAGTGAGTTTCAACGTATGCGATGTGCCCAAACTCGCGTCTCTAAAGAGGAACGTGTTTTCCCTAATTGACGAGGCTGTCGTGCTGCACGCCGCCATGTGAGAGCACCCGTTTTCCGCGGGAAAGGAACCGGAATCGCCGTTCGTCGTCGCGTTCCGGCTGACAATCCCGGAATGCCGCAGTTATCAGATATAGCCCGTTCCCGCTAACGTCGAGGGAAAGTTGGCCGCTCGAAAGTAACTGCGAACGCGAGCTGATCGCGATTCAGTGTCGATTGATGCGGGTTGCTGAAAGAGCACTTTGCGACTGATTCATGAACCGAACCGTTAACTGATGCGTGCAAGCGGCATCACGATGCATGGAAAACACATGAGGGAGGCTGCACGGAGGAATGCTCGTGGGGTGAACCTGGTAGTCGTGCTCCACACAATTTCTCCAGAGCACAGTGACACAACAGAACAGCAACGATCATTGCCAGAAAAGTCTATTTTATCTGCAACCTTTCCCGAGGCGCTTCGATTGCGACATATCATCAAAGTCTAACATCAATGATTCCGCTGGTCGCTTCCGGAGATGTCGCGTGACTGAGATGACTTGCCGATTGGAAGAGCTTGAAGGCTCAACGACATGCCGCATTCGCTTGAGCGGCAACCTGAATGTCTCCAACGCTCTGACGCTGCACCAGGCCGTCGTCACGACCTGCGAAAAGTATCCCCAGGTCGACTTGCTGCTCCATGATGTCACAGCTTTTGATGTTGCGAGCATGCAGATTTTGCTGGCTGCAGTTAACGACACATCGACAAGAGTCACCGTGCAGATTGGTGAAAACGCAGACTCGGTCACTCACTGGCTAAGCATTGCCGGAATTGGCGACGACGTGCTGAAGTTCATCGCTTGATTTGAAGTTCGCAACGGATTGCGAATTCGAGAAACGCCTGTCATCGCATCCCCTTGTGCACCTCTGGTCAACGTCTCAGTTATGTCACTCCTCGCATCGCAACTATTTGATGTGCCCGGGTCGCTGCTGCCCTGGCGGCGGCGGCGCCAATCAGCAGCGTCACGTTTCTCAGGCGAATCGATAGCATTGAGTATCGGCAGAACCGACGTCGGTCGAACGCACTCGAATCGTAGTCGGCCGCGCTTTGCCCGAACGGCCGATCCGGTTGAGGTTGTTGCAATATTGCCAATGCTTGAAGCTCCTTCCAGACACCTGCAGCAAACGGCCACCGACCTTCAGGATTTCGTACTTGCCGTCAGCTCGGGCTTCGGTGGAATGGAGACAAGAGCACGAGAGACCTTACAGATTGCTCAGCGCGGACTGAATTCGGATGAAGCACGCATCGTGAGGCTCAACGGTCGCCTTGAGGCAGCGCGAGCCGGAGTTCACGGCGCAGCATTCAATGTGATCGCGAACGAGACTAAGAACCTGGGAGTGTGTGCTTCCGAAACAAGCTACTCCATTCGAAAACAAGTGCAACAACTTGACGCGTCGCTGAAGGCCGCATCCAGAGAGCTGCAGGCTTGCATTATGATGGATGCAGAGACCGCTCACAAGAGCCACGAACTCGTGACGCGACTGCTCGATCAGTTCAGCATCATGCATCATGGGATGGCTGATTCTCTACATCGCACAGAACACCTCATCGAATCTCTCTCTCGTGATATTGGCCGCTCCGTGATCGCGTTGCAGTTTCAGGAACGCGTGCATCAGCGGTTGGATCACGTGGTCGAAGCTTTGGCCGCGTTGCAGGAGAATCTGACGCCATTTTTACAGCAGGTGTCAGTGGGACGAGCTGCCGCCAGATCAAACGACTGGCGTGAGTAGCTTGATTCTCGCAGCACGATGAAGTCGGAACGTGAGGTCATTGGTTCTTCAGGTGCGTCCGCTGAACGCAGCGGTGACTCAGATTTTGGTTCTGTTGAATTGTTTTAGGAGAAAACGAATTATGTCAAAGATGGCCCTCGTCGTCGATGATTCAACATCCATGCGACAAATGGTTGCCTTCACTCTTCAGCAAGCCGGCTTTCAAGTCATTGAAGGCGCGGATGGTCATGACGCGCTGGGCAAGGTGAACGGCAAGTCTGTCAACCTTGTGGTGACAGACCTGAACATGCCCGTGATGGATGGCATTACGCTGATCAAGGAGTTGCGAAAGCTTCCTAACTTTAAGTTCACTCCCATCCTGATGCTCACAACGGAGTCACAGGATTCGAAGAAGCAGGAAGGTAAGACCGCCGGAGCAACCGGTTGGCTGGTCAAGCCTTTCAATCCTGATCAGCTGCTGGGCGTCGTGGCTAAGGTTGTTCACTAGCCGCTGTCAATCTTCGCCGATTCCTCCGTTGCCAGTCAGCGAACACGTTGAATATCGCAGGACTCGGAATCGGAGGTTGGGTTGATGCGAACTTTGTTCATGGACGTTTCTATTTCATAGGCGTTGGTACCATGGAAATTGATCTCAGTCGCTTTCGAGCTGCCTTCTACGAGGAGGCTGGCGAGCACCTGGAAAACATGGAAGCCGGTTTGCTGGCACTTGAAACTTCCGGAGGCGATCGCGAGGTTCTCAACACCATTTTCCGCGCGGCCCACAGTATCAAGGGGGCGAGCTCAACGTTTGGAATGGATCAGGTTGCTCGGTTTACGCACGTCCTGGAGAATCTGCTCGATCGCATGCGCGAAGGCGAGATTCTCCCGACGATGGATTTGTGCGAGCTGTTGCTGAAGTCAACCGATGTCTTGTCTGGCCTGATTCAGGCTGAGAAGAATCAATCGGCCGCCCCTGAGCAGGTGGAAGACACGTTTCGAGCGTTACAACAATATTCGTCCGCGTCGGTTGTTGCTCAGGAAAAACCGGTTGTCGTGGCACCGCAGGC